>JASJDA010000123.1 GCA_030065755.1 Prochloraceae cyanobacterium | reverse complement strand
ATCGTAAGCCACCAAAATTCCAGGTTGAGGTAAGTCAATGGACGGACGATCGACACCTAGAAGCAGTCGCACTACTCTCATTCCGACATCTGTAACGTCGGTGACGCGATTTTGTAAGTAAGGGTCTTCTAAAGATTGGTAAGCAGCGATCGTGTCTTCTATTATTAGTTTCCAAGCCACAGCTGCAGAATAATTTGACTCGAAAATTAGTTTTCTGGCGCGATCGATCCAAGCAGGATCTTCTAAAAAGAGCAAATGTGCTTCAAATATCCCCGTATCGTCTTTTGAAGCTAGTTTTTCAATTTCTCCTTTAGCAGTTTGTATGGCAAGTTGTAAATTTTCCCATTCTTGTTGAGAATTTTCTATTTTTTGAGCGACTACTTCTGGAATTAGAGGTTGATAGGGAATTACCGAGCCAATAGCGATACCTGGAGAAGCTGGAAAACCTGCTATTGAAGAGCTGGAAACATCTGATGAAGCTTCTTTAGAGTCACTTTTGGGCTTTTCTATTTCCTTATCTTCACCAAAACTATCTTCTACTAACTGCTGCAAAGCTTCAATAGCCGATCGACCGTCTTCCCCTACTGCTGTAATTTCTATTTCATCTCCTCGAAGAACACCTAAAGTAATTACCTGATTAATACTTTTAGCGTTGACTAGATCGCTTTTTTTTGTCAAATTTTCTAAAGTAATCTGAGATTGAAATTGAGCTGCTTTAGTAACAAATTTGGCTGCTGGACGAGCGTGAATTCCTAGGGTGTTTGTAACGCTGAGGCGAATTTTCTCGATTTTTTCGGGGGATTTTGCGATCTTTTCGATATCTTTGCTGTCTTCTTTTATCTCTATCTCCGCTTCTGACAACTGAAAGGCTTTTATTTTGATAGCTGCTAGTGCTTCAGCAATAATGCGATCGATCTTTGCTCCTGCTGCTGCTTGTACTACTGCTGCGAGGGTTCCTTCTACTAAAGGCGCAGAACACAATTTTACATTTGACTTCATCTGTTCTGGCAGCAATTCTATCGCCATCTCGGCACTTAGTACGGCACTTCCCAAGTCCATTAATACCACTACGCCATCGTCGCTATATACGGACATAATAGCTTCTTGTACTTGCATTGCATCAGTACCAAAAGGATTTTCTGGGTCGTCAATTCCAGCAGCAGTGGAGATCGGTACTGTTACTGAAACCATTTGTGTTGCTAATTCCTGCACTCCCTCCGCTAGCTTGGCACTATGAGATACAATTACAATCCCGACCATTTTTATTGCCCAGTTACTCCTTGGTTTCTACAATAGCTGCTTTTTACTGCGCTCAACATTTTGTTCAAAGGTTAAAGGTAAGCTTAACATGAAGAAAATTAAAACAACGCGATCGAATCGATATGGTACTTGAATACTTAAAATTTTTAGTTGACCCCGAGTTGAGGGAAAAGTTTATCCAAAAAGATGCTGAAATTTGGACACCTGCGATCGCTAGTTACCCAGGTTTTCTCGGGAAAGAAGTTTGGATTAGTCCGAAGGTACCTGAAGAAGTAATAATAGTTATTCGCTGGGAAACTCGTCAATTGTGGAAAGCTGTTCCCCTGGATATTTTAGACGCAACCGAACAGAAGTTTGCTGTGGCTGTGGGAGAAAATAAGTATGAGTTAATTGAAAGCAAAGAATATCAACTTCGCAAGTTCCCCTAGATTGCCACTCGCTACAATTAAACTTGTAATAGTAATTTAGCTTATTTGGCGATGTCCAATTGTCCCAGATGCGCTCAACGTGTCGATTCTCAAGCAGTTAAGTGTCCTTATTGTCGTACTACTCTCAAAGCTTTTGGTCATCCAGGGATTCCCCTGCATCGTGCTGAGGGAGAGACTTTTTTATGCGATAGTTGCACTTATCACGAAGATGATAGCTGTAACTATCCCCAACGTCCCTACGCTCAAACCTGCACTCTATACCAAAATTATCTTGAAACTCAAGAGCAACAGCTAACTCCCCCTGTTTACAAAAGTCCTGGGGGTATTGAGGGATTTAAGCTTTGGTGTCAAAGAAACAAAGGGTTAGCGTTTGTGTTAGCCTTACTGATTATTAGTTTTCTAGTTACAATATCGAGATAAATCGTGTCGTCCCCAAAACCCCTTCTTTTACGGGCTGCTGAAATTGCAGAAAAAGAATTTAGCTTCTCTCATCCTTTAAATCCCAACTCCCTGATTAAAGGAACTCAAATTAGTAGGTTAGTAGGATTGAAGCGCGCAGGAATTAATTTAGTTAAAATTCCACCAGGAAAAGAATCTTTTATTTACCATTCCCACCTTCGGGAAGAGGAATGGGTATATATTATTTCTGGTCGAGGTATTGCAGAGATCGACGGGGAAGAATTCGAGGTAGAGGCTGGAGATTTTATGGGTTTTCCTACTCCTTCCGTAGCCCATCACCTTCGCAATCCCTTTGACGAGGAATTAGTATATTTAATGGGTGGAGAAAATCTAGATGTGGAAATTGCTGATTTTCCCCGTCTGGGAAAAAGAATGATTCGTAGGGAAAATGGGGCAGAAATTTATAATATTTCTGATGCTACAGAATTGAATTTTCAATAGAAAAAATCATTGAGATTTTTGGAAAACTATAATTAATATAGTGACGCGATCGCTTTGTTAAAATTCCTTTTGTCGAGTTGCGATGTTCTTTTTTGCGCTCGATAAAACTAGTAAAAATTAAAAATAAAAAATGGCTATTAAAATTCGATTTCTACCAGATGACATAACAATTGACGCAGAACCAGGAGAATCCATGTTAGAAGTAGCAGAAAGAGCAGGTGTATTTATTCCTACTGGCTGTTTGATGGGTTCGTGTCATGCTTGCGAAGTAGAATTAGATGACGGAAGTTCCATATGTGCCTGCATTACTGCAATTCCCGACGATAAAAAACACATAACTATCAATCTTGAGTCCGACCTAGTTTGGTGAAGTAATCAGCCTTTATTCGCTAATATAGTAAATCGAGTACAGTGAAACTTTTTTGTTAAGTTCTCGATCTCGCTCCTGGCTTGCTGCTACGCGGATATCTTTGAGATCGCAGGTTAATTGCAGTAGTATGAATAAGGGAAAACCAAAATGAAATATTTACCTCTTAAAATCAATGCTTTTTCTAGATTAAATGCAGTTTTATTATCGATCGCTTTGGCTAGCTGTAGTTCGTCTACTCCTAGTAATATAGAAGAAAATCCACCAGAGGAAAAATCCTTAAATACGGATACCACCGAAGTTGATTCTACAGAAAAAACTCCAACAAAACAAATCGAAAAAGCAGAAATAGCTGCTGACAATATAAAAGAGTTTGCCAAAATAGAATACGATTTTCTAAAAGACAAGCCAATCTCAACTAACCAGGATTCTATTACTTATAAAATAGATAAAGCAATAATAACAGAAAAGTATGCAGCTCAATCTATTAATAAGCTCTATGACAGTTCTATTTATAAAGAACCTTCTCATTTACTCATACTAGAGCTTCAATACACTAACAATAGCAGTCGAAATGAGTTTCCTCACAGCTTATCGATCGATTGCAATGGCAAAAAAATAACTAACTACGCGGACTTGCAAAGAAGCTATCGAGAAGACAAAGGGATAAATTCTTTTTCTCAAATTCTAGCTAACCAAACCAAGAAAGATATAAAAGCATTTATTATTCCTAATTCTTGTTATTCTGATGAATTAGAAGTTTCTATCGATCGCGCTAATATATATATCCCTCTCACTTCAGATTACCAGACCAATTTTGTCAGAAAAGACGCTCGAGAAATTGCCGAAGCTCAAAAACAACAAAGGGTTACTTATCCAGAATATTCTCAATTAGATTACGACTTCAGTAATAATTCTCAAACTGTATATGAGAAAGATCGAGTTACCTCCAAACTGGATAAAATTTTGTTTAGGACAGAATTCATTGATTCTACTCAAAACCAACTTTACGATGTTTCTGTTTTAAAAGAACCGAGATACTTGTTATTTATTGAAAGTACCGTTACTAATAATAGCGATCGCGAACAAACAGGTGGTTTTTATACTCTAAAATGTGGAGGATTTGTCTACGAACCTCGTTTCGATCTATCTCTCGCTTATACCCGTCAAAATGGAATCAGACCAGGACTGATTCAACCAGATACTACGCAAAAAATAGCTAATGCTTATATAGTTCCTTTATCCTGTCAAAAAAATGGTAATCTCGAAATAGCTGTAGCTGGTGGGTCGGATATTAGTGTTAACCTAGGAAATCGATATCTCAAAAAATCTCAAACATTTATCGTTCCAAGTAATTAAAAAGCGATCGATGCTGGTAAAAGAGAATAAATGAAACCTATCAATCTTTTTTTTTGAAGGAGCGAAAACCACGCACTTCTTAAGTCGCGGTAGCTCATACTGAGGGTCCCTATTCTTTGTCAATAAATAAGAAAAAATGTTTATGGTCAAGTATTTAAGGAGTCTCGCCTTGTTTCGACTCTTAAACATTTGACCATTTTCTCCTCACACACAATTTATAGACCATTAAAACGATAACTAAAAACCAGATTAGTGATTGTATTCTTCATGACACTTCTTTTGTTGTCACAATGCAACTAGCTCTCGCGAATCAGCTAAATCTCGAATTAGTGTCATTTTTGAGTAAATATAATCTGTAGCACTGTCATACTCTTGTAAATTAAGGTCGTGCTTATTTTCTAATTGTCTTAGTAGGTAAAGAACAAGCTCTCTGTCGCTTTTACCAAGTATTGTTTGAGTAGAAGTTATCTCAATTAAAGACCAGATTTTCTGGAGAGTGGAGGAGTTTAACATCAAAGAATATCCTCGATTTGCTCTAATGCCGTTAATTTTATCGCAAAATCTAAAAAAAATATTAAAGTGTATCTTAGTTTTGACTAAACGTGATATTGTTTAATATTTTTTTTCATTAATCTAGAGAAAATTGGCTGCTTTCTCTACAATTCTATTTTTATTCAAATAGGGAACCCCTACAGCGATCGTCTTGACAAAAATAAAAAAAATGCTAGAGTTTTTCACATAAACTTGAATAAAGTTTCTTATGACTATCTACTTAATTCCTCAGTTTTTATCTTTCCCAAAAAGTCAGTATATCGCTCATAGAGATTTTTGGGCGGGGACGACTTTGTCTGAAAAAATTCTTTTGTTATTAATTGTCATCATTGCTATTATCTATCTTAGCCTTTCTTGCCTATACACTTAGAACTTTTGTTAGCCGCGAGATACTCCTACGCTGTATACTTCGGTATCAGTGTAGGACCTCATCTGTTGCAGTTATCTGAAAGTCAAATGCTTGCTATACATGCATTTTAGCTTGTTTCGATCGCAAAATTGGCTCAAGTCCCCCTAACAACTAACGGAGATTGCGAATTATTAGTTCGGTTCTACTGTTACACAACGGTAGCTACTACCGCTACGATCGGATTGTCAAAGAAAGATTATATTAAATTACTGCGTTGATGTTAATACTACCTAGACTTGGTAGGAGTTTTAGTTAGTTGCTGTTTGAGGGGGGGGTTGATTTTTGTGCCTAATTTATTATTACAAAGACTAAGTGATATTTTTAATCGTAGTAATGGGACTGGAGCCGAAGTCCGCCGACCTCAAACTCAGGAAACGTGCTACAGCTCGGCTGCAGCTACATCTATTGCTAGAGGGGAATGGTTTAGCGCGATCGGGGCTTTAGAAGATTTATTATTAAATATTATTGATACTACTAAATCGGAGGAACAGCGCTACCAAGGACTTATTTTATCTGGGCCTGCTCCTATTTTGAGCAATATTTCTTTAATTTCCCGTTTTGAGAGAGGCACTTTTACCCCTGAAGCTTTTAAAAGTCTAGCGCTGATGCCCTGTAAGCGATCGGGATCTCCACAAGTAAAAGCAGAAGAGATTGCTTCTTCTATAGCCGAACTACCCTTATTACCTAAAGATCCAATTGCTGAAGAATGGTTTTGTCTGGCGTTTACCTCTACTTTTAGTTTGTTAATGGTATTGGGTGAAGATTCTACAGGTAAGCTAGCTTTTCAATTTTCCTTTGAACCAGAAACAATTCAACAGGCTTGGAATACTTTGCGAGGGCGTTTGTTATTGGTAAATCACCACCAACTCGATCGTTTGGATGCTTTAGTGGAGCAATTTACTCCCGTAGAGCCAAATTACCGAATCGTGATGAATTTTAGCGGACAATTGCTAAAAAATCTACCAGATTTACTGGCAACTGAAGCTAGAAAAACTCGTTCTGTAGAAGCTGTTTCTTGCGCCATTGCTAATGAAAAAAACAACCAAGTCCTCAAATTATCCGAGCAGAAAAAAACTGCCCCTCGGGAAGTAGATTTTTCAGAACCGCACTTACCTTTAGTCGAGGGAGCAATTAGGGAACCACCAGAAGCACAACTACTACAAGCATTAACTCATGAAGTGCGCACCCCTCTTACTACAATCCGTACTTTAACTCGATTGCTGCTCAAACGTCGCCGTCACTTAACCCCCGAAATAATTAAACGTCTAGAACTAATCGATCGAGAATGTACCGAGCAAATTAACCGCATGGAATTAATTTTCCGCGCTGCAGAACTCGAAACCAAATCCCCTCCAACAAAACAAGTAGAGTTGATACCTATCTCTTTGGAGCAAGTTTTTCATCAAAGTATACCCTGTTGGCAAAAACAAGCAAAGCGACGTAATGTGGTCCTTGATTTCATCCTTCCCAAAAAACTGCCTCAAGTAATTAGCGACCCAGAAATGCTCGATCGAATTTTAACCGGTTTGATGGAAAATATGACTCGGAGTTTGCCAAATGGGGGCAAAATTCAAGTTAGGGTAACTACTGCTGGAAATCAACTCAAACTCCAACTGCTGTCAGAACAAGCACGCAAAACTTACCCATTTAAATCTATAGGTCATTTACTCATGTTTGAGCCAGAAACTGGAAGTTTGAGTCTGAATATGGAAGTAACTAAAAATATATTTCACACTTTAGGGGGCAAGCTAATTATACGCAATAGTCCCAAACACGGCGAAGTGTTGACCATTTTTCTACCCTTGGGAACCCCCAATTCAGATATCAGATCCCTCGAACATAGTTGGAAGTAACACTGTAAAATTAGAGCCTATACCTACTTCGCTGGTGACAAAAATTTTACCTTTACAGCGATCGAGAATTTGCTTGACAATTGTCAAACCTAAACCAGCACCAGGACGATCGCTGCAGTTCGCATTTTTTCCCCGAAAAAAGGGAGCAAAAATTTTAGGTAAATCGCTATTTTCAATTCCTATACCAGTGTCCTTAACTACAATCTGGACAAATTCTTTTTTTACCGCAGCAAAAACAGACACTTTTCCCTCGGAAAGCGTGTACTTTAGGCTGTTATTTAGTAGGTGCAGAATAATTTGTCTCAGCCAGTTGCTAGGACAGGATAGGGGCGGAAAACTGCGAGCAATAGTGTATCCTAGCTGTATGCCTCGTTCGGTAGCAAGAGGCTGATAAGTACTAACAATACTGGGGATCAGCTCTTCTAATCCTACAAATTGCAGAGAGGTCTTTTCTTGAGAAAAGCGATCTAATTGAACCAATTCGAGCAAACCATCAATGAGAGAGTTTTGACGAGCGCACTCTCGATCGAGCAATTCTAAATAGCGCTGTCGTTGATTTCTTTTGAGCTGAGCAGATTCTAACAGGCGCATAGCAGTTTTCATATTTGTTAGAGGTTGTTGTACCTCCTGCACCCAATTGCCTAAAAAATTAGCTGTAATAGTTTCAGAAAAGATCAGATTGGAGTTGGAATTAGGCTCTAGTTTTTGGGTAACTTCTATTTGTTTGAGTAATAAATTTTCCAGCAATGCAGAATCAACAGAGGAGGAAAAGGTAATTTCTTCATTACGGACAAATTCTTGACAATATGGAGAGATTGTGGATTTGATACCTGCTAAAATTTTTTGAATTAAAATAGAATTAGAAGTACATACCATCTTTAAATCTCGATTTGCTTCACCATTAACAATATTTTTTCTGGGAACTTTTTGCTGCTGAGCGAGTATGAGAAAACAAAATTGAGAGGATAAAATTAAGAAGAAGTATTCCTGTTTTAGAGCTTGAGAACTTGTTTCTAATTCAATAGGAATTATTTTAGATGCCGAGCGATTTGAAGATGAGGAAGATAAACTACTAGCATCTTTATCAATACACAGGTAAATTACGTCCCTAGATTGTTGCTGCTGATATCGCGCAATTTCTCTGTTCCAACTTTGGGTAGGTGGCAGTTTCGCCCAAATTTTTGCAGACAATTGCTGTTGAATGAGAAGCTCGATTGCGTTATTTACTAAAGATTTAATTGTCCCGCCACTTACAAATATGCTAGGCAAGGGAGGTGAAAATTCTTGAGTTAGTTTATAAAGAGATAATTCAGAAATAGGTGGCAGATTCATCCGCTATATATTAATTCTTGTTAAAACAATTTGCTGTTAATAGATAGTAATTAATGGCTAAAGATATTTCATGAAAGATTTGACATTGTTTAGTTGTTAGTAATTGATTGTTTTCCCCCGTCTGCTACTTGCTTTCACTTCCGATTTTAGCGAAGAGTAAACTCCCCTGACGTTGTACCAGTTGAGAAAAATACGGGAAATTTGTACTGCCAATTGAAGCTTACCCCGATCTACGAGCCATTGCAATAATGGTGCCATTGTTCGCTCATTTAACCTCCCTCCTATTGAAAGAATGTCCCACAGCAAGCGATGCAACCAAGTCATTTGAATCATCATCCTTACTTCCCAGGTAGGATGTTTTTGATAAAAAAGTAAACCCATTTTTCCTCGTTGAATTTCTTTTTCAATCAAAGCGGGAATTTGTTCTAAACTAAAAGGAGGATGCCAGTGATAACCCAGTGCAGCCGGACATTTTATCAGTTTGAGTCCTAGTTTTTTGAGGCGAACCCCTAATTCTAAATCTTCCCAACCATAAAGTTGAAAGCCAGTATCGAAACCTCCTGCAAGTTTTAACCATTTACGAGCGATCGCTACATTTCCTGTAGCAAAATAAGCTGCAGAAAAATCAGTAATCTTATACTGTTCTGAACTAGGATTGTCAAAGTTAGAAGTATTTATTACCCACCCGTAAGTAAACAGGCGATCGCTGCCTATTTTTTTTTCTCCTTCTTTCAATTTATCTGCATGGGCTTGAAGGAAATTTTCTGTTACTACTAAATCGCTATCTATAAAGACAATTATATCACCGCGAGAATGTTCTACTCCCAAATTTCTGGCTGCAGCAGGCCCGAGATGCTCTTGAGAAAGCATCTTTGTGTGGGTAAAGTCTTGGCTGTTTGCTGCCAACCATTCTAAAGTACCGTCAGTAGAGCCGTCATCTACCACAACTACTTCATAGCCACTAATCCGATCGTCTTTTAAGTGCTGATTTTCTAAAGCTCTCAAACACTTTTCTAAAATTGGTTTGCGGTTATAAGTAGGAATAATAACACTAAAAAACACTGTTTTTTCTTGATTTATTTGACTAGCCTATTGGATTTTTTGCAGTAATTGGCGAATTGTATGGGAATCTTCAGCATTAGGAAGCATTGCCAAATAAAATTCTAAATCTTGACAAGCCTTTGGTAACTGTCGCAACTGATAGTAAACCAGACCTCTATCTCGAATTTCTTGGGGATTTTGCGGAAATAGCATGAGAATAGCTTCGATCGTCTCTAAAGCTTTAGCAAATTGGTTCAGCTTTAAGTAAATGTGTTTTAGATTCGCGAGCATTCGGGCTAAAATTTGCCTGTTACTAACGGGTGCTAAAAAACGTTGCTCTAGTTTAACTTGTCGTTGATAAATTTGTTGAAGTCTATCTTCACAATCTTGCTCGAACAATACTTCTCCGCGATTAAAAACATCGACAAAAATAGCTGCACCTTCAAAATCAGGACGAATGAGAAAATGTCCTGGCATTCCAATTCCTACCATGGGAAATTCCAGACGCGTAGCAATTTCTAGATAAACTACAGAAAGACTGATGGGAATACCAGTGCGGCGATCGATTACTTCATTGAGAAAGCTATTACTTGGGTTGTAGTAATCGCTGGTATTCCCCTTAAATCCTAAATCTTCAAACAAGTATTGATTGATGGTTTGAATTACTTTGAGAGGATATCGGGTTTCAGGTAAACGATCTCTCAATTCTTCTGCCATAGTATCGATCGCGTTGAGATATTCTTCTATATCGAGATTAGGATATTCCGAGCGAGCGTAAAAAAGAGCAGCTTTAGCTAAATTTATTTGCTCGTCTGGTCGCTCGATTTCGCGATAAAAGTTTTGCCATCCAAGATTCAATTCCATTTCAGATTATTTCCCCATACTATTAGCAATAATAAATTTAATAATTGCCTAAATATTCGATATGACTTAACTTGCTAGCAAGAGCGTTATATAAGCGCAAATCAGCAGTAATAAATTTGGTTCCCATTGATTGAGATAAGGCCAAATAGACAGAGTCGTAAACAGTAAGATCGAAAGTTGTTGCTAAACTATGAGCAAAAGGTAAAATAGGCTCGATTGAGACAGTAGGCAATTGGAGTGCTAACAAGTTAGCGACGATCGCCGAACCTTCTTGTTGGGTAATTAAACCAGTTTTTTGTTTTTTCCAGACAATATTACTGACTTCTGAAATCAGGATTTCTGGAGCAATTAGGTCTATTTTTTGCGCAACCCAATCTTCTCGTATTATCAAGGCTTGCTCGGTTAATGACTCCGCAAAGAACCACTTAGCAACTACACTACTGTCGATAACTAATAACATTAGCGTTCTCGATCGCCTCTAATCTCTACTGTCGAATCGAGTAATACTCCTTCCCTGTCGGCAATTGTCTCCCTGGTGCGATCGATTTGTAGTAAGATATCGGACGAAGGTCTTCGCTTTAGCCACACCGCTTGCTGCAGCATAGCTATAATTTGTTGGTTGGTCGAGCGATTCTCTTGCTTAGCTAAACTTTTAATTTGTTGTAAAAGTTCGTCAGGAACATCTCGTAAACTGATATTATTCACGACATCACCGAAAAAAATAATTTACATTCAGTAAGTTCTTATATAGCAGTTAAGTTATCAAGAAAGCAAATCAGTTGCCGCAAAAGGACTCCCCTTGAATTAATTTCTCACTGCGATCGTCCCCTTGTTGTTGAGAGAAAACTGAACGCCACTTGCTAAGTCGAAGTCATTATGAGTATACTTTAAATTAAAATGAAGTCATTACGACTTTGATTTAATTTAAAGCTCTTAAGGTCGATAGTAAATGGAAACAATACCTGTTGGTGTAATAGCCAGTTTAACGATCGGTTTGAGTATGGGGATTGGAGCAATACCGATCTTGTTTGCTAACAAATTCTTCTTTGAGTGGAGTGATATGCTCTTAGGATTAGGAGCTGGAATGATGCTCGCAGAAACCGGATTTTCATTGATTGTGCCAGGGTTAGAAGCTGCTGGTAACTTAGGACACTCAAACCATAACTTTTTGGCAATCTTCGCAGTCATAATGATATGGGGCGCAATTTTATTGGGAATTGTTCGTCGTTACTTTCAGGAAGAACATTTTTACCAAAGCGCAGAAAGAGTAACGAACAGAAATTTTCAACAGAATTTGTTATTTATTCTGGCTATTTTCTTACACAATTTCCCAGAGGGACTAGCAGTGGGAATAGGGTTTGAAGGAATCAATCTGAATGATGCTAGTGTATTATTTACTGGAATTAGCCTAGAACACATGCCAGAGGGATTAATAATAGCTCAAGCTATTCTCAGCTTAGGATATTCTAAGGTAATTGCTTTAGGGTTTTCATTTCTTACGGGTCTTATTGAACCTATGGGGGGAATTATTGGAGCTGTGATTATTAGTTATACACAATTGTTATTACCTTGGGGAATGGCTTTAGCGGCGGGAGCGATAATATTTATCGTTATTGGTAAAATTATTCCTTACTCGATCGACAAGGCTTCCGCTCGAGTTGCCAGCTTTGGATTAACAATTGGGTTTGTGGTAATGATATTATTTGATACGGCTTTAAGCTAATCGATCGTGAATATAGCGTTTGCAAATGA
Organism: Prochloraceae cyanobacterium; assembly: GCA_030065755.1. Lineage (GTDB taxonomy): Bacteria > Cyanobacteriota > Cyanobacteriia > Cyanobacteriales > JASJDA01 > JASJDA01. The sequence goes on along the minus strand of JASJDA010000123.1, from coordinate 11,858 downwards.
GACATGAAAAAGCATCATATTAAAGACAATTGAAATGATTTCTAAAATTCTTCACATTCAAAGCAAAAATCGAACTCCGACCGATTTAATCGCGAAATTGGAAGATTTTGAATATGTAGAAGGAGAGGCTATTAATCCTCAAACTATTATTAACAAATCCAATGTCAGTTTATATTGCTTAGATCCTCAGAAACAAAGAGCAATTTTTGTAGAAACTCCTTTAGATATTGACATTTCACAACCTCCCTTTTTCTACCAAGCTCAATATGAATATGCTCAAAGATTATTCGCAGTTCCTTTTAAAGAATTACGCCAATTGGCAAGGTCAATAGAACCTATCAAAGAAATAATAATTATTTATTCTGTAGGGCGTTGTGGCTCTACTTTGCTGAGCAAAGTATTTAACCAAGTCGATTCAGTTCTCAGTTTGTCAGAACCAGATGTTTTTTCTCAACTTGTTGGAATGCGCTCTCCCGATGGAAGCAATGACGATCGAATAACAGAATTGCTCGGATTTTGTCTGGCTTTTTTGAGAAAAAAAATGGGACGACAAGAATATTTATTTTGTGCGATTAAGTTGCGTAGTTTTTGTATTCACTTGGGAGATTTAATAAACCTCTTAGTGCCTTATGCTAAAGTTATTTTCTTATACCGTAATGCAGAAGATACGGTCAAATCCTATATGCGTGCTTTTCCGTTTGTTAATGAGCTACTACCGACAATCGAAGCCAACATAGATTTAGACAGTAGATGGAAGCAATGGGATTTAGTTATACGAGGCAAACCACTTGAAAAGTTTCTGAATCCTGCTCCCTCTATTCTTCCCATAACTAACCTTTTCGTCTCTTATCCCAGTAGATTTATTCCTTTGCTTAACGATTATGCCAATTATATAGACTTTAAAAACTGCATTGATTTATATACAACTTTGTGGCTATCTGTAATGGAGCGTTATCTATTACTTTACAAACAAAGAATTCCTACTTGTGCCATTCGCTATGAAGATTTAGTTGCAGAACCACACCAAATTGTCACCTTAATTTTTGAAAAATGTGCCATACCTATTACTGAAGTGGTCGATGCCTGCAAAGTATTTGAAAAGGATTCTCAGAGTGGTTCTCATTTCTCGCAAGAGAATACCCGTAAAAATCAAATCACTCGATCGGACATTGTGGAGATTCGTCAAAAAGTTAATAAGTTATTGAAAAAAAATCCAGAGATTCAAACACCAGACTTTATTGTTCCAGGAACATTCACACTCCCCGCACCAGGTTTGACTTAATTTAACTTCTGAACATTAATAGTTTAGGAACAGATTTCGCTTATTTTTGCACCTCAGATTGCACTTCTGAAACCTCATAGCACTCCTTAACCCATTGAGAAACGCAGTGGGGATAATTATCCTCGGAACAGTTCCATTGTCGTACTAAATGACAGCGTATAACTTTTTGACTCACTGGAGGTTCAACCTTTTTGGTGAATTTAGAAGAGTCAGAATTAGTAAGCTTGAGACGATCTAAAGCCATTTTTCACCTACCTTTAAGATAGATTCACTATTACATTTTTTTTCAAAAATAAACTCGCTCTCCATGTGCTAGGTCATCGAGTCCCAGAAAGCTTAAACAAATCTCAGCGGCTAACCACAATGTGGTGTGAGCGAGTAACTTCTTCCATTTTGCTTGTATCTGTTTTTACCTCGCGATCGGGACGTAAAAGAGATTTATCTAGGGAATGCTCAAATGGACTTGAATTATTAGCGTCCTGAAAAAGCTTGTTGATTATCTATTATATTATTATGTTACCTAGCTCAAAAAAATTATTAATCACATAAATCTCATAAAAATCTCATATAAATCCTCATATATAGCGATCGCACGTGAAATGTAAGACTAACTCGATCGTAAAAGTGAGATTTTCAGCCCCTTTCTTCTCATGAATTAGAAATGTTCTGATAGCTTATTAATCACGGGCTGTTCGTCTATAAATTTCTGTGAACCTCCGATTAAGAAGCACTTCAGCCCCCACTTAATCCGTTCAGCCACATTGACAATCAACCAGTCGCGGCGTTGAGAAACTTCTGGGTCTGAATCGTAGCCATACTTCATCAGCAGCTTGCCTAAGATCCGTTCCACTGTCCAAATTTCCTGATTCGTTAGTTGCTCTCGGTATATTCCTATTCTCTCTTTAGTTAGTGGCTTGAGGGTCAGATCTTTCCACTGTGCTTCTGCATCTACATAGCCAAGCTCTTTTCGCTCGTAAAAGCGTAGCATTCTCAACTCAAATTCTTCCCCAAGAAAGGCACAGATCCTACTCAACTCTGATTCGGGCTGCCTCACCAACTTTTCGTACTGCACTTTGAGAAACTGCTTCTGTCCTAGATACTGTTCGACCTTTTTGAGAGTCTCAAGAACTTGACGACAGTACATCGCAGTAGGCATCACCGATTTAGCTGACCACCACTGTTGACTCAAAAGAGAAACAACAACATCGCGGGGGTCTCGATAGATATGAATAAACTTAGCTTTTGGAAACAACTCAAGAATACGATCGACTTTTTGCCAATCACCAATTGTTTTCTCTCCGATTTTGACCTTGCCGCTCCCCACTGATAGTTGCCAAAGCATCCATAAAAAAATCTCCCGCGCTGAGCTCATACCTCCCCGCACTGCCTCGCAGAAAAGATCGCTATCGATCTCCAACGACGACCACCACCAATATTGAGTGCAATAGCGGAGATAATCATCAATCTGGCGGTCTGGTAGAGGATCGCTGAAATGAATTGCGGGCTCCAAATTGGTGAAAAATCCAACTTCTCGCGGAACCAAAATCTGCGAGTGTTCGGATAACATCGACTGTAATAGTGTTGTACCACATCTACCAGTGCCGATAATGAAAAATAAACCTGCTTCTAAACTTTTCCAATCATGTTGCATGGTGTTTCCCCTATCTAAAAATTAGACAAAATTACATCTCTTTGTAATCTCCTTAGTTTTTGTTCTAGTTTTTTATAACTTTTGGCTCCTTCTATTACTTCTCCAGTTGATAGAGTAGCTAGATTTTTTATCCCTAAATCTACTCCCACGTCAAGAGTAATTTTCTTAGTAGATTCTGGCTCTATTTCCAGCTTAAAAGAAATAAACCATCGGTCTGCACGGGCGTGATATCGTTACATTTTTTGGTTTAAACCCCTTTGGCAATCGCTCGTAGGTTTTTAATACTCCTATAATTGGAACTTGAATCTTGATTTAAAACCTGATAACTGATAACTGATTGAATGACATTTTGCAACAAGGACAAAGATTTCTGTGTGGGAAGATGTGAGGAGTGGGGGGAGTAATTGAAGATCAAAAATCTACTAATTATCCATTGAGCAAAGATCGCTATCATATTATTCCCCCCGATCGAAGACCTCCTATTTCCGACTTGATGAAGACTTCTGATAAACAGCGAAGCGATCGCAGATCCTACTCAATAGAACACGTAAGACCAAAAGACTTAGAAGAATGGCGCGCGAGCGGTGTTGACGACGATATCACCAGACTAAACGTCATTTCTCTTGACGGCTTCGACCCTTTAGAGTATATTCTTTACGCAATAGTTGACAAAGAACGTCGTAATGAAGGGAGATTGAAGGAACAATGGTTAAAACGATACTCCCACTGTTATGATGGCGGCTGGTGGTGTAGCGGCATTGACGTTCTCAAGGGAGTTTCGTCAGATTGGGGACAATTTAAACCCGATCGACCCATAGGCTACATTGAAGATTCACATAGAGAATATAATAGCTTCAGCCAAAAGCCTAAAACCAAAATAATCAAATACGAGCCGCCAAGAAACGTACCCACCGAAATCTACGCCCTCAGAATTCCCCTACATATCTGGCAAAGAATCGCTAAATATAATAACGTATTGATGCCAGATTCGATCGTTTGTGACGAAAAAACAGGAGAAGCACTAGGGTTTTGGTCTTGGGTGAAATCTAACCCCCAAATCCCCCTAACGGTTACCGAGGGAGCCAAAAAAGCCGCAGCGCTGTTAACTTTTGGCATAGTAGCCTTGGGTTTACCTGGCATCTGGAACGGACGCAGACAGCCCAAAGACTCCTTTGGTAATAAAATTGGCTTAGCCTTCCTCATTCCCCAATTAAAGGCATTTGCGATCGAGGGAAGAGAGATTAATTTCTGCTTCGACAACGACCCCAAACCCAGTACTCGCAAGAATGTCAAAGAAGCAATTTCCTTAACTGGAAAACTATTTGAGAAATTTGGCTGTCGGGTTAAAGTTGTTAGCTGGATAAAGCCAGAGAAAGGCGTAGACGATTTAATCGTAGCTCGTGGAAAAGAGGTATTTAAAGAAGTTTATAACGATCGTCAACCCCTATCTACCTTCAAATTATTAGACATATTAGATATTTCTCGATTTGTTTCCCAAACCATTAACGATCGCTATTTAGGAGAGGAACTGATCCCCCCCCATGACGCTCAAATAATTGGGATAAAATCGGCTCAAAATACGGGTAAATCGACTTGGTTAACCGCACGGGTACGACAAGCAATAGCAGAAGGAAAAAAGGTTATACTCATAACCCATCGAATACAATTAGCTAAAGCACTGGCGAATCGATTTAAAATCAACCACATTGAAGAAATACGCCCGTCGCTAGATAAGGGTCAATCCAGTTTAGCTCTTTGTATCGACAGCTTGCACGCTCATTCTAAAGCCCATTTTGACCCTGAAGAGTGGGAAAGAGCGACAATAATCATAGACGAAGCCGAACAGGTATTTTGGCACGCTCTCAATTCTGGAACTTTGCGGAACAACCGAATCTTAGTTTTAGAGAATTTACGAGACCTAATAAAATTATCCCTCGCCACCGGAGGTAAAGTTTACTTAGCCGATGCCAATCTTTCCCCGATCGCCATTAAATACGTCCAAAATTTAGCCGATTTCTCCATAAAAACCTGGGTAGTAGAAAATCTCTATAAACCCAATAAGGGCAAAAGGCAGTTAATTACCTATAAAGGTACAGATCCTCGAAGGTTAGTCAAAGCTTTAGTGGATGCCATAAAGCAAGGAGAAAAAGTATTAATTCATACCTCGGGTCAAAAAGACGAAAGCAAATGGGGAACGAAAAACCTAGAAAGATATCTGCACAAACAACTCAAAGGAATAGGAAGAAAAATAGATATCCTGAGAATAGATTCAGAATCAGTTTCAGATCCAGAGCATTCTGCTTATGGTTGTATTAAGAATTTAGATACTTTAGCTCAACAATACGACGTAGTCATAGCCAGTCCCACGATCGAAACAGGTGTCAGTATAGACATCAAAGAACATTTTAACTCAGTTTGGTGCATTGCTTGGGGAGTACAAAGTGTCAGTGCTGTCTGTCAAGCAATAGAAAGGCTCAGAGACGACGTACCGCGCCATATTTGGGCAAAACAGAAAGGTCTCAACTTTGTGGGAAATGGCTCGACCGATATCAAAAAACTTCTCGCTTCCACCCACCAGAAAACAACAGCCAATATAGCTTGTTTGGAAGCTGCGGGAATAATTGATTTTAACAATATGGACTGGTCGTGGCAAAATCCCCATTTAACCACTTGGGTGATGAGAGCAGCTTTAGTTAATGCGGGAATGCACGCTTATCGAGAGTCGATTTTAGAAAAACTAGAATCTTCTGGCTATCAAATAGTCCCCCACAATTGCGCTGTTGTTAGAGAAGAAGAAGTCAATGCAGTCAAAGAAGAGATCTACTCTTGTTCCAAAGACAGTTATCGAGACCACTGCGTCGAAGTTGCTAGTAGCGATGATTTAACTAAAGAACAATTAGAAACCCTCTCCCAAAAGCACTTTTTAACCAAAGCCGAACGGTTAGTTCTCAAAAAAGGAGAGCTCGCTTCTCGCTACGGAGTAGAAGTTACTCCCAACTTGGTAGAAAAAGACGATAAAAGCTGGTATTCGAAACTTTTGCTTCACTACTATCTAACTATTGGCGATCGATTCTTAGCACAAAGTGATGCTAATAAATTAGCCAAGCTAACCAATAGAACGGGTAAAGCATTTAAACCAGACGTGAACAAGCGGCTTTTGAGTAAAAAGGTCAACGGTCTTAAAATGCTTCGGATCGAAATGTTCTTAGAACCAGATAAATTTTTTAGTAACAAAAGTCTCAAATCTTGGTTTGAACTCATTTCTACCCCCCTCCCTTTAAGTCAGATCAAACAACTCTATGGCATTTCGATTAATTCAGAAACTACTACCCCAATAGGAGCTGCTAATAAACTGCTCAAATTAATGGAATTGAAGTTAGTAAAAGACCATTGGAAGAGAGAAAAAAATCGTAAATACAGAGTTTACAAGTTAATTTCTCAAAACCACGACGGAAGAGCAGAAATATACTGTAAGTGGTTAGAATGGGACTTCGATCGCAGCAAGCTAAATTATTTGGAGAGTTCGGAGATTTGCAATATACTTTTACCAGTTTCACACTTTTTTAAACCCTACCAGAAATTCGATGTGGTTTTTGATTAGCTTGGCATTTCGATCATAGTGTAGCTTTCTTCAATATCCTTAAATTTGGTATTTAACAATCTATTTGCTACAGCCAGTATTTTTTCTGATTCAATAGGTTTAGTTAGAAACTCAGAAGCCCCAACCATTTTGGCTCTGACTCGGTCTACTATTCTATCGTTACTAGTTAAAATTACTATGGGTATGTCTTTAAAATTAGAAATTTTACGAATTTGAGAGCAAATTTCATAGCCATTGGTTATAGGCATTGTTATGTCTAGAAAAACTAAGTCAGGTTTGTGTTCTATTAATTTTGGCAATACTTCTAGAGGCTTTTGTATGTCAATAAATCTATAATCTGAACCAGTTAAAATTTGCTGCATTATATGACATACTTGAGGACTGTCATCTACGCAAAAAATTAGCTTTTGATTTACTTTATTTGTTCTCTTTAAAGCAGTAGTTTTTGTCTGGCTAGATTTTAATTTATTTCGCTTAATTAAGCGAAGAGGACTGACAAAATCAGGGACTTCTTGCCACTTAATTATATTCTTTTGAACGTAAGGTAAAAAGAAAAGAGTAAGAGTGAGTAAATCTTGCTTGGTAATAAATGCTAAATCTCTTAAAGTTTTCTTTCCATTAGCTAAAACAGATATTTTTTGGTATGTTTTACTATCAGTTGAATTTTTTAGTTGTTCGGGTTCTATTAATAAAAGAGCTAAATCGGGAGAAATATGAGCCAAACTAACATTACACCAAGCTTGCCATAAATCCTGGGATTTTTTTAAAGTTACTTCGGAATTAATATATACGATCGGGTTATTAAATTGTTGGGATTTTTGCTGTTCCCACTCTTCTAAAGATACTTGAATTATTTTAGATTCCGATTGCAAAATTTCAAACAATACCTCTATAACGATGTTTTCAATTAGAGAGATTGCTTTTGGTCTTTCTATCTTTCCTTCATTTAATAATACATTCAGTAGAGAATATTCGCATAAAAAATCGACAATATTTCCTGCTTGAATAGTCTTCAAGTCAATATTTGAGCAATATCGATCCATTAATCGATACCATCTTCTGAATCTATGGGTGCCTCCAGTTGCCCAAACAATTCTTCCTAAACGAACATAAATAGTCCACGACTTATTGTCAGAAGTATATATATTTACTATGCTGTTTTTTTGTGATGTTTTGCAAGCTTTAAATTTATTATTTAAACGCTCGATTAAAGGGACTTTCATTTGTGTGATTTGCGATCGCTATTTCCTCATCTACTAATTTACAACCTATAGCAAGAATAGAATATCCGTATTTTTGCCGATTTTTATGTCAACTATTTTAAAGAGTCTATAAATATACTATGGTCTCAGACTAAAAAATTTGGTAAGACTATTGAATGGCATATGGGGAATAAGGGCGATCGACAATTTAAATTAAAGGTAATTTGGTGTCGAGAAGAGTTTGTGCTGCTTCAATCATATCAGCAGAAATCTCTTTGAGATCCTCTCTATTGTTCAAATAGGTAGAAAGTGCTTCTATAGGATCTAGACTACCACCTAAACCCAATTCAGGTAGGCGAGGACGGGCTAGCTGACTAATCAATTCCGGACGGACAGTGTGGCTGTGCGCTTCTTTGAGGGCTTCGTGAAGAGAGTTTGTATCGATCGAATCAAGTTGCCCTGAAGTGAGTTTATAAATCAGTCGCACTACCGCACCTTTAATATTATGTTTGGCGATCGCAGCTAATATTGCTTGTTGGGGGTCGTCTTGTTGGGAAACATCTATTTCAATAGTGCGAAAATGACGGACTAGCAAGGGACAAAATTCCCACTCCACTTTGCTTTTTTCTACTTTGACCAGCACGTAACCTTTATCTTCTTTCTCCTCAGAAAAATCTACCCTTTCAATACTACCTGGATAAATTACAGGAGGGTTATTAGAAGGGTTGAGGTTTTGATGTTTGTGGACGTGACCCAAAGCTACATAATCAAATTCAGGGCGTATTAACATCGAGGAAGGAATTGTGAAGCCTTTACCTACCGCTAAGAGACGTTCTGCTCCAAAATTAGCACGATCGGCCATTAGGTGAGCGAGTAACACTGTAGGTATTTCTGGGTCGCGACGGCGAATTTCTCCTTCTATAACTGGTTGAAGCCGTTCAATTAATAACTGGTTCACCTCTGCTAAAGATAAACCTTCTGTTTCTTTTCGAGTTAGCAGAGTCGATCGAGTCAGCCAAGGTAGAGTAATTACTTGTATGTCTCCATTAGGAGTTGTGATGCGGTGAGTGTTTAATTGATCCCCTACAATAAATCCTGGAACTGCTAGAGTACGATATATACACAGACTAGCCCCTCCATTACTCTGGGAATGTAGGTCGTGGTTTCCTACTAATAAAATTGTGGGAATATTCGCATCTGCTAAGCGACGAAACTGATTGGCAAAAGCATCTTGAACGAAAGGTGGAGGAGTAGCATCGGGGAAAGCATCCCCACCGAATAAAACTAGATCCACTGGATCGCTGTTAGGATGGTCTGGGCTTTGTCCGAGGGCACGATCGATACATTTGCTCAAACTTTTGACAAAATCTTCCAATCGCGTATTCAAACCCGTTTCTGGATTAATTTTACCGTGGGAGAACCCGCTACCCATGTGGATGTCTGAAAGATGGAGGATTTTAATCATTTTCGAGTTTAATAAAAGGATGCCGAGAACACCCCGCCAATTAAAACCAGGGTTTTGCTACCATATTACCGTTCGGTGTAACAACCGTGAATTTAAGCTTCTTCGCCATGAATGCCGCGAAGTTTTCCTATATGCTTTAAAGAAGGCTACCCTGAAGTTTAACAGCAATTCTCATTTTGGAAATTTCATACAAATTATTGATAATACTTACTAATAAGTCGCCTCGAAAATCCTGTTGCCTGGTTCCAGTTTTTGCAGCTTAGACAGATTCCTGGTCAAAATGAGAATTGCTGAGAACCTGCGCGGCGATCGCTCCCGACCGCGACGGGAGAAGGCGATCGCCTTCAATCTCGATAGGAGTGAGAAACAGGAGTATGATGGTATTTATTAAACTAAGCAAGAGAGTCACCCCTCCTGCTCGTCTTCAAAACCGTACGTGAGACTTTCACCTCATACGGCTCCTCAGAAACATGACTTTTGTCATAAGCACTAATCAAAACAAGTGAATTATCCATAGATTTCCCATTCAATTTCATCAAATAGGTCATTGAACCAGTCGGAAATCCATTCTTGACTTAAGTCTCCTGTTACCTTTTCAATAATTAGGTCATCTGGCTTTCTTCCTGACTTTGTGGGAAAATACTTCCTCAACTCCTTGTGGCCCAGAGTCAAATAAGCCGTTGTTTGACCCCCAAAAGCTGTTGCCGTTGAGCCAGTTGGTAGAAAAACTCTCGACTCACACCCCTAAAAAAGCTTCTAATTGTCAACAACTTAAAACAGTTGACAATCAGAAAATTAATGACGAAACAGTTCAAAATCCAGTCAAATCTTCTACCAGAAATCTTGCCCTCGCCGTCAACGATTAATCAATCTGACAGCGAGGTTGGTTTCCAAAATCCTCGATACTCAAGCAATTGTCAAAGCAAAAAAGGGAGGTCAAACTAATGAACAATAAAATCAGTTCGACCCATTTATCCCGTTACGCTTATGTTTATTTGAGGCAGTCTACTAGCTACCAAGTGGAGTATAATCGTGAAAGCACACAACGACAATACGCCGAGCGCTGACCGTGCCAAATCTCTCGGATGGGAAATAAGTCAAATAGAAATTCTTGACAGCGATTTAGGCCAAAGTGGTCAAACGACTTCAGGTCGAGAAGACTTCCATAAACTTATGGCAGCAGTTAGTTTAGGAAAAGTGGGAGCAGTTTTAGCCCGACGAAGCTTCCCGCTTATCTCGCTCCCAAGCCGATTGGCATAAACTTTTAGATATCTGTGCTTTAACTGATACCTTGATTATTGACCACGACGGCATTTATAATCCTAACGATTTTAACGATCGAGTCTTGTTAGGGTTTAAGGGTACTTGGAGTCATACACAACTGCACGGGATGGGACTACGGCTACAGGGAGCGCTCGCTGAATAAAGCTCTCAAAGGAGAACTCCGTTGTACTCCTCCTACAGGTTATGTTTATGATATTGATGGTCAGCTGGTTTTCGGCCCCGATGAAAGTGTTGTGGCTGCTATCAGTTTGGTCTTTGAACAGTTTCGCTTCAGTGGAACAGCTTACAAGGTAATGCAATATTTTGCCACACACGATCTGAGTTTTCCGAGGCGAATCTGGCGACCAGGAGAGGTGGGGACACTACATTGGGGGCCAGTTAATCACAGCCGGATTACGGCTATTTTACACAATCCCACTTACGCTGGTACTTATGTTTATGGTCGAAGGCGCTCAAGACCTGTGCGTGGAATCAGGACAAGTTATAGGGGTCAAAACTCAACAACTGCCCCAATCAGAGTGGAAAGTTGTAAGTACCTAGACAAAATTATTTGTATAAATGGTTAAACAAAATTGATGACATATTTACTGCCTAAATTATCTAGGACTTTTTTCAGATATTTCATTAAGGTTTTCCAGCTATTATAAGCATCAACTTCAATCCATTCATATTTAATAAATTTCCCAAGAATTTCAATTGAATTAAGCTTTGGGGAATAAGTTGGCAACCAAAATATTTCTAAGTTTTTTTGTGACCATTTTTCTAACTTTTCCATTATAGCGTCACTAGTATGAATTGAGGCTCGATCCATGACTACCACTGTTTTTTTCTTTAAATTATTACTAAATTTATCAAAGAAATTAATAATGGTTTCACTATCAACTTTTTCAGCAATTATTTCATAATCAATATCGAGCTTACAATTCATTAATCCCAAAACGTTTATTCTTTTACTTTTAGAGTTTTTTAAAATAATTTGTTGCTTTTTTTCTTGCCCTACAAATCTTTTATTTATAATAAGAAAGTCCTTATCGTCAAGTTATTGGTTAGCAGGATAGGTTATCGGTTTTATGAGGACTTCCTTATTATAAATAAGAAGAGCGGTCGCCATGCATAAGGAACACAAGGTATTAAAGAAAATCCACTTTCGTCGAAATATCTTAGATCAATTTCTCCTTCTTGCTCCGTCCTTACGCCGAGGAGACCTCGGCGCGGGCGGTGCGCTTTTTTGTCTTGATTTTTTAATTCTGCTAATCTAGGGAGTTTGACCTCTAAAAACTAAACGGTTTAGTAGATAAGGGGGAGCTATGGCGATACGCTTGCGTATCGCCATAGCAGCAACTGTTTTTGATTGCCGCCGTCGAAAAATTGAC
>JASJDA010000122.1 GCA_030065755.1 Prochloraceae cyanobacterium | reverse complement strand
CGCCACTAATTGTAGACCACTAAATCAAAGATTATAGTGGGGGTTTTAAACCCCGATTTGAAGTCCAAAAATAGAAAGTCAAAAACAAAAATTATTGCTAAAAAAACTTCTGACTTCTGACTTCCTATTTCTGACATAAAACAAGATAGTCATTAAACCTCAGTTCAATTTCGTTAGTTGCGAATTTTATAAAGGATTACCACTCGTTGAAATTGACGATAAATTGGACTATATCGATAAAACAGGAAGGTTAATTTATGATAATATAACTTACTAATAACCGATAGTGCATGTAATTACTCGAAAAAGACTTAAAGATTTTTGGGAAAAGCATTCTTTAGCTCAACCTAGTCTCCAACTATGGTATAAAATTACCAGTAAAGCTAATTGGCAAAGCTTTCCTCAATTGCGTCAAGTGTTTCCCTCAGCAGATTTAGTGGGAAATTCCACTGTTTTTAACGTCGGTGGTAACAAATATCGATTAATTACTCTTGTAGATTATAAATATCAAAAAGTTTATATTCGTTATGTTCTAACTCATGCAGAATATGATAAAGAAGACTGGAAACAAGACTCTTGGTATACCTGAAAACTATTTTGAATTAATTAAAACTTTTCCTCCAAGACCAATTACTTCGGAAGAAGAATTAAATGCGACCCAAGAAATTATCGATTCTTTGCTCGATCGCGCCAATCTCACACCAGACCAACAAGACTACTTGCACTTGTTAGGATTACTAGTGTCTGAATACGAAAAACAAAATTATCCTATTCCCGATATTTATGGAGTAGATTTATTGAAAGTTTTGATAGAAGAATTTAATCTCCAAGAGAAAGATTTAGTTACTATTTTTAAAAATCAATCGATTGTTTCAGAAATTTTGAATGGTCAGCGTCAACTTACTGTCGAGGATATTCAAAAACTAGTCGCTCGCTTCCATATTTCTCCCATAGTCTTTTTTTCAAGTCAATAAAACTTAACAATATTTAATTGCCAGTGGGACTCAACACTCCCAAAGCGCGAGGAATGACTTTAAATTTAGCAGGAGTAGAAACAGTTAATTCACCATCGGTGTTGACAGTACGAGGTTTGCTGGTATGTATTTCGATTTCTTCACCGTGAAGAGTTCTTACCCAAGATAACCGATCGTGTTGTCCTGTTTTTAGAGTCTGTATGAGTGGAAAAATCTGCCACCAATGTTGTAACTCAATGCTATATAAATCTAATCTTTGGTCGTCGATCGCTGCATCTTCAACTATTGCCATCCCACCTCCGTAATAGCGTCCATTACCGATCGCTATTTGAATGGTATTAACTGTTATCGATTCGTCTTTTATTTTAATCTCTGCTGAAAAAGGACGAGTTTGTCCTATTGCTTGTATTGCAGAAAGGGCATAAGCAAAAACTCCCCAACGACGCTTTAAGTCGCGAGAAAGATTCTTAGTAATTCCCACACTGAGTCCCAGACTGGCTACATTAAAAAAATGCTTGCCATTGACCCAACCCAAGTCAATATACTTTAGCTTACCATCGGCAATTACCTGACAAGCTTCGGGAATGGTGGTAGGAATAGATAGAGTACGAGCTAAATCGTTAGCTGTACCTAAAGGTAAAATACCTAATGGTAGTTGTAGCTTTACTAGACTGTCAACAACTGCGTTGAGAGTGCCATCGCCACCCCCTACAATTACCATATCTACATCTTTGCCGTGCTTGAGAACTTTCGATCGAAGTTGCTTTGAATTTTTAGCCGGTACAGTTAACAACTCAAAATCAAGATCGTATAAGATTTCAACTGCTTTAGCGAAGTTTTGCTGACCCTGACGCGATCGACGATTGATCAATAGCAGAGCTTTTTTTGTCATAAAATTCTGATAATTCCCCTCAGCACGATCTTAGCTGTTTCTCAACATTTTTAAAAATCAGAGAAGCTTTTATTACTTTTGACTTTTGACTGTTCAAGGATTTTTTAGAGCGATCGCCAACTGCATTTTTTTAAGAATTCCTCGCAGCATTGCCACTTCTTCTGAGCTAAGATTAGCTCGGTTATATATGCGGCGAAATTTTTCCATCCGCGCTGCTGCTGTATGAGGATAAAGATAATCTATTTCTAGTAAAACCTGTTCTAAATGCTCGTAGTAGCCTTCTAAGATATCTAGAGGAGCATTTGTAATAGAAGGTGGAGTAGAAGATTGTAGATCTACTTGCTGTAGATTGGCTTGATATAACTCGTAAGCGCAAACCGCCACTGCTTGAGCTAAATTCAAAGAAGGGTATTCTGGATTAGCGGGAATACAAACAAATTTTTGAGCGTAATTCAGTTCTAAATTACTCAATCCGCGCTCTTCTGGACCAAAAATAAGCGCCGATGTTATATTTTCTTCTAATAGCCAGGGTAAAGCTACTCTAGGAGATTCTAACTGAGTGGGTAAAGAACGACTGCGAGCAGTAGTAGCGATCGCTCGATGACATCCCTGTAAAGCTTCAGTCATTGTGTCTACTTGCCTAGCTCGTTCTAAAATATCTACTGCATGGACTGCCATTAGTCGAGCTTGTTCGCTATGGCGATCGCACTGGGGTTTGACCAAAACTAATTGACCCAATCCCATATTTTTCATTATACGTGCCACCGAACCTACATTAAGAGCCCCTGCAGGTTCCACCAATACTATGCGTACTCCCCCTATTGACATAATACTCCCAGTTTTCTCTAATCATAGTCTTCTCCCTCAAGTTGCTCTATCTCTTTGAGATAAAATTCCCCTAACTCTCGATCGGGCTGAGTAATTTTTTGATACTGAATTTCACCTTTAACAACCAAGCGATCGCCTTCAGCGGGAAGACTATTTTTGGTAAATACCCAAATACTACCAGTATCGTCTTGTAATTGATAGGCTCCGCTATCTAAAAAAGGAACTATTTTTACTACCTTTCCTTGAAGATAAACGGTAGAATCTAGATCCTGCTTTTGTTGGAGGTCGCTGATTTCTAAAACATTTCTTTTGCGGAAGTTAATGGGCAAATTCCCTAAATTTCCTAAGTGCGCACAGCCGATTAACACTCCCAAAATTAGCGCTAGTATACCCATTCGGAGGAATTTATGAGTTGTCAGCATTATCCCTAAATAACCGAGCGAACATATTTGTAGATCTATAAATTCTACTTGTTTGTAGAATAAGATAAGTTGCTCAAGAACTTCAACATAAAATTGTATTCATCCATACTTTCAACCATTCTCAAATGGCTCAAATATTAGACGGTAAAGCTCTAGCAAACAAGATTCACCTCGAACTAAAACAGCGCATAACTGAACTGACGATCGACAAACGTCCCCCAGGACTAGCTGTGTTAATGGTAGGAGATAATCCAGCTAGTGCTGCTTACGTACGCAATAAAGAACGCGCTTGCGCTAAAGTGGGAATTGCTTCTTTTAATCGTCATTTTCCCGCCCAAACCCCCCAGCTTGAATTAGAACGAGTTATTTCCGAACTCAACCAAGACGATCGAGTAGATGGGATTTTAGTACAATTACCTCTACCAGACCATTTAGATTCTATTGCTCTATTGCATCAAATCCATCCTGATAAAGATGCTGACGGTTTGCATCCACTAAATTTAGGAAAATTACTCCGCAGCGAACCTGGTTTGCGTAGCTGCACCCCAGCAGGTGTAATGCGTCTGTTGCAAGAATATAAAATCGAATTGTCGGGGAAACAAGCTGTTGTTCTAGGACGCAGCATTTTAGTAGGCAAACCCCTAGCGTTGATGTTACTGGAAAAAAATGCTACAGTAACTGTAGCCCATTCCCGCACTCGCGATTTACCTAGCATTACTCGCAGCGCAGATATACTAGTTGCAGCAGTAGGAAAAACCAAACTCATTACCGCTGATATGGTTAAACCAGGAGCAATTGTAATAGATGTAGGAATTAATCGAGTAGAAGTTCCAGAGGGTAAATCTCGCCTAGTAGGAGATGTAGATTTTGCTCCTGTTAGTGAGGTTGCTGAATATATTACCCCAGTTCCTGGGGGTATTGGCCCCATGACAGTTGCTATGCTATTACAAAATACCTTTCTCAGCTACAGCCAGAAATAAGCAAGTTGACCCATGGGTCAGAAAAAAAATACTACCTCTCTAATTACTAATCTAGGTAAGTACGAAAATCAATCAATTCACGCTCCAGGATCGATTCAGCCTCATGGTTTACTGATAGCTTTGAGGGAGGCAGAATTAGAGATCGCACAAGTTAGCGGCAATACTAGCAATTATTTGGGTATTGAACCTCAAGAATTATTGGGTCAGCCCCTCACATTTCTGCTAGAGGTCGAGCAAGTCAAAGCGATCGAAAATTTACTGCTGAAAAAAGATGGAAGCATAAATCACCTCGATCTGTCAATAGAAACTTTAAAGGGTCAGAAAAATTTTCAAGCCATTATCCATCGCAGTCAAGGGATTGTGATTTTAGAGTTAGAGCCAAACCGATCCCAAAAGGAAACTAGTTTTTTAACGTTTTACAATCTGCTCAAAGAAGGGATCTGCTCATTGCAAAAAACTTCAAACTTAGAAGAATTTTTGCATCTGGCGGTCTGTGAAGTGCGAAAAATTACAGGGTTCGATCGGGTGATGATATATAAATTCGATCCTACTGGTTCAGGGGAAGTAGTAGCTGAAGCTAAACTAGAAGAATTATCTCCATATCTAGGGCTGCACTATCCCGCAACAGATATTCCTGAAGCAGCTAGAGAATTATACAAGCGCTGTTTGCTCAGATATATCCCTGACATTAATGCCCAAGCGGTGGAACTGGTTCCAGTGGAAAATCTTCAAACCCAAAAGCCTCTCGACTTGAGTTTATCCGTACTGAGGAGCGTAGATCGCTGTTGTGTCGAATATTATCAAAACATGGGCGCAGCAGCTATGATGGTTGTGGCGATCGTCAGAGAACAAAAGCTGTGGGGATTAATTTCTTGTCACCATCAAACCCCGAAATATCTCTCTTACGAGGTAAGATGTGCCTGCGAATTTTTGGCCCAGTTTTTTGCTTCGGAATTAAGGAACAAAGTTAATCGGGAAGAATTAGAGTATATAGTGAAGCTCCAATCTCTGCAATCGGAGTTTCTTGAATCGATTTCCTCTGCAGATAACTTGAAGGATGCTTTAATTGAGCCAGAACCTCGCTTACTAGATTTAGTAAGCGCCAAAGGAGCAGCCATATGTTTAGATAGTGAAATCGCCTTAGTAGGAGAAACCCCAACTGTCGAAGAAATTCGCAGCCTCATCCAATGGGCAGATAGTCGGGTAAATAACGCTCTATTTTGTACCAATAAACTGCCAAAACTTTACCCAGAAGCCGAAGAATTTAAGGAGCGAGCCAGTGGCTTGCTAATGCTGCGAATTTCTCAAGTCCAGAACTATTACATTCTCTGGTTTCGCCCTGAAGTCATCCAAACTGTGAATTGGGCAGGAGATCCCAAAGAATCTATTAAAGTTAGAGATGATGGGAGCATTACCCTATCCCCCCGAACATCCTTTGAAAAATGGCAAGAAACTGTTAGATTGACCTCGCTGCCCTGGAAAAAGTGCGAACTAGAAAACGCCCTAGCTCTCAGAAATGCGATCGTCGGTATTGTCCTCAATAAAGCAGACGAACTAGCTAAAATTAATCAAGATTTAAAACGTAGCAATCGGGAATTAGATTCTTTTGCCTACGCCGCCTCCCACGATCTCAAAGAACCATTGCGAGGAATCCACAATTACGCCACATTTCTGCTAGAAGACTATAAAAATATCTTAGACGATGCAGGTAAAGAGCGACTGAAAACCGTAGTTCGTTTGACGCAACGGATGGAATCTCTAATCGAGGTTCTGTTGAAGTTTTCTCGCATAGGACAAGCAGAATTAAATCTAGAAGACACAGATCTTAATGAATTGCTTCGGCAAGTAACTGAGATTTTTCGCAGCAGTCGTCAAGATATTAATAATATTGAAATTCGCATACCCAGACCTTTACCAACAATTTGTTGCGATCGAGTTCTCGTCGGCGAAGTTTTTATTAACTTAATTAGCAATGCTTTTAAATACAATCTGCAAGCGCACAAATGTGTAGAAATAGGTTATCTCGATCGAGAAGAACAATTGGCAAAAGGTACGATCGAGCCTGGGGAAAAAGCTCCATTACCTCTAGTTTTCTACGTCAAAGATAACGGTATAGGTATTCGAGATCGTCACTTCAAAACAATATTTCGACTCTTCAAGCGGCTTCATCCTCAAAAAAAATATGGAGGAGGAACAGGTGCAGGGCTGACGATCGCTCAGAAAATAGTAGAGCGACATGGAGGTAAGATATGGGTTGAGTCTACCTATAAAGAAGGCTCGACTTTTTACTTAACTCTCGAAGAAAATAAATTGGTAGCAGTAGTGCCGACGATCGCTTGATATTATAAAATGATTGACTTGCAAGCAAACTGAAAGGCGAGCAGGAGGACTGATGGCAGACTGGCAAGAGATTAAGGGTGGGGTGACAGCACCAAAAGGATATAAAGCGGCTGGAATTGCGGCGGGGTTAAAACCTTCAGGAGCTAAAGATTTAGCCTTAATTTTATCCGAGACAGAAGCGATCGCAGCAGGCGTGTTTACTACTTCTCAAGTACGCGCAGCTTGTGTAGACTATTGCCGTCAGCGCTTACAAACCAAAGCCAGCGCTCGCGCTATACTCTCTAATGCAGGTCAAGCTAATGCTGGCACGGGAGAAGGAGGTTGGCAAGATGCAGTTGAAAGTGCCCAGTTATTAGCAGAAGCCTTGAATATATCTCCTGAGTCCATTCTTTTAGCCTCTACTGGAGTAATTGGTCAAAGAATTGTTATGGATGGTTTGCGGAGCGGCATTCCTCAACTGGTATCTGCACTAAGTCCAGAAGGTAACGACGCAGCAGCATCAGCAATTATCACCACCGATCTAGTTACTAAGTCCATTGCCCTAGAAACTACTATAGACCATCGCCCAGTCAGAATAGGAGGCATTGCCAAAGGTTCTGGCATGATCCATCCAAATATGGCAACCCTACTCGCCTTCATTACCTGCGATGCTGCTGTTTCCACCGCTTTGTGGCAAAAAATGTTGAGTCGGGCAGTAAATAAGAGTTTTAATCAAATTACCGTAGATGGGGATACGAGTACTAACGATACAGTAATTGCTTTAGCTAACGGTCAGTCTCGAACCGCAGCAATTACGGAAATGGGCCAAAATGCTAGCAAATTAGAAGCTATGTTAACTACAGTATGCCAGTATTTAGCCCGCGCGATCGCTCGCGACGGAGAAGGTGCTACTTGTTTAATTGAGGTGCTAGTAACAGGTGCCGTGGACGAGACAGCAGCTTCTCAAGTAGCTCGAACTATTGCTGGGTCTTCTCTGGTTAAGGCAGCTATTTTCGGACGAGATCCCAATTGGGGTAGAATTGCTGCTGCTGCTGGACGTGCAGGGGTTCAGTTTCGTCAAGAAGATTTGCAAATTAAGTTGGGTAATTTTGTTTTAATGGAGAATGGTCAACCTCTAGAATTCGATCGAATTGGAGCTAGTAATTACATCAAACAAGCTGCTGCGGGTGCTTATTTAAAGGAAGATACTGTCTCGATCTCTTTATGCATTGGTAATGGTGTAGGTACTGGTAAAGCTTGGGGCTGCGATCTCAGTTATGACTACGTAAAAATTAATGCCGAATACACTACTTAAGCGCTTCCTCACTCCTCAAATTAGCTAATCTGAATAAAACTGCAGTAATAAAGAGGAACAAAATCTAATAAACCATGAGCGATTATTAAGGGGAATAACTTTTTCGATCGCCAATAAAATAAACTAAATAAAATCCCCATAGGCAAGATTCCCGCTATTATAATACTACCTTGATAAGTATGATAAGAAAGTCTGATTAATGTACTTATTATTATAATTAGCCAGCCTCGGTATTTTTTCTCTAAAGCTTTGAAGACATATCCAATAACAATAATTTCTTCGAAAACTGGGTTGACAATCGAAACCGCTAATATTTCTAAAAAACTCAAAGAACAAGTTAATTGAGGATAAATAATGATATTTAAGCGAATCAGTATTGTCGCTATTATTTGGACTAAAATATAATCGATAGCAAAAATAACTACTCCAGCTCCAATTAAATTTAAGCTGATATCGAGATTAAAATCTTTAATTTTCCATCCACGGGCTTTAAGAAACAGAAAAACGAGGCATAAAGTCAAGATTTCATATGTTAGTAATCCAGAGAACTGTTGAAAATTTAGATTTAGAGCGCGATCGGTAGAAATATGAGATATGATAGCTGATGTAGAACTAATTATTAAGTTTCCTAAAGTAATAAAAATAACAATAAAAAACTCAAGGAAAGGTGGTAATTTTTTAATTAATAATTTCATAATTTGCTAATACCCCCTCCTAAACTCTAGCAAAAAAATATTTTAAGAAGAAAATTATCATCACTACCTTAACAATCATTACTTATTAGCCCAGTGCGTCGCGATCTAGGAGCGTGACTCAAAACGATATTAACAACTAAGATCGATCGAGATCTATGTGTTAGTAGAATGAGCTATTGATTTATCGATCGCGGGAAGGTCTGTTTCTCAAATTATTTAGGGAAAAAATAAATGAGTAAAAACTCATGTTTTCTTGACTGAATAGTTGCTATTTATATAATTGCCAAAAATGCAATTTGGTTAGCAAAAAGACAAGTTAAGATTGTCTTTTTGCTGTAATAGAAATCCAGAAAGATTACAATCGAATATGCGGACTATTTCTTAACATTAAAAATCCATGTTGGTTAAATATTCCAAGTAAACTTGATGAGCATTTGGATTTTGAGCTATTGCATATCTTTCCAGCAAGGTAGTTTACATGCTACTATCCTTGCTAGGTCAGGATTGTTTTGTGCTAATTCTTGTATGCGATCGCTCTTCGGTCGTTTTTAATAGTGCTTCTTCAGTGCAGGGTTTTATGATTTTAAAATCAAGTATACTTGTGCCAACTTGCGCCAAGCCCTGAGAATAGATTGTATGGTGACACAAACAACTATTTTAAATATGCCTTGCTTGGCAATCGAGTCCATAGTAGGGATTGACTATCGCCGGATATTTTTTTCTAGGCGATCGATTATCTTATACTTATTTGTCGATTATTTGTGTAAAAACTAGCATCACAAAATAATATTTTGTTCTTTGTTACAAACACTTATAACTAAAATAGTAGCTGAGAAACTAAACCAACTAACCTTTTGTTGGGTTTCCTTTTTCAACCCATTAACTACTAAACTACTATATGACCGACAAAAAAATCGATTGGACTGACTACGTAAAACAAACAGCACAATTACTTAAATTGAATCTCGACCCCGAACACTTACCTGGGGTGGTAGATAACTTTACTAAAATTGAAGAGATCGCTTCTTTAATTACAGAATTTGACCTACCAGAAGAAATTGAAGCTGCACCCAAATTTGAACCTTGACATCCTCTCAAAATAGATGAATACCCAACCAGATGCAGTAGCAATATCCAACGCCGTTATTAAAGGCGATCTAAAAGCTCAAGATATAGTAAGTAGTTGTATAGAAGCGATCGCCAAGCGAAACCCAGAATTAAACTGTTTTACTGCTACTTTTACAGAAAGAGCGATCTCCCAAGCCGAACAAATTGACTTCCAAGCAGCCAAAGGCAACCACCCAGGTATTTTCGCTGGAGTTCCCTTTGCTGTCAAAAATCTCTTTGATGTCGCCAGAGTAACCACTCTTGCGGGATCGAAAATTAACTCTAAAAATCCCCCAGCCGCCGAAGATGCAACTGCAATCGCCCGACTCAAACAAGCAGGTGCTATTTTAGTGGGAACGTTAAATATGGACGAATATGCCTATGGCTTCGTCACCGAAAATAGTCATTATGGTGTAACTGTCAATCCTCACGATAAAACTAGAATTAGCGGAGGGTCTTCAGGAGGCTCTGCTGCTGCTGTAGCTGCGGGATTAGTCCCCATAACTCTAGGTTCCGATACTAATGGCTCAATCCGCGTTCCCGCAGCACTGTGCGGGGTATACGGCTTTAAACCCACCTACGGCGATCTTTCCCGTGCGGGTACATTTTTATTTTCTAGTAGTTTAGACTGTATTGGCCCCTTTGCTCGTTCTGTAAGAGATATCGCTGCAGTTTATGACGTAATCCACGGATATGACGATCGAGATCCCATTTGCAGCAAGCGATCGCCCGAAATGTGTTTGCCAGAATTATATAAAGGGATTGAAGGTTTGCGCATAGCTGTGGCTGATGAATATTTTACGACTGGAGCCGAACCAGAAGCCCTAGAAGCAGTGGAAATAGTGGCTCAGGCTTTAGGAGTGCAGCAGAGGGTAAGTTTACCAGAAAGTCACAGAGCAAGGGCAGCCGCTTATATTATTACTGCAGCAGAAGGGGCAAATCTACATTTACAAAGGTTACGATCGCGCTTAGAAGATTTCGATCCAGCCACAAGAGATCGCTTTCTTGCTGGGGCACTTATTCCCGCTTCTTGGTACGCTCAAGCTCAAAGATTTCGCCGTTGGTATCGCGATCTTCTTCGAGAAGTTTTCCAGCAAGTAGATATAATTCTCGCCCCCACAACTCCTTGTGTCGCTCCTCCTATCGGTCAAAAAACAATAGTTATTGCTGGTGAAGAAATACCCGTGCGCCCTAACCTGGGGCGTTTTACT
Organism: Prochloraceae cyanobacterium; assembly: GCA_030065755.1. Lineage (GTDB taxonomy): Bacteria > Cyanobacteriota > Cyanobacteriia > Cyanobacteriales > JASJDA01 > JASJDA01. Next base: position 12,611 of record JASJDA010000122.1, on the reverse strand, counting down.
CAACCTCTGTCTTTTATCGGTTTACCCGTACTTTCATTTCCCGTTAAGCTTCCAGGAAAATTACCTTTAGGAGTGCAAATTGTAGCTGCACCTTATAACGAGGTCTTAATTCTGAGGGTGGCTAAGGCTCTAGAAAAACAATTAGATTAACCTTAATTTAAACAAGTAATTTGGCACTTATATAATTCTCCACACTCTCTTTACTTTCAGCCAAAAGAGCAGAATAATCTACGCTTATTGTCTCTATAATCAATACTTAAGATTTCTTAACGTTTAATTATGAGTATCTTTTAGATATTTTCGGGAAATCTTTATTGTAGAGGAAGCTTAGTTTAGGCAAAGATTACTTAACAAAAATTCAAGACATCCCCATCTAGATTAAAAAATCTCACAAAAACATTACAATCTCTAAAGTTCATGGTTCTTAAAGATTTAGTAGCACAAGAGCAGCAATCAGTGCAGAAAGATGATACAGTTCAGAACGAGCCCCAAAAAAACGATCCAGTAAGATATACAGAACTTATAGCTCAACTACAGCAGCTCAAGACTAAGGTGTTCAGTGGCAGCTTAACAGTTGAGACCGATCGTGGTTTGAGTTGGATATTCTATTTTCGTTTAGGACGTTTAAGCTGGGCAGTTGGTGGTGCCAATCCAGAGGAGCGTTGGAAAAGAAACTTAGCAATCTTTTGCCCCCATGTTGGGGATGGGGAGTTAAAAAAACTCGACGAGATTGTTTCACAGGAAGAATTATATCACAAGTATAGGATTTTAGGTTTACTGCAAAACCAGAAGTTAATTGAAAGGCAACAATTGCTTAGTTTAATAATGAGTGTTGCCACCGAGGTTTTGTTTGATGCCATCCAGTATTGTCAAACTAGTGGTGACAATTTGTCTTACAAGACTCACCCTGACAATCCTAATAGTAAATTAGGCATACTATTGCCCTTACTCTCGATCGAAGAAGTTATCAATTCAGCCACAGAAGCATGGCAAAAATGGCAAACTAAAGGACTAGCAGCTTATTCGCCAAATCTATTTCCTGTAATTCAGCAGCCAGAAATAGTACAAAAACAAATTTCTGCTAGTGCCGAGTCAGCAATTATCTCTTTGGCGGACGGCGCCAAGACATTGCGAACTCTAGCCCAAAAAAGCAATCGAGACATTATCGCCTTGACCGAGGAATTGATTCCGTTAGTGAATTCTGGGGCGATCGCCTTATCTGAAGTTCCCAGTTCCACAAAAATAAATCTTTCCCTCAACGATCGAAAACCTAGCTCTGTTGGGAATAATTTAATTGTTGCTCCATCAGATAAACTACCTCTAATTGCTTGTGTCGATGATAGCCCTTCGATTTGTCAAGCTGTCGAAAATATTATAAATGAGCGCGGTTATCGCTTTATTGGTATTCAGGATTCGCTCAAAGTGATTCCCACCCTTTTGAAGCAAAAACCCGACTTCATCTTTTTAGATCTGCTGATGCCAATACTCAATGGTTATGAAGTTTGTACTCAACTGCGAAGAGCGGCAACTTTTCAAGAGGTGCCGATTGTGATTCTCACCGGTAAAGATGGTTTAGTCGATCGGATGAGAGCTAAATTAGTGGGCTCGACAGATTTTTTGTCTAAACCCGTCGAAAAAGAGCAAATGCTCAAAATGCTAGATAAACATTTAAAACTTAGGAAATAGACATGAGCAAAGTACTTTTAGTTGAAGATAGCTCAGTACAAGCAGAAAAATTGACGCGTTGCTTAGAACAGCAGGGATTCTTGGTATATGGAGTTACTAGTGGGGAAGAAGCCCAACTTAGAGTCCAACAGCAAAAACCAGATCTAATTTTGTTAGACGTTATTTTACCTGGTTTGAGCGGGTTTGAACTTTGTCGGAAGCTGAAAGCAAATCCAGCCACTAAAGGGATTCCAATAGTAATTTGCTCGACTAAAAATTCCGATGTTGATAAGAGCTGGGGCGAAATGAGCGGTGCAGATGCTTACTTGACCAAGCCCGTGGACGAATCAGTACTAGTGCAAACTGTTAATAAGTTCATCAGCTAAGGAGACACTCTTAATGAATGAGAGTATCTCTTCGCTCCTACAAACTAATAACCAATTTCTCCAGCTAGAAGATCGGCAACAACAGGAAGGTCATCGCTTTTTGAGGTTTCCACTAAACCCAGAAGTAAACGGATTAATCTCGCTGGCAGATTTGCAGGGAGTAATTAATGTTGCTCTCAAAGATATATTACCAGTACCAGAAGTGGCGAATTTCTTCTTGGGCATTATCAATTGCCAGGGAGAAGCTATCTGGATTTTAGATTTAGCAAATTTACTAGGAGCAACTCACTGGTATCAGCGAAAGTCGCCTCTAGATTCTGGTGTTGGCATGCTGGTTCGAGTTGAGAACTATACCATAGGGCTATTAGTCGAACGAGCGAATGCAATTGAAACCTACGAGCCCCAGCAAATTTTGCCAGTTTCAGAAGATATGTTACCCAAGCAAATGCGAGATTTCTTACAGGGTTACTTTCTCGATTGCGAAGGAAAACCTCGAATGGTACTCGACCTCCGTGCCGCGATCGCTGCCCTGCAAATTTAAATGGTGATACTAAGGCATCATTACCACGTTATTAAGCAAAGTACTGCGGTAACTGACCTTTTAACTTTCTCGTTTTGACTCCAATAACTTCAACAAAACCCTCTACAAAACAGAATTATCAATGACACAACTCAGCGATAACCCCAATAAGAACAATTACAAAGAAGAAAGCTTTCAATCCATTACACAACAAGAAAGCCAGAGTAAGGAACAGGTAGTTTTAGGAAAACGGCAGCTTATGTCAATTCTAAAAGACGTACAAATTGAGCTCAGTCAAGCTGATGGGGAAGAAACAAAATCCTTACGTCAAAAAATTCACAAACTCACAGAATTGCTTAATTCTTTATCACAGTCCAACGGGAAAAGTCGCAAGAAGATACAGGCGATCGCTAAAAAAATCAGACAAGCTTCAGATCTCGATACCGCTGTCGCTACAGCAGTCAATGAAGTAAAAAATGTACTAGGAGCCAATCGCGTCTTAGTGTATCAGTTGACCGAGCCGACGATGGGAAAAGTTATCGCTGAGTCCATGGAGAATGGTTTTACTCCTACCCTAGGCACAACTTTACCTCTGGTAGCTTTTGGCGGGGGGAAAGCTGCCGAATATCACTCCCAAGGATTTTTGACTATAGGGAATCGAGCTAGAACTCCTTATCAACAGCAGCTACTAGAGAAATTTCAAATCCAATCTTCTCTTGCCTTACCTATTCTAGTTAACTCAGACTCCATAGAGAATAATACTTACGCTTTAGACAAAGTTTGGGGATTGTTGGTAATACAGCAGTGCGATCGCTCTCGTCAGTGGCAAGAAGGAGAAATTAATCTGCTCTCTCAGATTAGTATCGAACTAACCCTGGTATTACAGCAGAAACAATCTTCTTTAAAACTAGGACAGCAAAAAGATATTTTTACCAGCGTTAATCAACAGATGCAGCAGGTGATGCAAAATTTGCTAGAGCAAATGCGACAGTCACTGAAAGCAGATCGGGTCTTAGTCTATGGGTATAATCCAGACTGGAGTGGAGAAATACTTGCCGAATCAGTAGATTCTAATTGGCAGAGAGCTGGAAATTCCTTCGATCGCGATTATTTCTTGACACCAGAAAACTGCAAAAGATTTTATGTTGTCAATGATATTTATACTCAAGGCTTTGCCCGTTGTCTAGTCGAAGCACTCGAAAAATTACAGGTAAGAGCTTACATTGTAGTACCGATTGAATACAACAACCAACTTCTGGGACTATTAGCCGCCTATCAAAACTCAGGCCCCCGCAATTGGCAAGAGTCAGAAGTGAATATGATGCTTAGCGAAGCGGCCAAATTCAGCTTTCCTCTTCAGCAAACTACATTTGTGCGACACTCCCAATTCCAAACCAAGCAAATGGAAAAGCGGTTTGAGAGAGAGCGAGGTTTGACCAAAATGCTGGAGCGGATGCGCCTAGCCAAAAACGAGCAGACAGTTTTTCAAATCGCTACTCAAGATGGCAGAAAACTGCTAGAAGTCGATCGCTTCGCTGTTTACCGCTTTAATCCAGATTGGAGTGGAGAATTTATCGCTGAATCTGTGGCTGCTGGTTGGTCGAAGCTGCTAGAAAGCGTTCCTATCGTTCAAGATACCTTCCTCCAAGAAACTCAAGGGGGACGCTACAAACATGGTGAGTGCTTTGCTGTTGACGACATTTATTTGGTCGGTCATAAAGCCTGTCACGTAGAACTTTTAGAACAATTTGAAGCCAGAGCATACGCGATCGCTCCTATTTTTGTTGCCGATAAAAAACTCTGGGGATTTGTTGCGATCTATCAAAACAGTGGCTCGCGTAAATGGCAAACAGACGAAGTCGATGCACTCAGACAAATTGGTCTGCAAGTAGGTATTGCCATGCAGCAGATTAGCTATATAGAGCAATTGCAAGCTAAAGCAGAACAAGAAAAGGCAAGAAGCAGAATCGTCGAACGGATTAATCAATCCTTAGAGATCGACGATATTTTCACAACTGTTACTCAAGAAGTGCGCCAAGCTTTGAAAGCAGACCGGTCAGTAGTTTATCAGTTTAACCCTGACTGGAGCGGACAAGTGATAGCCGAGTCCGTGGCAATGGGTTGGATGCCTTTATTAATCGAACAAACTAAAGATGAAATACTTACAGGCAATCGAACTCAGAGCGATCGCTGTCTTCTGAGAAAATGGTCTGCTGGGGATATTATCGAACCAGATACCTTTCTGCAGCAGACGCGAGGGGGAAGATATGTAAGAGGGCAAAAATTCACTGCGGTAGACGACATCTATACCAAAGACTTTCCTGCTTGTTATATCGAGTCTTTAGAGAAATACCAAGCCAGAGCTTATATTATTTCTCCTATCTTCCAAGGAGATAAGCTTTGGGGTTTATTAGGAGTTTATCAAAATTCCGGCCCCCGAACCTGGCAAGAATCAGAAGCACAACTGATGATGCAGATTGCCACACAACTGCCAGGTGTTCTCCAACAGGCGCAATTGCTGCAACAAATTCAGACTCGGAATGAGGAATTAACTAAGCGGGCTGAAAGGGAAGCTGCCAGTGTCGAGTTTTCCGCTCGGCTAGTAAGTCGTTTAGCTGAAGTTGCCCAGGAAAACACAGACCCCAATACCATTTTAGAATTTGCTACTAACCAATTACGTCAAGTACTAAAAGCCGATCGAGTTGGAGTTTATCGCTTTGACTCTGACTGGATGGGCGAATTTATAGTAGAGTCAGTCGGTAGCAATTGGCCCAAACTGGTAGGAACTGAATTAGCTAAGGTTCAAGACACTTATCTTAAGGAAACAAAAGGCGGACGCTATGTTCGTAAAGAAAGTCTTCAAGTAAACAATATTTATGAAGCCGGTCACGATCCTTGTCACATTCAGCTTTTAGAAAAGTGGGGCACCAAAGCTTATATGATATCCCCTATTTTCCAAGGCGATCGCCTCTGGGGATTATTAGGGGTTTATCAGAACGATCGACCTCGCGAGTGGGAAGTTTCAGAGCAAGCAATTGTAGAACAAGTTGCGACACAAATTGGCGTTACCCTTCAGTTATCGAAATACCTGAGCAAATTGCGCTCTCAAGAAAAACAGTTGACAGAAGTAGTAGAACGAGAAAAGACCGAAAGGGAGAATCTACAGCGAGGAGCATTGCGCGTTCTCCGCGCCCTACAACCGTCATTCCAAGGGGATTTAACCGTGCGAGCGCCTCTATCTGAAGATGAAATCGGCACGATCGCTGATGGCTACAATACTACTATCGATAGCTTGCGAGATTTAGTGCGACAGGTTCAGGTTGCGGCAGCCAGGGTGAGTGAAACTTCCAGCGTAAATACAGACTCAGTAAATAAACTATCTAACCAGGCTGGACAACAAGTAGATCGACTCGAAGAAGCTCTACAAAAGTTGCAATTGATGTTAGCTTCAGCCCAGACAGTTACTACTGATGCCCAAAAAGTAGAAGAGGCGGTTCAAGAAGCTAACTACACCGTACAAGCGGGTGATTCTCTGATGGAGAGAACTGTCGATGGCATTTCGGAGATTCGAGAAACCGTGTCCGAAACAGCGAAAAAGATTAAGCGTCTCGGCGAAGCCTCTCAGAAAATCTCTAAGGTAGTAAACTTGATTGAAAATTTTGCTACTCAAACCAATCTCCTCTCCCTAAATGCAGCGATCGAGGCAACCCGAGCAGGAGAGTACGGTAAGGGCTTTGCTGTAGTTGCCGATGAAGTTCGTTCTCTTGCTTATCAATCTGCTAATGCCACCACAGAAATCGAGCGGTTAGTTAATGAAATTCAAGCAGGAACCAAAGAAGTTACAGAAGCCATGGAGGTGGGAATTGCTCAGGTCGTTCAAGGCACGGAGCTGGTGAACGAAACCAGGCTGAGCCTGAACGCCATTGTAACTTCTACCACTCAGATTAGCGAACTGGTACAAGGCATTACCCAAACAGCTTCCGTTCAAACTCAGCAGTCTCAAGCACTCACAGAAGCTATGAACGAAGTATCGGCGATCGCTAACCAAACTTCGGAAAATGCTAACTCTATTTCTGATTCCTTCCTAGATCTGTTGGGAACCTCACAAGAGTTACAAGCCAGTGTCAGCAAGTTCAAAGTAGATTAATTTTTCAGAGCCCACTATGATAGTCAATCCCAATTCCGAAGATCGAGTTTACGAGTACTTTCTCGACGAAGCTTCTGAGCTGTTGCGAACTATTGAGGAGACACTGTTAAACTTGCTTGAGGAAAAAACCCCTGAGAAAGTTCACGTCCTCATGCGCAGCGCCCATACCCTCAAGGGGAGTGCTGCAAACGTGCAGCAAGAAACCATCGAGACGATCGCTCATCATCTAGAGGACGTATTTGAAGCACTGTATCCTGCAGAGCTAGAAATAGATCCCGAATTAAGTGCTTTGCTGCTAGAGGGCTATGAATGTTTGCGAACTCCTCTAAGCGCCATTTTGTTAAACTCTTCTTATGACCAAGCGGCTGTTCTCGATCGAACTGCTTCAGTTTTTGCTCAACTGCAAGCTAAACTGGGGGATTTTTTCGGTCGCGAAGCCCCACTTCCTACCTCGGAAGAACTGGGCTTTGACGTGGTCGGGTCAATCTTTAGCAACAGCGTCCCAAACGATTTAGAGCAGCTAGAAACGATCGTCTCCTCTGGCGACCCAGAACAAATTCGGGAAGTACTGACATCTCAAGCAGGATTTTTCCTCGACCTGGGATCTTCTTATAATTTGCCAGGATTGGAAGAAATAGGACGAGCTACCATAGCAGCACTAGAACAGCAGCCCGAAAAAGTACTTGAAATTGCTACCGCAGCACTGGATAATTTTCGAGCTTCTTGCGATGCTGTGGTCGCTGGCGATCGCGATCGAGGTGGGGAAGTATCAACTCAATTAAGGGATTGGGCTGGATTAGACACGGCTGTTTCATCGCCAATTGAAGCAGAAGCTGTTCCTGAAATGTCAGTGCTTTTACCATCCGAAGAAGAAGAATCTACCTTAACTATCGAAGTAACTTCTTCTTCTGACGAATCAGTTGGGATAAGTCCTGCTGATATGTCTGAGCTTAACCCGTCAGAAGCCTCTGCCACCGAGTCGGAAAATTCTTCCTTAGTAATTTCCACTTCTTCTACCGAGAACGATAGTATCGAAGTTAGACCCACCTCGGATTCAGAATTAAGTCCCTCATTATTTTCTCAAAAATCAGAGCAAATTACTCCCCAAATAACAGAAGCGATCGATTATATCGGGAACAATTCTCAAACAGCCATTTGTCCCGTCGATCGCCTGTTGCAATCTATCTCGATAAAAGAGCAGCCAGCAACGCCATCTTTTGAGTCTCAAAAAACTCAAACCGACGCTCGATCGGGCTCTAATACTCAGTCAAAAGCCTCCCCAACTGTTAGAGTTGCTATCGAACATCTCGACAATCTCAGTCATAGCATCGGAGAATTACTCGTCAAAGAAAACCAGCAAAATCTACAATCCGATCGAATTCACAACCTGGCTCGTAAAGCTAAACAACAATTTTTTGAGTGTCAAAAACAGCTTTTTCACATCTGCGACTCGTCGAATAAAGATCGCTCTTTTGCCAAAAAAAGTTCAAATCTCCAGGGCAGGCTGTTGAAAATTGGCATAAAAGGTCACTCTAAAAATATATCTCACTTTTCCAATCTTTCAGTCCCTGTCTCCTCGAATCAAACTAATTCCCAATTCGATTCCTTGGAGATGGATAGTTACAGTGAGTTGCATATTCAGCTCCAGAATCTCTCAGAAACTTTAATGGTATTAGGAGAGCAAATTGAAGCTATAGAGGGAATTAGCCAGCAATCTCACCTAAATTTGGGCAAACGCAAACAACTTCTCAATCAAGCCCAGGAGAATCTGTTTGAGGCGAGAATGGTACCCTTAGTAACAGTATTAAATCGCTTACCTCGTTTGTTACAACAGATGGTAGCAACTCATGACAAAAAGGCCGAACTCCAGCTTCAAGGGAGCAACGTGCTGGTAGATAAGGCAATTTCTGAGAAACTCTACGAATCTCTCCTCCACTTGATTCGCAATGCCTACGATCACGGATTGGAATCGCCAGATGTTCGCGCTCAGAACGGAAAACCAGAAACAGGAAAAATTAGCATTCGCGCCTACAACCAAGGTAATTTTACTACTATTGATCTGAGCGATGACGGGCAGGGCTTGAATTGGGAACGCATTCGTGCTAAAGCGATCGACAAGCAACTGCTCGACCCACAACAAGCTGCTAGTGCTTCTGAAGCGGAATTAGCAGAAGTTTTGTTTCAACCAGGATTTTCTACAGCAGAGAAAATTACAGACTTGTCTGGTCGTGGTGTTGGCTTAGATGTTGTCCGCAGTCAGTTACAGGCATTCAAGGGGAATATTTCGGTGCGATCGCACTCTGGAAAAGGAACTACTTTTGTCTTGCAACTGCCACTGAGTTTAACCACTGCTAGCTTACTTCTTTGCGAGTCTCACGGCATTACTTATGCGATTTTTTCAGAGGCTATTTCTCAGATTTTTGTACCACAACCAGATCGGATTGAAACTCAACAGTCTATCACAGGACAAGGGTTACAAAAATTTTTGCGCTGGGGAGAAGAAGGAAAGAGCCAAAAATTGATTCCTATTCGTCCTCTTGCGGATCTAATGAGTTATCAGCATTCTATTATTCCCCAAGATCGAAGCTCTCTTGTTAGTTCTTTCCCCATTAAACAACGAAATCAAGTAGATCCTTTGCTGATACTACAAATCGGCGAGCGACATTTATGTTTGCAAGTCGATCGGATTTTAGCCGAGCAAGAACTTGTGATTAAATCTTTTGAGAGCATAGTTCCTTTACCAACTTACACTCAAGGGTATAGCATTTTGGGCGATGGCAGCCTTACCCTAGTAATTGACCCCGTAGAACTAGTTCGTCAAGCTTGGGAAAGAACATTAACATTGAGTTATGCTCCTAAAAAACTTCCAGGTCAATCTCTTTTGGCTCTAAAGCCAGAACAAACTTTAGACGATCGACTTAGTTTAAATGCAAGTCAACAGCGCCAGCTCCCAGCTACAAATTCGATCGATGTTTCACTGGGTAGCTTAGAAAGTCGTCCCTTAGTTTTAGTGGTAGATGATTCTGTTGTCCAAAGACAAAGCGTGATTTCAACACTGGAACAAGCTGGTTATCGCATATTAGAGGCAGGGAATGGTCAAGAGGCTATAGACAAATTAAATAAACATCCCGATATTAATTTGGTTATCTGCGATATCGAAATGCCCCGTATGAATGGCTTTGAATTCCTCGGTCAATGTCGTCAAAACCCTCGCTTTTCTGATATTCCTGTTGTGATGCTGACCACCCGTAGCGGACAAAAGCATCGTCGATTTGCCTTGGCTTTAGGAGCAAAATCCTACCTAACCAAACCGTACTCCAATCGAGGAATTCTCGAAACTGTCACCGAACTGATTGAAGGTCAGGAAAATAAGAATTAGCTGTTTGCTATTGGCTGTTTGCTATTGGCTGTTTGTTATTCTCCCCCTCTCCCCCTCTCCCCCTCTCCCCTGCTCCTCTGCTCCCTGCTCCCTGCTCCCTGCTCCCCTAACTTCTGACCTCATGTAGATATTTAATAGTTATGCTTCATACCCCTTTTCCCCTCAAACGTTTATCTAATACTGCGATCGCTCCAGATAGCCTACGCTTAATTGTTTTTAGGATTTTAGACTATTTCTTTGCTCTACCTATTGAGGCAGTTTCTAATATCGTCAACTGCCCTCCCATTGACACTACGATTCAAAGTGGTATTGGTATTGTCGATGTAGGAGGAGAAACGATTACGATCGTAGATCTACGCCATAAGTTTGCTGATTCTTTACAAGCTCAGCCAAGTTTGGAAACCTCAAATCTAAGCCAGCTACGCTTTCTAATTCTCATGCAAACGCGGACTGGAGAACCTTTTGGCATTCCCGTGGCTAAGCCTCCTGTTCTCACCGATATTCCCTCGAACACAATCCGTCCGGTGCCGCTTTCCTATCGTCAAGTGGCCGGACTCAGTTTCGTAAGCCACATGGCTATTGTACCAGAAGCACAAAGAGAACAACCCCTTAAGATATTCCTTTTGGGGATGGAGGGAATTTTGGCAAACAATTAAGGACAGCCTAGTCAACAGTTATAATCCAGGAGTAGCGATCGGCAACTTCCATGCCACTTTCACGTCTACTCTTGTTTATTTTCGGTCTGGGTTTGATTCTCGGACTGGCAATTTGGCTGATAAATTCCATTCTTGCTGTCTACCAACAAATTAGTAACCCTCTACTAGCAAATCTGCTGGTTGCTTTAGTAATTATTCTCCTCATACTAATTATTGCTGCTTTTATTTACTATGCATATTTGGGGGGGAAAAAAACCACAAAATCCACTTCACCGAAAATTTCTCCTCAAGACAAAAGTGGGACAGCAAAACAAACCCTTAAAGCAGTACAAAAACAGGTAGAACAGATTCAAGATGAGATCGCCAAACAAGCTTTATTAAAGCAATCGCGCCAAATAGAAAATAATCTTCAGCGAGGAGAAGTAAAAGTAGTAGTTTTTGGTACCGGAAGTGCGGGTAAAACTTCTCTTGTAAATGCTTTAATTGGAGAAATGGTAGGGAATGTTGAAGCTACCATGGGTACTACAGAGATCGGAGAGACTTATCGCCTCAAGTTAAAAGGATTAGCAAGAGAAATTCTAATTACTGATACCCCAGGAATTTTAGAAGCAGGAGTAGCAGGTACTCACAGAGAAGAGTTGGCGCGACAATTAGCAACAGAAGCAGATTTACTACTATTTGTGGTAGATGGGGACTTGCGTCAGTCGGAATACGAACCATTAGAAAAATTAGCAGAAATTGGAAAGCGATCGCTTCTAGTTTTTAATAAAGTCGATCTCTACAGCGATGAAGATGTGGAAATTCTTCTCAAACAACTGAGAGAAACAGTGTCAGAATTTATTTCTGCTGCTGATGTAGTTGCCATTGCTGCTAATCCCCGTTCGGTTAGATTAGAAAGTGGGGATATTATTCAATCGGAACCAGAAATAATACCTCTAATTAAACGCTTGGCGACTGTTTTACGCGCTGAAGGAGAAGATTTAATCGCCGACAATATCTTATTGCAATCTCAACGTCTCACAGAAGAAGCGCGCAAGTTCATCGACAAACAAAGACAGGTAAAAGCAGATAAAATTATCGATCGCTATCAATGGATTAGTGCGGGTGTAATTGCTGCTACTCCCATACCCGTAATCGATATGTTAGCGACTGCGGTAGTAAATGCTCAAATGGTCATAGAAATTGGCAAGGTTTACGGTTGTGAATTAAATGGGGAAAGGGGGAAAGAATTAGCACTGTCTTTAGGTAAAACTTTGGTTAGTTTAGGGGTGGTTCAAGGGGCTAGAGAATTATTAGCGAGGATACTGCAGTTAAACTTAGCTACTTATGTAGCGGGTAAAGCTATTCAAGCAGTTTCTGCTGCATATTTAACCAGAATTGCTGGTAAAAGTTTTATCGAATATTTCCGTCAAGATCAGGATTGGGGGGATGGAGGAATTACAGAAGTCGTACAGCGACAGTTTCAGTTAAGTCGCAGAGACGAGTTTGTTAAAGAATTTGTCAAAGAGGCGATCGCTAGGGTGATAAACCATGACAAACAAACCTAAGCGATCGACTTTATTAGATACTTGCTCATCGCGTGCGGGCAACTGAGAAGCCCACACTGTAATCTCTGATTCAGTGTAGGAGTAAGTCACTGCCTGTTCCGCAAAACTTATCCAAAGTTATCCACTTTGGTGTTTGCTTCCTGCTTCCTTGCATTACAGCTTTTTCCATGACCGTCGGCGGTATCATGTCCACAGGCGTATATTCGGGTTGAACCAACCCTATTTGTAATATGTTCTTCTGGTGCCAATTTTAAATTGATTGCCGAATTTAGATCGCGAGCGATAATCAAATCACATTGCTCGCAGCAATA
>JASJDA010000455.1 GCA_030065755.1 Prochloraceae cyanobacterium | reverse complement strand
ACGAAGACTTATCAATTGCTGCGATCGAAAAGAAACCCGACGGCGCTTTTGTAGTTCGATTAAACGTTTCTCCCTATGCAGATAAAGGAGAAATTGAAAGTCTGACTAAACAATTATATGAAGAGAAACTTAAACTAATTGAAGCTCAACATCGTGCTGAATTGAAAAGCTTAGAAACTAAATACAGTATCGAATTATCAAATAAAGAAGAGATAATAGAACTTCACAAAAAGCATTATTCAGACATATTGGAGTTAGGTAAACTGGCAGCTAGTAGACCTATTGAAAATGATATTAATTTTAACCCAAATCTGGATTTACAAGTTATGAGTGATAGTACAGGTCGTCAGATCAAAGCTAAAGGAGATGTTGTTGGGAATATTCTAGGTGATAGTTCAACTATAAGTGGTACGGTTGCAAAAAGTATTGGTCAATTACCATCCTCATCTGACCCCAACCAGCCTGGAATAAAAGAATTACTCGAACAATTAAAGAATGCGCACCGCTACGCGGATCTCTTCGAGATCGCAACAGACTCCCGCTTAGAAGAAAAGCAAAAAGAGAAGCTGCTCAAGCGAGTTAAAAATTTAGCTGATGCTGCATTGAATCCGAATGATGAAAGCTTAAAAGATATGGCAGAGAACGCGATCGAATTTCTCAAGAATAATCTCCCACCTACAGCAGCAGCATTTACGGTAGGAAATAGGGTGTTGCCAGCTATTGCTAAAATCTTAGGGTTTTAGTCGAGTTTAAGTCTAATGGCTTATCCCCCTTACTGGTTTGAAGCAAGCGAGTATCTAGCCGATCGCGATCTCATACTATCAAATTTGATTGTTTCCTATCCTAATGAAACAATGACCAATGCTCAAAACCCTTTTAGCACTTTGGTTAGAGCCATTATAGGACAGCAAATTTCAGTCAAAGCAGCAACAGCAATTAGTTCTCGACTGGAATCGCTAATTGGGATTGTTTCTACCAAACATTATTTAGCCGCAGGGGAAGAAGAATTACGCCAGTGCGGTCTTTCAAGGCCAAAAATTCGCTACATTACTAATGTTGCTAATGCTTTTGAGGAAGGTTTGCTGATACCTGCACTCTGGGTTGAAATGAGCGACGAAGAGATAGAAAAGCAGCTTACATCCATATCTGGGATAGGAATGTGGACAGCCCAAATGTTTCTTATCTTTCACTTACATCGTCCAGATATACTACCACTTAGCGATATTGGACTACTGAAAGCAGTTGCCAAATATTATGCTTCTGGCAAACAACTAACTAAAACAGAAGTATTAGAAATTGCTTGTGTATGGAAACCTTATCGAACAGTTGCTACATGGTATTTATGGCGCAGTCTCGACCCTCTTCCAGTACAATATTAGAAATTTATAGCAAAGGTTTTACGGGATTCGAGCGTGCCGCCACCGTGATGGGGCGACACCCCAAACTTCTAGCATGGAAAGTTTGGAGCAGAAGCCGAATGTGCTAACTCGCGTTCGAGTTGAGCTAAGTTCATTTCAAGTTGTTCTACACTACCACCACCATTACGCCGAAGATTTAAAGTTTGATTCAATGCTTCTTGCTCCCCGACAATGGCGATCGAGGGAATTTTGCGTAAGATGAGTTCGCGAATTTTTTTACCGATTGTGCGCTCGCGGTTGTCGAGTTCTACCCTAACCCCCAATTGCTTGAGCGATACGAAAATTGTTTCTGCCCAGTCAAATGCTTTATCGGAAATAGAAGCGATCGCAATTTGTGTAGGAGCAGCCCAAATGGGAAGAAAACCGCCGCAATGCTCTAACAAAATACCAATCCAGCGCTCGAACGAACCCAAAATTGCCTGATGCAGCATAACAGGACGTTCCAATTCTCCCAATTCATTCACAAAAGCTAGCTCGAACACTTGAGGGAGATTAAAATCAACTTGAATTGTACCGCACTGCCACGAGCGCCCCAACCGATCTTCCAAACTAATTTCGAGCTTGGGGCCATAAAATGCCCCTTCATTCGGAGCTAGTTTATAATTATGCCCCAGAGACTGAACTACTTCAATTAACAGAGACTCAGCTCGCTCCCAAAGGCGATCTGAACCCAGTCGCTGTGAGGGTCTAAGGGAAATTTGCAGAGAAAAACGATCGTAGCCAAAAGCAGCATAAACTTGCTGTACTGTATTGAGGAAATTGCTAATTTCACTGTGTACGTCAGATTCTCGGCAGAAAATATGAGCATCATCCTGAACAAATTGCCGCAGTCGCATACACCCCGATAAAGTGCCAGACAGTTCGTTGCGATGACAGATACCAAACTCCATCAATCGCATAGGAATTTCCCGATAACTGCGCTTGCGGGATTGATAAATGGCAATATGGGCGGGACATGACATGGGCTTCAACGCATAGTCAGGGCTGATAACAGATAATGCCGATTCATCGTCTGTATCTGCCTCTACGCTACCGACAACAAACATCCCCTGGCGAAATTTTTCCCAGTGTCTCGAACGTTCCCATAGGGAGCGATTAAGGGCAACGGGCGAGCGCACTTCTTCAAATTCACGAGCTTGATAAACTTGTCGCATAAAGTCTTCAATGCTGCGAAAAAGCCGCAACCCCTGTGGGTGCCAAAATACCATTCCTGGACTGTGTTCCTCAAAGTGAAACAAGTCCATATCCTTTGCTAGTTCGCGGTGAGCCGCCATTTTAGTCTCTCCTATTGTACGAGTAATAAAGCAATAAAAAACCCTCCAAACTTGGCTTGGAGGGACGGAAAAATTACCGAGCGCGATCTCACGTCACGTCCCTCCAGGCGCGATGGTAGTGATGGTAGTGGTGTTCATTGCAAAAGGTATTGTTAGCAACACGGACATTCTTTTTGACCTTTTAGATATAGGTGATGAAAAAACGTTGCCCCCCAGAGTGAGTCTGGAGGGCAATTAAAGTAGCAAGACTGATTTCAGCGCAGCACCTTACGACCCTCCTAAGCGGATAGTTGGGGTGGTAGTGGTGGTAAGGTTAATCGCTATTTCCATTGTGAAAAAAGTTTTGTTGTGATATATCCTCACTATATCAGTTCTCTAATAGGTGTCAAGTAAGTAAACTGCTTGTTTAACAAATTTTACTTATTTCGCTGGCAAAATTCGCGTTTAGTACCGTTCATCACTCGTTTCTACTCCACCTCCGGTCCCAAATAACAGGTCGATTGAGACTGGTAGCAATGCTTGAAAACTGAGGATGAGCTTCGTTAATTAGAATGTTATTATCTAATTGAGCTATAGCACTGGGAACTATTAGGATACAAGAACGTTTTTCAGAGAGCCATCGATCGCCAAAAGTTTTACTTTCGGACATATTTTTCAACCCAGGCAAACTGTAAGTAGTAACAGTTTCATAAGTAGTCCCCACAGGTATGCTAATCTCAATCCACTGTTGGTTTTCTGGAATATCCCCAGTATTACTGTGAACCAATTTTTCTAGCATAGCCAGAGAATAGTTTTCTGCACAATAAATAACTGGATATTTTTCATTCCAGCGTCCTGGATACAATTTAGAACCAGTGCCGTCAAAAATAGGATAACGATCTGTCACTTTCGAGTTTTTGCGTACTCAGTTACTCGGATTTTTGAGTGTTTAGCTATTCATTAAGTGATTGATAGAAGGAAAATAAACGAACGATCGGGGTAAGAGCCGCAACTTTTGTTTCGCTTGTTTCGTTTGTTTCGTTTGTTTTGTATAATGGGGTGGGATAGGTAACACACTTTTATAGAACCCGTTTGGGATCTTTTTTAGTGCGATCGCGACGGGATAACTGCGATCGCGATAGGATAACTGCGATCCTTCTCGGTGCAGCGCTTCGCTCCCGTGATGGGATGACTTCGAGCGAGTCACCGCGATCGCATTTCCATTTCAACTTTCAAGAATAGAAACAAATAAAGACGAAAAAAGTTTCTGACAAGACTACGACTTAAGTACACGTGAGTTTGACGAAGGCGCGAAGTGCTGGAATCAATAGTAGTTGCGGGGATGTCGATGCCCTTGCGTATCGACATCCCCTTTTTTTACACTAAACGGTTTAGTTTAAAAAAAGGGGGGGTGGGAGAGAACTGCGTCCTCTCCCCCATGTATTATTTTTAACAAGGCTTCCGCCTTGTAAGGCAGAGGGCAGAAGGTTAGGTAAAGAGTGAGTTGTTAAGGTTAAAAAGTTTTGTTATTTCTTACGATCTGATTGCTTGAGCCAACAAAGTCAAAAATTCCGCTAACATTGGCAAAATCATCTGCTCAGAAGTTAGGAAATAAGTCTCCAGTTACTTAAAAAAAAATGGTATTACTTTGCTCAAATAAATTACCTAGATATCCTGAAAAGCTAGCGCGCTCCTCATTTTCAGTTATGAGCTAATCGTTTAAGCATCAGTCTAACAAAACAAAGATCGATTTTTGTTTTAGCATTATCTAGAGTTTTTTCAAAATTTTTAATTAAACTTTTACATCTTTCCATCCATGAATTACTTCTTTCTATGACCCATCTCATTTTGACTGGAACAAAACCAAATTTCCCTTGTTTTTCTTTTTCAGTTTTTGATGGTTTAGCAGAAAGTTCAAATTTAATTTTTGTCATTATTTCTGGATAAATTTTTTTTAATTCTGATTCGATTGTATTAGGATGATAGCCATTATCTAAAAGAATCGTCGTTTTAGGTAGGTCTACTGGTTTTAATTTAAAATAATTAATATTACTAATTAACATGTCAATCAAGCCTTGGTCATCAGAAATATTAGCTTGAGTACAATGAGTAAAAAAAGGAAACCCTAAACTGTCTACAGCTAAGTGTCTTTTAATTCCATTGGTTGCTTTGTAGAAACAAAAACCACTAGTTTCACGACTAGCATTACAAGTATTTTTTACAGCTTGTGAATCAATAATAATTAAAGTTTTCCACTCTGGTTTTTTATTGATTTTTTCTCTAACTCTACCATGTAATGTCTGCATTATTTCTGTAATTATACCGGCTTTTCTCCACTGTTTATAATGCCAATAAACTGTAGAATAAGGAGGAAAATCTTTTGGTAAGTCACGCCAATTACAACCATTTTTGAGTTGATAAAAAACAGCATCTAAAATTATTCTTTTCGACCAAGTTGTTGGTTTCGTTTTTTTTCTTCGGTAACAAAGGTTCAATAATTGACCACTCTAGATCGCTTAAGTTAGTCGAGTAAGACATTGTTTGATCAGTAAATTTACAAAACATTTATTATATCACTATTCCGTGTATTTTGTCTAACTTAACAGCGCTTGCCCCTAATCCATATTTTTGAGATTTTGTCAATATAAAAATCCTAGATTCTTTAAAAAAAGATCCAAAATGGGTTCTGTATCAGTAAAGAATTTTACTTGTTTGCTAAAAATCAATCGAGTCCCATTGTCGAGTGGCTAAAAGCACTTTGTCGTTACGCTCAAAAAGAATCTACTGGTCAGAAAGTAGGTGTAATCGGAATGTGCTTGACTGGAG
>JASJDA010000454.1 GCA_030065755.1 Prochloraceae cyanobacterium | reverse complement strand
GGGTGGGGTCACAATGATCCTATTTTTATTAAAGTACCCCTCTTTAGTATTCAATTAGGTCACTTCGCAGATAACTTGTCGATAAGGGGTACTTTAATAAAAATAAATACATCTCTCGGGATGAAAGCGAACTTATTGTACGCACCAACTAATTTTATGCTATAATCTTATCGTGTCAATTTTATCATGATAATGCTTAAAGCAGTAAAAGTTAGATTGTATCCAAATCAACAGCAACGCATTCATTTAGCCAAAAGCTTTGGATGTGCCCGTTGGTATTGGAATTACAGTCTTGCTCTTACTCAGAAGACTTATCAAGACACAGGAAAGGGTTTGAGTCGTGGAGCAATTCAAGGGTTGTTGCCTCAACTAAAGAAAGAATTTGAGTGGTTAAAAGAGCCTTATTCTCAATGTCTTCAAGTAGTAGCGCTCAACCTAAGCAATGCTTTTATCAACTTTTTTGAAGGTAGAGCTAAATTTCCTAGATTCAAATCTAAACATCACAAACAATCAATTAGCTATCCTCAAAATGTCAAAATATTAGATGGCTTTATCAAGTTTCCTAAAATCAAATTAGTTGCAGCTAAAATATCTAAGCTAATAGAAGGTACTGTTAAAATTGTAACTATTTCTCAAGCACCTTCAGGTAAATATTATGCCTCTATTTTGGTAGATGACGGTAAGGATAAGCCTGAAGTTAGCAGTGATGGAAAATGTATTGGTTTAGATGTCGGTATTTCTGATATTTGTGTCACCAGTGATGGAAGCAAATATAATAACCCTCGTTGGTTCAAGAAACATCAGAAGAACTTAAAGCGAAAGCAGCAAAAGCTAGCTCGCAAGGAAAAGGGTTCAAACAACAGGAAAAAAGCGCGCTTCCTAGCAGCTAAAGTATACGAAAAAGTAAGTAATTGTCGGCTCGATTTTCTACACAAACTATCGCGTAGGATAGTCAACGAAAACCAAGTTATTGCGGTAGAGAATCTTAATGTAAAAGGCATGGTTCACAATCGGTCGTTAGCATTGGCTATTAGCAATGTTGGGTGGGGAATGCTCAATACTATGCTGAAATATAAAGCCGAATGGTCAGGGAAAACTTATATAGAAGTAGATAGGTTTTTCCCTAGCTCTAAAACCTGTAACAATTGTCTATATCAAATAGACAAACTTTCTCTTGATGAGAGAGTATGGGATTGTCCGTCTTGCAATACTAAACATATAGATAGAGACATCAATGCAGCTCAAAACATTAGAGATGAAGCACTACGATTATTAGCCTTGGGGCGCAGGGCTACTGCTTGTGGAGGGACTGTTAGTCGAGGTAGTGGACGTGAAAAATCCACTACTGAGCTAGTCCCCTTGAATCAAGAATCCCCACGCGAGCGCGTAAGCAACGTGGGGAGCGTCAAAAGAACCAACCGTATGAGTGAAGTCCTTTACCCAAAAGATTAACTCCCAGATAGCAAACCCAGACTACTACAAAGCCAGTGGCTGCTAAAATTGCTGGTCGTCTTCCTTGCCAACCGCGAGTGATGCGTGCGTGGAGATAAGCAGCAAAAACTAGCCAGGTAATTAACGCCCAAGTTTCTTTTGGATCCCAACTCCAGTATGAACCCCAGGCTTCATTTGCCCAAACAGCACCTGCAATAATGCCAATGGTCAGTAAGGGAAATCCTAGCCCAATAACCCGATAGCTGATATTGTCTAGAGTATCGGCAAGGCTGAGAAGTTGGGGAGAAAGAGTTGAAGTTGCGGAAACGTCTTCTGCTGCCGTAGTTTGAGTAGTGACTAAATCGATTACTGCAGTGCTACCACTCCCATTACTCTGAGCTCGATCGGCTGCAACAACTGCTGAATTACCATTGTTTGAAGGTGAAGCAGGTGTGGGAGATGGTTCGGAGTTTCGAGTGTTAAGGCGATAAGCACCAGTACCGACAGAACTACCTTTAAGTTCGACTTGTTGACCGCGAGTAACAATTAAAAAAGCAATAGCCAACACCGAACCGACCATTAAGGTGGCATAACTGAGCATCATGACACTTACGTGCATCATTAACCAGTTAGATTTCAGGGCTGGTACTAAAGGAGCAGAGGTTTGCATTTCTGCGGGTAAAGACAAAGCGGCAAAGGCTGTAATTCCCATGGCTACAGGACTAGTAGCCACGCCAACTAAACGACTGCGGCTCATTGTCTCTGCAATTAGATGAATAGCTGTTATTCCCCAAGTTAGGAAAAATAGGGATTCGTAGAGATTGCTTAAAGGAAAATAGCCTCCTTCTAGCCATCGCGACCCTAGTAAGGCTGCTACCATCATATTAGCGATCGCCATCCCTGCTGTCCCCAATGCTGGTAGATAGGGAATTCCTCGAAAGGCGGCTCCTACCCAGTAAACCAACATAGTTAGAAAGAGGACACAAAAAGAAGCGTTATCGAGTTTATTCTGGAGTGTTACCAGATCCATAATTTTTTTCTTAGACTGTTTTTGAACTACTTTAATGATTAAGCCAGTACTTTAGCACAATACTACAGACTATTTTAGCGACAACGACCGGCGGCAGTACCTCGACTCTAACAGCAGACTTTCCTGCAGGTATTTTCTCGGGCTAAAGCCCCGCCAATTTATTGCGGGGTAAGCTTACTCGATCGCTTTGTAATGCCGTCAGTGCCTCATTAATCTCTGATGAGAGGTAACTTAAACCTAAAAACGCGCTTTATCCTTCATCCTTAATTAGAGCTTAAGGTGCTTCCAGCCTAATAGCGCCTTGTTCGGGCAAATAAGTGCGGAAATTACCTTCATCTGCCATAATAGCAATCATTTCTAGACCATAATCTGGCTCAATATGTAAATCTCCCCAAGGTACTGCCAATTCTAAACATTTATTTAAAGCCATTTCTGCTCTAGTAATGCGAGAGTGCCAAGTATATTCCGTCCCAGCTTGTTGCAACCAAATTGATTCTGTTACTAAATTGAGACCTAAATGGTGGTGAAATAAATAGTTTAGAGGCGGTTTATTAGGTATTTTATCCAAAGGTATGGGGCTATTATTTAGTAGCAGTCCTGGATAAAACCAAAGCAAGTGTAGTTCGCTGGGGAAGTCCTTTCCTGCTTTAACCCCTGCTTTAAAGTCCCAGCGCAGATAAAAATTAAGGTGATCCCAACCGTAAAAAACTCGCTGGACTACAGAAGATTGGTGCATAGTCCCTCTAGCGCCCCCAATCTCCATGCGACCTGCTTTATCCCAATCTTGTTCGTCCCCAATACCGTCAATAACTGGATGAATAAAGCCTTCAGGTAGGCGATCGCCTGTAATTTTGCGCTCTTCTAGGGGCTTTAATAGACTTGGCGGGACTGGTTCATTTAAAGCCCTATAAATGGCACACAGGTGTTCTCGAAACAATTGGTCGAATATAGAATCTTGATTGGAGGAATGACCCTCGCCAAACCACCAAAACCAATCCGAACCTTGGGCTGCGTAGAGTGCTTCCCAAGCTTCAGGATTATTTTTTTCTGTGGCTTCTGGGTGTTTAGCTAATACATTCCTTGCTTCTGTTAGTAAATCCCAAGCTTTGTTTTTAACTGGGTCGCCAATCCAAGTAGTAAAGCTGCCATCTACCCAGGAACCGCTATGTAAGGATTTAGCTGGAATTTTGGCTGTGGGTGGAAACTCTTCTAAAAATTCCGATACCGTTACTAGTTTAATATCTTCTCGATCGCTCAAAAGATCGTAAAGGGCTTCGAGGAAGGGCAAACCGTCATTTTGATAGTGTTCCCAGCAATTTTCACCATCTAGAGCAATTGTTACTAACCAAGGCTGGTCTGAAGCCGTTTCTGGATGGGTTTGTCGCTTTTTATAAGAGCGATGAATTGCCTCTAAATGTCCTACTAAATCCGAAGCTGCTCGATCGGGTTTCATCGCCCCATAACTAAAGCCTATCAAATCGGAGAGGCGGTGATCGCGAAAGACGATCGCTAAGTTTCCCTCAGAAGTTGACAACTGATAAGGACGATAGAGTAAATCTGGTTCCAAGACATTTCCTGTTTCATCTCGGTGGAAAAAGTGCTTGAGAGTCCAACCTAAGACTGATTCGTCCGAACAAATCCATTTAAAACCTTCTTTAGCAATGTAGGGTAGAATTTCAGGACTGACCGACTGTTCGCTGGGCCACAAACCGCGAGGCACTCTTCCAAACCTTTCTAGATACATATCCCAAGCTTTGCGCAGGTGGCGAGGAAGATCTTCTGACCCCAGAAAGCGGTTTTGGGGTAAAACCATATCTGGCACTGCTACGGTACCAGAATTAGTATCGGCTAGCAGGGGTAAAATCGGGTGAGTGTAGGGAGTTGTCGTAATTTCTAATTGACCCGCTTCCTGCATTTTCCGATGTTGGGGAATAATGCGTTTAATAATTTGTCGTTGTTTAGAAATAATGCGCTGGCGATCGCTCAAGGTGAAATTTTTTCCCTGCTTCAGCCATACTTCAATTTCTGGATCGTCCCAAAATAGGGGGTCGATCCAAGCTAAATTGTGCCATGCCAATAAATCGCTATAATCTTCAAGCTTCCAATTTTCTAAACACCAAGTTTTTCCTTCTTCCTGTTTTTGTTCGTATAACTGGGCGTAACGAGGATTGGGGTCAATCAGAGTGCGATGATTGGCATCGAAGAAATGCTCGATTATATATTTTTTTTGTTCTTGCTTGAGTTGTTCTACTGGAGTAAGAGTTAGTGCTAAGTAAGGATCGATCGCCGTACCTGCAGCATAATCTTCTATTTGTAAAATTAGAGAAGGAACTAGATTAACTGTTTGATGTAATTTAGGATAGCGCTCTAGGATTAAGATTAAATCGAGATAATCTTTGGTTCCGTGCAACCTTACCCAAGGCAGGCGGTATTGAGAAGAAGTTTGAGATAGATTTTGACGAGATTTATATAAAGGTTGGTGCTGGTGCCAGATAAAGGCGACGTAGAGAGGATGAGACATAGCGATCGATTAGGCAATATAGCTGAGAGATAATTTTATCTTCAGCTAGTCTTCTCAAACAATACCTCGTTCGATCGGATTTTTTTAAACATCGAGCCAAAAAAATAGACCTCTTGCAAAAGTATAGTGGTTAAATTATCATTTAGCTAATTTTAGCTAGCTCCGCTTCTAAAAAGTTTTGATTCCGTAAGTCAAATCCTAGGAGATCGAGACTTTTGCAAGAGGTCTAATCAAAGTTAGCTTAATGCGCAGAAGCCTGACGTCTGTACCTGCTAAGGTCAGCGTGAGATGAATGCGTGCGAGTTGACGAAAGTCTTATACGAACGATACGTAGCAAGTGAGTTTAAGAGATGGAGGAAACGAGCAATCAACTTAATTTGAGAAACAGGAAAGTTCATATAACCAATATAATTGCAAGAGTTCTAGGCGATGTATAATATTTGTAATCCTCAAGATATGAGAATAGCCTCATCGGATTGAACCATTG
>JASJDA010000453.1 GCA_030065755.1 Prochloraceae cyanobacterium | reverse complement strand
AGTCCTCTTGTTTTCTACTATTTACCAAGGACTAGATTTAAGCCTGTTTCGCGAACTAATTAAATGTTCGCTGGAATTATGCACTCTAGAGAAAGAAATGATAGTGGTTTACTATCTTCAGGATCCTTTACTGCCGCTCTTAATACATAACCTAGAGTGTCGCTCCTTAATTGCCGAGCCGGATGCGATTCGATGCGAGCAAGCAATCATTGCCTGGAAAAAAACTGGTCAGAAACCACAAAAAATAGAAATTATCGCGCGCTCTGTTCTTTACTAGACAAAAATATCTGTTAATATCTACAGAGCGATTCCATATATGTTTTGGTTCTCGTAAATTATTCAATGCTCAACACCACTTAGAAGAAAATGGTTATGAGAATCATCAACAGTGGTTAACAGACTGGCGTAAGTTTCGTATTGACAAAATACCTCTTTCATAAATTTTTAAGGAAGAATTCATGAACTCCAATTTCTCTAATTTACACGACTTGGCAAGTTATCAAAAAATAACTATTTAAGAGCCTCGGGAAAATATAGCACGTATGATTTTGAGCGCATTTATAGCTGCGATAGCATCAAAGAAAAAGGCGATCGCGTCGGAAACAAACTATATCAAAAACAGAATTTAGTCAGCCATTTTTTTCAGAGTTACTTGACATCATCACAGGTTTTTGTATATCATCAAATTACTACATTAAATAGCAAAAAGCAGTTATTGAGCAGTGCATTTATTTGTGCTGGCCAATTCTTCTGTTACACAGGCATAAGTACCTCCACGACTTGTTGGCAGGACTGGCCTTGGGCAAGCAAGCTCTCAACAAGAGACAATAATTGTTTAAGAGCCTCACGGGTTAGAGAGTAAACTTTTTGGCCGATAGTTTGCTTTGTCTGCGCAAACTTAAATTTCTCAGATTTCTGACCGAGGATGAATCTATTTTTAATAAGGAAGTCTTTTACAAAAACTCTTCTGCTAGCACCAATAACTTATCTGCTACTGAAGACTTCCTTATTAAAAATAAACATTTGGTGACCTTGACAGCTAGCTCTCTGAAGTAGCGACTGCGCTATGCAACTCAAACGGAAGTGACGTTTAACCGCTTCCTCATTGCGTACCTGAGAAGACTCCAGACCAGTTAACTGCGTAGGCTTACTCGTGAAAAACTTCTACTGGCCAACGATAACTCCATGTTTGGATAACTTTTCGGCTCTCCCAATGAAGTGCATCAGTGATTAAGAATCTAGGCTCATCACCTAAATCCTCAAGTTCCGTGCACAATAACCAGTCTTTTCTTGCCATATTTTCTTAAGCGGACGGTTTTGGTAAAAGCCCAAAACGATTTAATTTCTCCATTTCGAGAAGATACTTGATAAAAACGAAAGCTTTCTGGATGAACAGTACGTAGATGCCCTGCTACTTCATCTACCCGTCGCCAATCTCATGCACCAGTTGATATTGCGGCGCTTATTCCAGCTCACTAAGCCCCTGGAAAATCTTTTATTTTTAGTAAAGTACCCCTCTTTTACTTTTAATTGTGTCTCTTCGCTTATAACTTATCGATAAGGGGTACTTTACTAAAAATAAGAAGAACTGTCCCAATGCTTGTTGTGCTTCTCAATTAACTGAGTAAGTTCTACAGTTAAAACCCCGTTATCAAAGGCGTAGTTAGCATCTGGGAAATGACCTTCAAGCTCTAATTGTCTGACAATATCTACAGCAATTTCTGTGCGCTTGCGATAAGCGCTCTCGATTTTTCTTGTAGTACAGTAGCTCTTCTAATCTCTCTAATACTTCTGCCTTTGATTCGTAGTGCTGCCGACAGGTTCTCTTAAGATAAACCAGCTCTTCTTTTTGATAGTCAGGAATTTGTACCACTACTTCGAGACCATCTATCATCTCGCGGTTAGCAATCGTTGCTGTTAGTACTGTCTGGTAATTGCTCATCCGCTTGTCTACATAATCATATGCTCGTTTAACTCCAAATATTTTGGGGCCTCGCGCCGCGTAGCGGATCTCTGCGAGATCGTGATGAGTTAATGTCCAATCAATCCCAATTACTTCTCTGCCTTTCCCGAGGGTGGTCACGAGCTACTACTTCTCGGTGACGAGGCATTAATTCTTCGCTTTTCCAGCCTGCCTCAAATACAGCTGCGTGCATCGCTCTTCTTTTTACTTGTTTGCCTTCTGACCAGAAAAGTTGAGAGTGGATGCCTTCTAATGTTTTGTTCGGACTTAACAATAGCCCTGTGATGTAACGAGACACATGGTCAAATCCCTCTTGACGACAAAATATGTCGCGATAATTGGAAAAAATAGCAGCAATCGTAGGGGGAACTCCGACTAAGGGCAGCATTTGGATTTTTATTTAACTTTAATTCCAATTCTTCTAATTTACCTTTTTTCCTTTTAACTGGCGAAGACATAAACTGAACGGTATAGTATGCGCGGGGGGTGGGTATGAGGATACGCCCTGCGCATCCTCATACCCGCAACTACTTTTGTTTTCGTTTTATACTTCGATAATACTACATCGATGACTCGCGGAAAGTAGGGATGAACAAAGCCATAAAGCCAAAGCCATTGATACTGAATTTTAACATCGGCAATTGGCTGGTCACCTATTGGTGTCCAAACACGACGTAAAATTGGCTGTAATCCTAAACGATGTTCGTCTTCACTCCAAAGTTCAATTTCTGCATTAGGATATTTAGCTTGAAGAAATTCTAATTTCAAACCAAGTTTTTTTTCCATTCTATTTGTTCGTCTACTGAAACTTCCCGATGCTGAGGACGTGGTACTTTGAGGCTGTATTCCATTTGTTTTAGATATTCCCATCCTCGCACTTGGGCTAATTTCTTGCCCTGTAATTTCACTCATCCATTGAGCTACTTTTGGACCATTCCATAATCCGCCATCTGGTGCTGGGCCAGAGAGAACTTGATGTAATTGTGCTTGTTGTACGTCGTTGAGTAAGGGTTCTTTGCCTTGGTTATGTTTTCTCAAATCTTCCAAAGCTTCTATGCCTCCTTGATTGTATCGAGCGATTACTTGATAAATCCAAGTTCGGCTATAACCAGTAACTGAAGCTACTTCAAGAGGGCTTTTACCTGTAGATAATAACCAAACGATTTGATAACGAATTTTTGCGCTCGCATTAGTTTCACTCTTATATTTGACTAATAGGTCCTCGGGACTCAAGCGATCGCTCAGGACAATTTTTTTCGGCATTGATTGATTATTTGCATGGATGCACAGGCTCTTATTTTAACGAATCATTCGGACTTGATATTACTTATAATTATGTCTCTTCGCAATTAACCTATCGCTATAGAAGGGTTCCCTCTATAAAAATATAATCATTGGACCCCTATTCGCATTTCCACTATGGTCTTTGCACGGTTGAACTCCTATCATATACTTCTCATCAATTATTCCATTACGATTTTCATAACCGATTGCTATTATTTCCCCTTCAACATTAATTTGAACGGCTCTGGCTTCAGGAGTGTCTGCGCCTGCATAGACTGGATTTGCTTGACCAAAGGATATTCTCAAATCATCTAATTTATGTATCTGTGCAGCATCTTCACTATTACGTACCTCAAAGCTCGATCGACTTTCTTCAAGATTTAAAGCCTCTTCAAGCGCCATATCCAAACGATTTTTACTGAAGTTAATTGATTGGTCATAAAGCGATTTTGCTAAGTAAGTGTAATACTCAGTTGACGCAGAAACCTGACCAATTTGAGTGTATGTACGGACAATAACGACCCAAACTATGGGCTTATTTTTTATTATTTCTAGAACACTCGTGAAGGAACGCTTACTGGACACTGATAAACATTCATGGTCACTCCATACCCAGTTTTTGATTTCTGTAGAAAACATTTACCCTTCCTCCTGTCCTTCCTTAATGTCAGCTACCACAAAAGCATCTCCAGCAGTCTCTACATCTTCACCAGATACTTCCACTCTGTAGTCACCAGGAGCTAGGGACTCAAAAACTGTTTTCTGCCAATGATTCTCGATTCGGGTCATTAATCGACTCACAACAGGTTGAGTTGTTCCAGAACGCCACAAAGTTACTGTAAAATCTGTATCTAATTCATTTGCAGTTAATAGATTTGCTTGAAGTTCAACTGGCTGACCCAAGTAAAAGAGGTCACCGACATCTAAAACATGAGGCATAGGTCTTTTGGACATATGTCAATTCCTTTTACTGGCAAATTAGTGATCGCTTCTTTTGACGAAAGATAATTTAACATTGTCAAGTTAGTTTAGCCATCCTCACCCAACGATTATCTTCTGATAATTTTCCACCATTGTGAAATTCAAACTTTTCGGGTAGCATGAAGCTATTTTCAACTTGTTTATACATTCTACTTGATGGTCACAATGATTCTATTTTTTATAGGGAACCCTTTTTTTTAACTTTTGTCCCTTCGCAATTAACTCAATCTCGATTCGATATTTGCAGCTGGATGGAAAGTTTGGTCACAACAATGCGGTACAAATGACCCGACAGCTGGGGTTACATCTGGTGAGCAAGTTGCGTTATGATAGTGCCTTATTCTTGCCCTATGAAGGCACAAACTCTCGGCGCAAGTACGGCGATCAACTCAATCCCCGTGGGATGCCCCAACAGTTTTTCTGTCACAGCACTACTGAAGAAGATTCCCGCACAGAGATCTATCAGGTGCAAGTGCAACATAGAAGAGTTTGCCCAGCCCCTTAATGTAGTCATTATACTCAAAACTCACCTGAAAACCCAACAACAAGGGCATGTTATCTTATTCGAAGAGCGACTTAGAGCTCTCTCACGATAAGCTGATTGAACTGTACACCCTGCGCTTTCAAATTGAATTCAACTTCCGCTTCGGCGAAGTAGTTTTTGGGACTCGAAGATTTTATGAATATCTCCAAAACTGCCGTGACCAATGCAGTTAATCTAGCTTTCTTTATGGTTAGCCTCTCTCATCGGTTGTTACGAAACTTTCGCTCCTACTTTCACCCACACTTCAGTATTCTGGATTTGAAGGCGTGCTATAGAGCCGAATGCCGCTAAGATAATCGGAAAGCCTTATCTCAACTGAAGCTTAGACGATCGCGACTTCATAAACTAAACCGCTTGGTTGAGTTTAAGTGTTAGAGACAGTTAATTTTGGTTGTAATTGAGCTATTCAGCAAGCGATCGAGACGTGTCAATTCCTGCTGCGCCGGTGGCAACCTGGGATGGGTTTTATTCAAACTAAAACGTTTAGTTTTAGCGTTAGGGGTGGGAGTTTATTCTAAACTCCCGTTTCAAGTTCAAGCAGATAGAAGTTTTGCTCTCAGAACATGACGAGGTTCTTGCATTAATGGATAAGCTTTTGGACGGCGTTTCTTAACTCTAGGTTCGACTCTTTTATTTCGTTTCTTTGTATAACTATCTGCCACTTTCTCTAACATAATTTTGTAGAGCTTTTGTTTACGA
>JASJDA010000452.1 GCA_030065755.1 Prochloraceae cyanobacterium | reverse complement strand
TTCTAGTTAAATTGGCTTGCTCTAAACAAGCTCCCTCTAATGTTGCTCGATCGAGATTGGCTTCTTTTAAATTAGCTGCACTGAGATCTGCACGTGTCAAATTTGCTCCTTTGAGGTTACAACCTACTAAAGACAACCCCGATCCCTGGCCAGAAATTATTAATTCTTGCACTTTTGGGTCGCTTAAAATAGTATTGCTAACAACAGCCTGTTCTAGCTTTTTAACACCATAAAAATTGGTGCGAGTGAGAATAGCATCTGTTAAATTAGTGTTTTTGAGGGTTGCTTTAGTAAAATAAGCATCTGTGAGATCTGCTTTTCGGAAATTAGTACCGCCAATAGAGCCGAAAATTACTACTGCTTTGTTAATCCAAGAAAATCTTTCATCCCCATAACAAGTTCGCCAAGCAACGTGACCCGAAATTAAAGCGATCGCGATACTAATAATTAATCCTGCATCTCTAGCGTCGTCAATACTTAATATTATCTTCTTAGGTAATTCTCCAGTTTCTGCAATAAGTGTGGCAACTTCTTTGATAGTTTCTATACCTACTAAGGTTCCAGAAATGCCAGTGACAAAAGCTAAACCCATCCCTAAAAATATAGCTCTTAATCCCGCCGTCATCCCTACTCCACTCAAAGCGATCGGCATTAGAAATAAGAGGATGAGACTATACAAAACACTTAAATTGGTTGATACTAACCCTGCAACTAGTCCAGCTTTAGTTCCACTCAAGCTTCCGATTAATAAACCAAATACAATCCCAGCAACAATTGCTGCTGTAGAGGCTGCTATTAAACCTCTGCGAAAGAAAAAAATGGTCGCAAAAAAAAGAATAAACAACCCAGCAATAATTACTGATGACTCTTGGATGGCAGGTTCTTTACCAGTACCTAGGGAGTAGGGAAAGAGCATATTTATAATCAAAATAATAACTGAAGAGCCAAAGCCAAGCAGTGCAGATGAACTTAATGCGATTATTGCCAAGACAAATCTTTGAAAAGGTGTCAATCCAGCTTTGGCATTACTAAAATTAGCACCTTCGAGAATAGCACCCGAAAAATTGGCCCCTCGAATGTCCGCATTACTAAAGTCTGCGTTAGTAAGATTTTGTCGTTCAAAGGAACGACCTCGCAAATTTTTGCCAAAGAAGTTTTGAGACACCATTATAAAAGCAAATTATTAAACAACGATCGCTTGTACTTTTACTACTCCAAACAGATAAATATGAGGAAGTATTTAAATCGTCAAGACCGCAGCCGTCTACACAGAATTAGGGATTATTAAAAATTACCCACCAAACAGTATAAGCAGCTTCCCCAGGAAGTATTGTCTCTAAATTCAACTCAACTCCATCTTGCATCCGAGTTAAAGTGGCTGATGCATTATCGAGCGGCAGATTGGTGTTGATATCGTACAGTTTGCTTTCTTGTTGTAATGTTAAGGCATAAGCAGTGGTAGCAAAGGAAAATAGACTAATTCCAAGGATACTCAAAAGTTTATTCACCATTTTTTTTGCTCCTGAAATTGGTAATGAAATCTGATAAAAGCAACCAGCAAAGAAACTTGGAGATCTAGCCACATTGTCAAGTCAAAATGCGATCGCTGGTTAGTTCTTTTTCGGCTCAGTTTATTTCAGGATAATTGGTGTTATTGTTGTTGTCGTTACAGAAAAGTTCTGGAATTTACTGCCAAAAGTTCGGGAAAGTTCAGGTATAATTTAGCCATTACAGGCTTTATTTAAAGATAGTGTTGGAATTCGAGCAGATACTTGCTACCGCCAATAGAGTCATTTTTGACATGGCTGGTCGATACCTCAGCGACGTGGAAAGTGCGATCGTTAGAGGTGCTATCGCTGCTCGCACCTACGAGGAAATTGCCGAAGCTACTGGCTACTCCCTCAGCTACATAAAACGAGATGTGGGGCCTAAACTGTGGCGGTTACTCTCTGCAGGATTAGGGGAAAAAGTCAGTAAAACCAACTTTCAACAAGCCTTAAAAAGATATCAAACTATTCAATACTCCTCAATTCCCATCCTCAATCGCACCGACTGGGGAGAAGCTCCTGATGTCTCTTTTTTTTTGGGACGAACTGAAGAACTCAAGACTTTGACCCACTGGATTTTACAAGATTCTTGCCGCCTAGTGGCACTGTTGGGCATGGGCGGGATTGGCAAAACAGCTTTAGGTGTGAAGTTAGCCCAGCAGATTCAAGGAGAATTTAAGTATGTCATCTGGCGCAGCCTCCGCAACGCCCCGTTTTTAGAAACCCTATTGGCACTTATGGTGCCAATGGTGTCAGAGCAAAAAGAAACTCGCCCAGAATTAGAACATTTGCTACATTATCTGCGAGCTTCAAAATGTCTGCTGATTCTCGATAATTTTGAAGCCATTTTGCAACCTATGGAGTTAGGGAAATTTCGACAAGGGTACGAGGAATATGGGAAATTGCTGCGACTGGTAGGAGAAACAGCCCATCAAAGTTGCTTGATTATTACTAGTCGAGAAAAACCCAATTCGATCGCCACTAGAGAAGGGATACAATTGCCCGTACGCTCCCTGTCTCTATCTGGCTTGCAAGAAGAAACCGATGCTTTACTAAAAGCCAAAGGCTTGTCGGGTTCGAGTCAAGAGCGAAAAAGTCTCATCGATATCTACGGAGGCAACCCCCTTGCGATCAAAATCGCCGCCACCTCCATCGAAGACTTATTTGAAGGCAACATTACTACTTTTCTTTCTCAAGAGACGATCGTATTCAAAGGCGTGCGCCAACTTCTCGAGCAACAATTCGCTCGTCTCTCAACCCTAGAAGAAACTCTGATGTATTGGTTAGCGATCGCTCGGGAATGGACAGGAGTAGAAGAATTGCTCGAAGATATAATGCCTCCTGTGTCGCGAAACCGTTTATTAGAGGGATTAGAAGCCCTTTGCGGGCGCAACCTGATTGAGAAGCAAGGAGGCCAATACACTTTGCAGTCTGTGGTGATGGAGTATGTCTGCGATCGCCTGATTGAAAAGAGCGTCGAGGAATTAACCACTTGTAAACTAGACCTATTTACCCGCCACGCTCTAGTGAAAACAACTGTCAAAGAATACGTGCGCGACTCTCAAGTGAGACTCATCCTCAACCCGATCGCTCTTGAATTACAAAAAACCTTCAGGGTAATTAGTGCTCTCAAACAGCAAGTTGTGAGGCTGCTGCAAACCTTGCGACAAATCGACCATCCCTTATCTAACTATGGGGGCGGTAATCTTCTCAATCTCTGTCTTCACCTGCGGTTAGATGTAAGTGGTTTTGATTTTTCAGATTTGAGTATTTGGCACGCTTGTTTGCAACAAGTAGAACTACAGGGGCTCGATTTCGCCCGTGCCGATCTAACTAAGTCCCTTTTCACAGAAACTTTTGCTAATATCGTATGCGTAGCTTTCAGTACTGACGGCCAAATACTCGCTAGCGGAGACACTCAAGGAAATATCTACCTGCGGCAGATGCCAAGCGGTCAGACCTTCAAGATTTATCCTGCACACCAAAGTTGGGTACACAGCATAACCTTTAGTCCAGATGGAAAAACCCTAGCCAGTGCTTCTGACGACTGCAGCATTAAAATCTGGGCGATCGCAACAGGACAGCGCCTCCACACTTTTAAGCACTCCCACACAGTCGGTCGCTGCGCTTGGAATCCCAATGGCACAATGCTTGCTAGTGTAGGTTTCGACCAAACCTTGAGAGTGTGGAACTCTCAGACGGGAGAATGCCTCAAAGTCCTGCGAGGAAATTCCCCTCAAATTGCTTCAGTTGCTTGGAGTCCAGATGGAAAATTTCTCGCTTGTCCTGGCGGCGACAATACTGTTCTACTCTGGGATGCGAGTGCTGGAAAATTGCTCGATACTTTATCTGCTCTTGGAGAGAAAGTTTGGTCAGTTGCTTTTAGCCCTGACGGACAGACCTTGGTTAGTGGCTCTCAAGACGGTACGATCCAATTCTGGAATGTTTCTACTAGAGAATGTCGGCAAACGATCCAAGGCAAATTGGTGGCAGCTTGGTCGCTGGTATTTAGCTCAGATGGAAGAACTTTGGCCGGTTCTTGTCAAGATAACACGGTGAGAATATGGGAAACTTACACGGGACAATGTCTCAAAACCCTACAGGGACATACCAGTATTTTGTGGTCACTTGCTTTCAGTCCTGACGGACAAACTCTCGCTAGTAGTAGTGACGATCGAACTATTAAATTGTGGGACACAGCTACGGGAGATTGTTTGAAAACCTGGCACGGATATAGCAGCGCTGTTTGGGATGTAGACGCGAGCAGTAATTGTCAACAGTTAGCTTCTGCCCATCAGGACGGAACCATTAAATTGTGGGACACGGCTACAGGAGATTGTCTGCAAACATTGCGGGGACACAATAGTATAGTGTGGTCAATCGCCTTGAGTCGCGATGGAAAATTTCTTGCCAGTGGTTCTCAGGATAAAACCGTCAGACTGTGGAACACTTCCACGGGAGAATGTCTCAATAAATTAGAGAAACATCTCAATTTGGTTCAAGCCGTAACCTGGCATCCCGACGGGCAACTATTCGCCAGTACTTCTTTAGATGGCACGGTCAAGATCTGGAACACCTACACAGGAGAGTGTCAACAGACCCTAGAACACGAACTTATAGTTGCTGCTGCTGCTTGGAATCAAGAGGGACAGATTTTAGCTAGTGGAGTTCAGGGTGGTATCATCAGGCTTTGGGATAATAATACTGGGAAATGCTTAAAATTGCTCCAAAGTCACACAAATACGGTTGTTTCAATAGCTTGGAATCCCAAGAAGGGTCAAACCCTTGCCAGTGGCTCTCAGGACAACACCGTCAAGCTTTGGGATGTGGAGATGGGGAAATGCCTTAATACCTTTGCAGAACATACTGATTGGGTTTGGTCAGTTGCTTGGCATCCCGACGGACAAATTCTCGCCAGTGCTTCACAAGATGGTACAGCTAGATTGTGGGACGTAAAAACTGGGGAATGCCTTCTAGTTTTGCGGGGACATCTCAGTTGTTTGCGATCGCTCAGTTGGAGTACTGACGGACAATGGCTAGCTACTGGTAGTATAGATGGAACGATTAAGTTGTGGAATCCCCAGACAGGTGAATGTCTAAAAACGCTGAGAGCCAAACAACCCTATGAAGGAACGAAAGTAACTGGGGTAACAGGTATAACTGAAGCGCAACAAGCTACTCTTCTGAGATTGGGAGCAATCTCAAGTGAGTAAAATAAACATATCTAACTAAAACGAAAAGATATGGCTGTACGAAACGCTTCCAAAGTTTCAGGAGAAGATTATCGCCGAACTTGAAAGTAGTAAGGTCGAAGATTAATGAAATTAGTATTCAGTTTTAGCGTCCCATGTAACATTGCCAGTTGTGTTTTTGGGAACCAAACCAGTTTGTTGAATCAGTCTTTGTCCTTCTT
>JASJDA010000121.1 GCA_030065755.1 Prochloraceae cyanobacterium | reverse complement strand
ACCATTAAGCTACGATATAAATTATCTTTCCAACGAGATGTATGAATTGACCAGATTACATTTATGTTAGGCTTTTTTTTCAATACTCCCAATTCATCTACGATCGTTTGACCTCGTGTTAACTCACTATTAACTTCAACATCAACATAATATTTCCCTTGACGATCGATTAGATCGGGATCGAGTGCAACAGCCATCGCTACGGGATCGGCTAAGGTTAAACCTGGAGCTTTCTGAATATCCATAGATACTTGTAATGCTACGCGATTACATTCCATAGCAAAACGAGCCAGTTTATTACCAGAGTTAGTAATTTTATCGATCTCTGCTGGTAGTAAAGCAGCCTTTGCTCGACTTAATTCCCAACCGACCATTTCTATTGGCATCCCACTATGAAAAACTATTTTTGCGGCTTCTGGATCTACCCAAATGTTATACTCAGCTGACGGAGTTACATTACCTACTACGTTGGCTGCACCACCCATAACCACACAACGATGTATTAATGATGCTATTTCTGGAGCGCGCAAAAGAGCTGTAGCAATATTTGTCAGAGGACCTAAAGTGACTAATGTTATCTCACCTGGATTTGTTTTAATTGTTTTTATAATAAAATCGACTGCGTGGGTTGATTCGGGGTTAAGAATAGATTTTGGATAGTTCATATTACCCATACCATCTTTCCCATGAAACCAAGAAGAATACTCACAAGAACGGAGCATGGGTTTAGAACAACCGATATATACAGGAGTTGATTGCTCACATAATTCTATAGTATATAGTGCGTTCAAACTTCCTTGCTCTACAGAAACGTTCCCATTTACTATTGTTACCCCTATTATTTGAACACCAGGCCACTTATGTGCCATAATTATTGCCACAGCATCATCAGAAGCTGTATCTGTATCAATTAAAAATTTACGCATAAATTTTGTTATCCATATTCTTATTCCGACTAGGCTATGCCAAAATCTTAAGCAAAAATCGCTATATGTAAATAATTTTGTTTAAGCACTTATAAGTTTAATGTTTAAGAATTTAACCACTTAAACAAAGCTTTGTCTTTTGAATCGATCTCCTCAGGGACTGATAAAATCAATACTCTAAATTTATGTTATTTCAGCTCTATCTCGAGAATTTCCTAATCTCGCTCTCTAAAAGCAAAAAACTTTATCGCTTTTCCTGCTGCTAATTGCTATCTTTGAGCCACTTATCAGCAATTGCTCGAATTTGCTGCTGTTGATGCATTTCTAGCAAAACCAAATTGACACTTCGTTCTAGAGAATAGCTGTTTTGAGGCACCACGAAACCGTAGGTTTCAGTGGCCAGACTAAAGGAAGCCAATCTTAATTTTAGTTTGGGATGCTGGTTTAGATAGTATTTGAGCGCCGGACGGTCGAAGATTGCACCCTGGGTTTGACCCGAAATAACCAGGTCAAGTGCCTCCTTAAGGGTGTCTGTTTTCAGCAATTGTGCCTGATAGTATTTTCCCCACTCGACTGAAGTCGTACCGGATACCACGGCTATCTTAGCCCCCTGAAGATCGGCAGGACTGGCGAACTGTTCGCTTGCTGCCAACTCAGATAAGGATATTGTAATTGCTGAAGCCAGACCAGCGGTGATAGAAGAGACTGTTAGCAAAGAAATCAACATCCAGATTCCCACAATTAATCGCCCCCCCTTGGTAACAGGAGCGCGATCGCCATATCCTACTGTAGTTAAAGTTACTAAAGCTAACCAGATTCCATTCCCTACCCCACTGAGATACTTGGCCGGAAACTGTTGGGAATTTTGGTGTCGCTCTACTAGCCAAATGAGATTGCCAACGACGAACAATAAGAAACACAATCCAAATACTGAGGAGAGGGCAGCTATGCCAAAAAAAGGCTTGACTCGGCTCCAGAGGCTCGGTGAGCGGCTGGGTAGCACCAACCCAATTTCAACGAAAAAGATAGGTTGGGTAAACTCAATCTTCATAGTTTCCAGCCTTTGAGGAGTAATGCTTATCGGGCCAATGAGTAAGTCTAGTTGGTCATTAGCAACAGCATTAAGACCGCTGAGGACTGTAGTTTTTTTAATCAATTCATACTCAAATTCTTGCTCTCGTGCTATCTCTTTCCAGATATCGAGACTAATGCCTTTAAATTCATCCCCATCCTCGATCGCAAATGGGGCCGAGCCAGCAACTCCCACCCGTAACTTTTGCGCTGGCGCTGGAGCTGGAATTGTTAACAACCAAGTTATTGCTAGCCCAACGATTAAGGAAACTCGCTTCGATCCACTAACAAGTTTAGCCTTTGATAAAATTAACATCTTGCTCCTTCGCAACATTTGTCTTCAATGAAATCTCCAGCGATCGTATAGTTAAAAGATCTCCACCATCCCTATTTCATCATTAGATTTCTCGCCGAAGAATATGCCAGAAATATATCTTTACCTTCAATAGAATCGCACTAAGATTAAGATTTAAGGAGATATTTTCGAGAGTATTTTCTGTTGAACTCTCAAGACAAAAAGTTGCACCCAGCCTAAAATTAATTCTTTATCAAGAAAATCGGCGCTTAATTTAAAACATCCCAAATGACCTCTATTATTTGGCGAAATCTCGCAGTCAAGTATATCTTAATAAGTCTAATCGCCTTTTCATCGATCGCTGCGCCCATATCCATAGCTCGGGGACAAATTTCCAACCCCTTCAAAGATGTTTTGTCGGGCTCTAATAGCTCCAATGTTAAGGCTTTCATCAAACCAGTTAACTCACAGCAAGTAGGGTCTCTCATTTTTGCTCCCATAACTATAGACGGACGGGAAATATTTCGAGTAGCAGCAATTAAATCAGAGAGTAGTGAAGATAAAGTCGAAGAATTACCCCTTAATAGACGGGTTAAAATTATCGAAGATAGATTCTACCAAATTATCAAACAGGGCTTTGACCCAGAAGCATTAGAGGTAAGTGTCAGCTTTCTCAATAATCAACCAGTTATTTTAGTTTCCGATTATACCCAGGAAAAGCTAACCAGAAAAGTCCTGGTGACTATCACTCCGTTAGATGCTCAGCTCTACGGACTGCCTTTATCACAATGGGCTAAGCGGTTGAGACAAATTGTTTATGACAATCTCATCCGAGCCCAACAAGAGCGTCAACTGAATTATTTACTGACTAGGAGTTTAATCTCTGGGGGAACGCTTTTGGGGATGATTTTAGGTAGCTTGGGGCTGAGATGGTTGCAAAAGCGAGTTAAAGCTCAATTAGTTGACCTCTATTCCCAAAAACCCTCCCCAGAAGACAACACAATAATCCCCTCAGCTACGGAAAACAATGAAAAACAAATCAGTCCTGATGATTTAGAACTTACAGTTGCTGCTCACCAGAGAAAGCTAAATTGGCAGCTATCCCTCAATTTAAACAATTTGAAGCAATTAATCTTGCAAACTGGGCAAATTGCTATTTGGTTGCTGGGCTTAGCTTGGATAACGGGTTTATTTCCTTGGACGCGCTGGTGGCAGTCGTGGTTGATTGAAAAGCCCCTTATAATTTTGCTAATTTTAGTCGGCATCAACTTGATAGTGAAAATAGCTAATTTCGGGATCGCTCGTGCCTTTGCCATACTGACAGAAGAACTATCATCTGCCAATGCCGAAGGGCAAAGAAAAAGCTTAAGATTGGGAACGGTTGTGGGAGTACTTAAAGGCGTTACTACTATCGCGATCGTCTCAATTGGCTTCCTGGTCTTGCTCTATTCTCTGGGAATTCCTATTGCTCCCGTGCTAGCAGGGGCTGGTCTTGCTGGTTTGGCGATTTCTCTGGCTTCTCAAGATTTACTCAAAGATATAATTAACGGCACTCTAATTTTACTCGAAGACCGCTATGCAGTAGGCGATGTGATTAGTGTTGGCGGGATTACGGGTTTAGTAGAAAAGATGAATCTACGCCTTACTCAAATCCGAGATATTAAAGGAACTTTGAGTACAATTCCCCATGCAGCGATCGAGATCGTGCAAAACCACAGCAAGCATTGGTCGCGGATCAATTTTACCGTTGAAGTTAGCTGCAAAACAGATGTGGTTCAGGCCATGGCTATAATCAAACAAGTAGCCGAAGAAATGGCTGTCGATCGGCTATGGCAAAACAAGATCCTAGACCCAGTCAACGCCTTGGGTGTCACTCAGCTGGCTCATAGTGGCATTCAATTGCTGATTCGGATTAAGACACAACCAGGAGCGCAATGGGAAGTAGAACGGGAGTTTTGTCGTCGCCTTACCATTGCTTTCGAGCGTGAAGGAATCGATCTTGGGGTGCCACAGCGACAAATTATTTCCGCCGCACCGACTCAAGGAAAAGTAATAGATTAAATGATTCTCAATGAGCAAGAGATTAACGCGAGGGCAATTTTTACGTCATTTGACCTTGGGTTTAGCTACTACTTTGGTGGTAGGTGCTTGTCGCCAAGAAAATGATTCGCCATCAAAACCTAGAACAACGAACAGCAACATTCTTAGGGTAGCAACGGCCCCAGCTTCGCCTCCCTTTTCCTTCCAAGGAGAAGACGGAAAAATTCAAGGCTTTGATATCGACCTAATTAAAGCTATTGGGGAAACGGCAGGTTTAGAAGTGCGGTTTAAGTTCACCCGCTTTGAGCGCCTTATTCCTTTAGTAGAGGAAGGTAAGGTGGATGCAGCTATTAGTGCCATTAGTATTACTGCTAAACGACTGCAAACTATTGACTTTTCTGTGCCTTATTTCAAATCGGGATTGGCGATCGCCATTAGGAAAGACAATACTCAGATAACTGATGTTAAAAGTCTAGAAGGCAAGATCGTAGGGGTAAAAATCGGTACTACTGGTGCCGATAAAGCAGCTCAAATCCCCAATGCCCAACTTAGTTTCTTTGACTTTGCCTCTTTCCAACTTCAGGAGTTGCGCAATGGCACAGTGGATGCAGTGATCCGCGACGGTCCGATCTTGCAATATTCGATCGCTCAAAGCGGCTTTAACAACCTGAAAATACTAGAACAATTGCTTAGCGAAGAGTACTACGGCATTGCTGTGCCTCAAAATTCCCCCAAACTACCAGCAGTAAATAAAGCATTGAATGTTTTGAGGGAGGGAGGTAGCTACGCTCAAATTTACCAAAAGTGGTTTGACGATCGTCCTCCGACCTTACCGAACTCGGTTGAAGAGATTTTTTGAATTAACACAGATCTTTATACCTTGACATAACTAATACTACTCTGTTGATTCAGGGTTATTATTTTTAGGCTCCCTACTATCTTCGCTGTCAGAGGGAATAATTTCGGTGGGGTTGGCAGTTGGTTGCTCTTCTTTTGGTCGTTCTATTTCGGGAACCGGAGTAAAGAATAACATCGTTGCTACTAAAGCTAAACTCCCCATTCCCAAGCCTGCTGGTGCTGTTCTTTTTGCTAGTGGTTCGTCTGGCTTGCGATAGCGGCGAGAAACTGGCTGTAATTCCAAGGACATATCTGGCAAGGTGGCGTTATCGGCAAAAAATTGATCCACTGCTTCGACCAGATCGAATAATTGTAGCGTTGTCAATTCAATTTCTACCTTTTCCCGATTGCCACCTGCTGGTTGCCAAGTTAAGCGATATGAATTTTTATTGTCAACTTTTTCTAACTCTACTTTTGAGTCACTTTCTTTGCTTGGATTAGGATGGTGGATTCCGCTGAGAAATTCTTGGGCGTAGGCATTTACAGCTTTTACTAAACTCTCAAAAAAATCCTGGCCCCCACTTAGCGATCGTTCGGAATTGAGAAATTGGCATTCTGCACTGA
Source organism: Prochloraceae cyanobacterium (assembly GCA_030065755.1). GTDB lineage: Bacteria > Cyanobacteriota > Cyanobacteriia > Cyanobacteriales > JASJDA01 > JASJDA01. Next base: position 17,191 of record JASJDA010000121.1, on the reverse strand, counting down.
CCAAATTGGATATGCTCGGTTCTCCCTCCGATGAAGAAGTGCCATTAGTCCCTTTTAAAATGAGGGTGCAGTTTGGCAATTTATACTCTCGCTCGATCGTCATGATACCTCTCCATCAAATAAACTAATCCAAAGCCTTTGCATTCCAGTGGTTCCCGTACAAAATAATAGCTGAGTGAGGAGGGAGAGGGCTAGTTGATTTATATTCGTCTGAGAAGAGAGATAAAATTCTACCTTAGCGCGACGAGGATTCATGCGACTGCGAAAGTGGGCTCGAAACCTTTCTAAATACCAAGATAAGTGGAAATTCTGCTCGTAGGGCAACTGTTTCTCTCTCATTTGTTGCTCGACGGAGATGAGTTCTCTGATCGCAACAGTTAGCCGTTTTGTCATGTGGGTAGCGATCGCCACTAAAGCTTTTGCTTGTTCCAGTGTGAGAGGATTTCGATTGTAGGAACGTCGCCAAGGATTAGTGCAACGCAAGCGCCACAGAACAACCCGATTTTTAATAATCTCCTCAAGTTGTAATTCCTGAGCCATCGCCAGCATATATTCGGATCCTCCTAATTCTAGAGCTTCAATAGCCAACAGAATCAGGTCAATCTTTTGCTGCATTGGTAGGGAACACACCCCGTTTGAGATTGGTATGTCGGGCAAAATATCTAATATAAAAGATTTTGACTCGGTAGGAGTACTGGAATCTGGCATTACAGTAAGATCTTGACTCATTTTGGGGCTACTACTACACTTGAGAGCAATATTCAAGTGTAGCGTTTTTCCTACTTGGCAATAGAACGTTATCTATTTTAATTTTTGGAATTTTAGCATTCCCCAGTCAATGATAGCTTTACTATTTGACATCCACTCCGCCCTCTTATGTGCGGAGATTCCTACCAGACTATTGTCTCTCGGTGGGTTGACGTTTCATCACAAATTGCTACATCAGTAGTCTTATGCTTGCTCCACGTCCGTTTAGAGTCTTCGGTAGCCCCTCGACGACTTAATATGTATACCCTAGAAACGAAAGGATAATTCTTATGTTTGCTTCCAGTTTGGATTTTAGACCATTGACCTTCAGCTTCCCTATTCTCTTTCAGGCTCGGTTTCACACCGTTGTCGGTGGTATATCGACTGCAAAATATAGGTAAGGAATAATTCATTTTTAATAAGGAAGTCCTTTACGATAACTTTTCTACTGGCACCAATAACTTAACTGCTTTATGAGGACTTCCTTATTAAAAATAATTTCCTTCCGCGGGTCTTTGACCATCAGAATGATAACACAAAGCCGTCCTTCCAGGACGGGGCGCCAATCCCAAATTTTCGGTGATTAGAGAAGCGATCTCGAATTTAAAATATAACTAAGTTGTGGGTGCGAGGGGGAAAATTCTGCGACTATACCCATAAGCAAAAAAACGACTAATATGGATCTAAAATCTTTAATTCGCGATATACCCGATTTTCCTAAGCCAGGAATTACTTTTCGAGATATCACTACCCTTCTTGGCAATCCCCAGGGTCTGCGTTACACTATCGATACTCTGGCCGATAAATGTCAAAATTTGGGTTTAATGCCCGACTACGTTGTAGGAATGGAGTCGCGAGGTTTTATTTTCGGTACGCCTTTGGCTTACCAACTCCAAGCTGGATTTGTTCCCGTGCGCAAGCCAGGAAAACTTCCTGCCCCAGTGTATACCATAGAATACGATTTGGAATACGGTAGCGATAAACTGGAAATTCATCAAGATGCGATCGAATCCCATGCCAAAGTGATAATTGTTGACGATTTAATTGCTACTGGGGGCACTGCTAAAGCAACTGCCGAACTTTTGGATAAAATTGGCTGTGAGGTCTTGGGTTTTGGTTTTATTATCGAGTTAAAAGAGTTGGAAGGACGCAAAAACTTGCCCGATCTTCCAATCGTCACCATAGTTGAGTATTGATGAAAACTGCAGGATATAGCTCGAATAAACAATTAATTGCCCTAAAAACTCTCTTAACCAGTGAAACTTCCCAATATGTGGTTAAAAGGGTTTTACAAGGTATTTTTACCTTGTTTTTAGCATCTTTCTTATGTTTTGTAATTATTCAGCTTGCTCCTGGAAATTATCTGGATACTTTAAGGCAAGATCCTACCATTTCTCAAGAAACGATCGAGGGTTTGGAAAGGCAATTTGGTTTAGACAAGCCTTGGTATATTCAGTATTGGTTTTGGTTAGTGCAAGTAGTAACCCAATTTAATTTCGGTCAAAGTTTCCTCTATGGCAGACCGGTATCTTCTTTAATTGTTGAAAGGGTAGGGGCAACTTTGCAATTAGCAATTGCTTCAATTATTCTCACTTGGACAATTGCTCTTCCTTTGGGAATAATCAGTGCTGTCAGACAAAATACTCTCGTCGATAAAATCTTGCGGACGATATCTTATGTAGGTCAGGGGACTCCTACTATTATTTTTGCTTTATTGCTGCTGATTTTAGCCCAAAACACTACCCCCTTATTTCCTGTGGGGAATAGGACTAGCATTAATCATGACGATCTATCCCTAATAGGCCAGTTTTTAGATTATATCTGGCACATGATTTTGCCAACTCTAGCTCTGACTATAACTGGTTTTGCTGGCTTGCAGCGCTTGACCAGGGGACAATTACTAGATGTTTTACGACAAGATTATATTAAGACTGCTCGAGCTAAAGGACTGCCAGAAAATCGCGTATTCTACGTCCACGCTCTCAGAAATGCTATAAATCCTTTAATTACTTTACTAGGTTTTGAATTCTCTAATTTACTAAGTGGTTCGTTTATTACTGAATTTTTCTTTAATTGGCCAGGTTTGGGGCGTTTGACTCTGAAAGCAGTGCAGGCTCAGGATATTTATTTGGTAATGGCAAGCTTGATGATGGGAGCTACTATGTTAATTGTCGGTAATTTACTAGCAGACTTGTTGCTTAAAGTAGTTGACCCTCGCATTCGTTTGGAAAATCTCAATTGATTCGATCGTGGTAACTGCTGCTAACCGCTGTCTACCAACTACTGACCAATACTATGTCTTCTAATATTCACTACCTAATTCGTTCTAAAATTGACGGGAAATATCTCGCTGCTCGTCCTGGTACAGATCGAGGGTCAACTGAGATTAGCTACCTATTGATGTTTCGCGAAAATTTTGAGGCTTTGAGTTATCTCAATACTCACGCTGGTAGTCTTGCCGATCGCTTTGTGGTAGAGTCTGTTGCTGGTACTGAGTTAAAAAAATTATTAAAACGTTGGGGATTTCATGGTATTGCTCTAGTTATAGACCCTCTCGTTCCTCAAATTGATTTCTTGTCTTACGTTTGAATATTTTTTGAAAATTTGTAACAAAAAATTAAGAAATTAGTTCGGTTCTAAGTGCTTAATGAATCTTTATTAAGTAAATATTCAGCGAGTTATTAAGCAAAATATAGGGATTTGACCGACTAGGAATTTGACTTACATTCAGTGTAAGATAGCGTCTTACGCCTTAAAATCTATATAATTTTAGAAATTTTCTACGTTCAAATATGTATTTCTTTGTTTGGGAGATGCTAATTCTTACCAAAAGAAAATTCCTATGTCTAGAAGAAAAAAAAATTTCCCCTGCGGTCATAAAGGCTATGGTCAAGTTTGCCATAGATGCGAGCAGAAGCACCTAACGAGGGAAAAAAACAAACAACGAAAGAATGAGTGGGAAGAAACTTTCGCTCGAGATCCCATTAACTTGAGAACATTACCTAAAAATGTAGTGGTCAAGGCACGTAGAATTATTAGGGATCTGCAGCGTCAAAAAAGTTATATAGATTTCCACGGCAAGCGATTGCGTCACGATCGCTTTGTGATTAGTATTCCAGTAACTCGCAGTTACCGACTCCTCTGTCGCGATTGCGGAACTATTCTGGTTCCTGAAGCAGTTGTCTCCCACGAGGATTACAATGTTTGTAAGCCGGGCGGTTAAAAGTTTATAATGTAGTAAAATTATGCAAATTTATCTTGACAATAGCGCCACAACTGCTCCCCGCTCAGAAGTAATTGCCAAGATGGAAGAGATACTCTCGAAAAAGTGGGGGAACCCTTCTAGCTTACACTCTTGGGGACAAAGAGCGGCAACAGAATTAGAGGAAGCTAGAATTAAAGTTGCTAGCCTGATTAATGCTTCTAATCCGGAGTCGATTATTTTCACTTCTGGGGGAGTAGAAGCAAATAATTTGGCAATTATCGGTGTAGCAAGAAGATATAAAAATCCTCAGCATATTATTATCTCTAGCGTAGAACACTCAGCAGTAACGCAACCAGCAAGCTTATTAGAACAATGGGGCTGGCAAGTAACTCGATTGCCCGTCAATAATACAGGAAGAATAAATCCCCTAGATTTAAAAGCAGCAATACGATCGAACACTGTTTTAGTATCAATAATTTACGGGCAAAGTGAGGTAGGAACCCTACAACCAATTGAAACTTTAGCTCAAATTGCCGCCGAACGAGGTATTCTTTTTCATACCGATGCCGTACAAGTGGTGGGACGCTTGCCCGTAGACGTACAAAGGTTGCCCGTAGACTTACTTTCCCTCTCCAGCCACAAGATTTACGGACCTCAAGGCGCTGGGGCTTTATACGTGCGTCCTGGGGTAGAATTAACGCCAATCTTAGCAGGTGGAGGGCAAGAATTGGGGAAGCGATCGGGGACTCAACCATTACCAGCGATCGCTGGGTTTGGAGTAGCTGCAGAAATAGCAGCAGCCCAAATGAGTGCAGAAAGATCGAGATTAATTAGACTGCGCGATCGCCTCTTCGATCTCTTGGCCGATTGTCATTATCTCAAACCCACCGGAGATAGATTATACCGCCTGCCTCACCACGTTAGCTTTATTGTGGGGGACTTCTCTGACTCTAAAGAAAGAATGCCTGAAGCAGTCACAGGTAAAACCGTAGTCCGTCAATTAAATTTAGCAGGAATAGGTATTAGTGCTGGATCTGCTTGTCATAGCGGCAAACTAAGTCCGAGCCCTATATTATTAGCAATGGGATACAGCGAGTTGGCAGCAAAAAGAGGAATTCGCCTGAGTTTGGGAAGAGATACCGCGATCGCCGATATAGATTGGACTGCTATGGTATTGAAACAAATTCTCGATCGCTTAATGCCTCCATTAGTCACTTCAAAACGATAAACTTTTTTTGAAACAGACGCGGGTTCGATAAATTAGCAAACTAAATAAATAAAATCCAGACTATGAATGCATTTCCTAAATCCTTAGAAGAAGCGATCGCTCAAGCTAAACAAGCAACTCGAGCCGCCTTAGATGACGGTTATCAAAGATTGCAAGTAGAATTTGTCATACCGGAAATTGCCCTCAAAGCCCAGGCAATTGCTGGAGAATTTCTCCCTCTGTTTGAAGATTACGGATCGGGGTTAAAAGTAATATTTCCCGATACTGGAGCTGCTGCTCTCGCTTGTCGGGACTGGGGAGAAGTACCATTTAAGGTAACCGATTTAGGTAGCCGCTTGACTTCTGTAGATAGAAATGTCAGCGATGAAGACCGCATTTTTTTGCTAGTTTCTCCCTCAGCAGTAGAAGTGGCTCAAGTGGAAAAACTCTGTAACCTAGCAGGCGATCGGCCTGTAGTACTCCTCATACCACAGCTAGAAGATGTTTCGATTGTGGGTATTGGTTACGCAGCGCGTCAACTCAGAGATCGCTTTATCAGCACTCTTGAATCCTCCTATTATTTTAAACCTCTAGATGGAGCCGCCGTAATGCGCTCTTATCCTTCTTCCTGGCAAGTCTGGTTAGAAAATGGGGACGAATACGAAATTATTTCCGAACAACCTCAAAAACCGATTGGAGAAGCACTAGAAAGGATTCTCACTGGCAATACCGATACCCCTGACGGTGCTGCAACAGCCGATGCTTCTAAAGCGAAAAAAATGGGTTTGTTTGGCAATATGCGCTCATTTTTGCGCGCTCTCAGTCAGTGAGAATCTAGATAGAGCGATTGGCATTTCTTGCCAAGATGTCGATCGAAATCCCTAGTGCAAAGAATTGTAAAAAAGAGCGCAGATTAATAATAGCTAACCTAAAAGTTAGTGTTCGATCTCACAGCTATTTTTTTTTACAAGTGGTACGATTACCGAGCAAAATCAATTTTTGCTAGATATCAAACCTACCTTTAAGCTCTAGGGATATCATTACATTATTAGTTACAAAATATCGATAAAACAATTTATTGTTATATAGTTAAGTATCAATTATTCAAAGATAAAATCTATATAACAACGATTTAGTCCAATAATATCTAAAATAAAAAAAATAACTAATAGCATGGCTAATGAAAGTAGATTGAGAGCTTATGGTACCCATGGATTGATTCTCATAAATTTATCCTTTTTTTTCTTTCAGATTTTTTCAAGTAAAGGAGGAATTTTTGGCTGGGATATTAGCGGCAACGATTTAAATATTTTATATCAACTAGGATTAGGTCCAGAAAAAGTTTGGTCGGGACAATGGTGGAGACTTTTGAGTGCTAATTTTCTGCATTTAGGTTGGATCCATCTATTTAGTAATATGCTGGGTCTTTATTTTCTAGGTAGATTTGTAGAAAATAAGTTAGGTCTTGGTAGATATCTTCTTGCTTACTTTGTGAGTGGTATAGGATCGATGCTTGCCTTTTCTATTTTGGCGATCGAAATGGATGCTCGACATCAAATTTTAGTTGGAGCATCGGCGGCAATTATGGGTTTAATTGGCGTGATTTTCGCTATTTTTCTGAAGGTTTGGCTAGAAGAAAAATCCAGTCTTGCTGCTAAGCGGTTGCGAATTTTATTTTTTATGGTAGGGGTGCAATTTGCTATGGATTTAGCTCTACCACAAGTTAGTTTATTGAGTCACGTTTTAGGACTAATAATTGGATTTTTAACGGGTAAATTTTTACTCATTAAATGGGGATTTCAAAGATAAAAAAATAAGCAAATTTATTGGTTGTATAAATGCAAGCTCAAATTCCAGATATTACCAATAAAAAACTTTTACAACAAGCTTTAACTCACCGTTCGTACGTTAACGAACACCCAGACAAAGCAACAGATAACGAACGTTTAGAATTTCTTGGGGATGCAGTATTAGGGTTTCTGGTGGGAGAACTACTCTATAAAACTTACCCAGAAATGAGTGAAGCCCAATTAACTCGTTTGCGATCGAAATTAGTTGATGAAACACAATTAACTAACTTTGCCAAACAACTAAATTTAGGGGAACAAATGCGTTTGGGAAAAGGAGCAGAAAAAGATAAAGGAAGAGAAAGTCCCTCACTATTGAGCGATACATTTGAAGCAATTATCGGAGCCTACTATCTAGAATCTGGTATCGAAGCAGTTCGCGATTATATAAAACCATTATTTATGTCGGTAGCAGAAGAGATTCTTACTTCTCAATCTGATGCCAAAACTCAAAATTTAGTAGACTCTAAAAATTGCTTTCAACAATGGGCGCTAGCTAACAAAGGAAAAAATCCCCAATACGAAATTATCGACGAATCAGGGCCAGATCACGCCAAAGAATTTACTGCTAGAGTTATTGTTGACGGTGTAGTATATGGAAAGGGTAAAGGTCGCCGCAAACAAGAAGCCCAAAAACGGGCTGCTGAAGAAGCCTTAAAAAAATTGGGACTAAATTAGTTGCCATCGTGAAAATTGCGTGTGGGGCGATCGCTACTTAATTGCCGACGACCGTTGCGAACTACCCTCAGCATTTGGCTTAGCTTATCTTCTATGTTACCGAGAACTTCCTCTGCATAATCGTCAGCACCATTTTGAATTTCGTCACATTCAGCTACTGTCAACTGACGCATTTGTTCTATTTCCTCGATCGCTTTGGCGCGCATTTCCTCTATTTCTGCGATGGTTTGTTCTTGAAGTGCTTCACACTCTTGCTGTACTTGTTGGCGAATTTGACTGGCTTCTAGTTGGGCTTGTTGTACGATACCCACTTCATCTAAAATTTGAGCAGCTTGTTTTTGAGCGGACTCTAGAATTTCTTGAGCATAATCTTCAGCTTGGTCGATGATTTCTTGCTTTTGCTCAATAATTTCAACTGCTTTCTCAAAAGCATCAGGCCAATTCATCCTCAGAAACTTTAACCGCTCTAGCAGCCTTTCTTCGTCGAGAATTGTCCATCGAGTTAAAGGAAGACGACTACTTTGAAAAATTATTTCTTCAAGTCGCTCGAATTCTTGTTGAACGAGTTCTGGTTTAGTAAGATTATCAATTTCGGGGTCACTTTGGCGGGACGATTTTGGTTCCAGCATTTGTAAAGTTTTTTTATAAAAATTATCTTATGTTTTGTAATATCATCAAACTTATGCTAAACCTTGCGAGGGAGTAAAACAAGCTTAAGAGTAATAGTCATACAAATCGGCAGCAACATTTTTAGGAACTAAATGTTCGACAGCACCGCCAAACTGAGCTATTTCTTTAACAACACTACTACTTAAAAAACTATACTCTGTGGAAGTAGCAAGAAATACTGTTTCTATTCCATCCCAAAGAGTCTTATTAGTGTGAGCCATTTGTAGTTCCTTTTCAAAATCTGAAAGTACTCGCAAACCTCTGATTAAAACTCCAGCATTACGGAATTTAGCATACTCCACGGTCAAACCGCTAAAACTATCTACTTCTACCCCAGACAAGTGTTTTGTACAAAAGGCGATTTGTTCCATTCTTTTCTCAACTGAAAAAATGGGCTGTTTATTTTGGTTGCACAAAACTGCTACGATCGTGCGCTCGAAAAGTTGACTACTTCGCTTTATGATATCTAAGTGACCATTAGTAATCGGATCGAAACTGCCAGGATATATTGCTATCACGAGTTGGTCTGATTTTAAATCTAGCTATAGAGCTATTATTCTCTTTTTGATAGTATCCAAGCAATAGCCGAGCTGTCTAAAATTCTTTATATCTTAACGAAATGTTGTTGGCTGTTAGCTGTTTGCTATTTGCTGTTGACTGTTAGCTGTTGGCTGTTAGCTGTTGGCCCCATCTCCCCACACTCCCCACACTCCCCCCTCTCCCCCTCTCCCCCTCTCCCCTAATTCTGTAAGAAGGATATTGAGTTAAGTTAGAATTTTATGGGAATAAGCCTCTCAAATAATAATTAACCAACGGAATGGTCGAAAGCTTACAAACCCAACTATATCAACTCGAACAATTTGCCAATAGCTTAGTTAGTACCAACCTAACCCACCTAAGCCCGTTTAGTGTCGCCTTAATTTTTCTAGCAGGGTTACTTACAAGCCTCACTCCTTGTATGCTTTCAATGCTGCCAATTACCATCGGCTATATCGGAGGTTATGAGGCTAATAATAGACTGCAAGCAGCAGCCCAGTCTACCTGGTTTTCTTTCGGTTTAGCAACAACTCTAGCAGTACTAGGTATACTCGCTGCATCTGTGGGACGAGTTTACGGACAAGTAGGAATTGGTTTGCCAATTTTAGTCAGTCTCGTAGCGATTATTATGGGATTGAACTTATTGGAAATCTTACCTCTACAGCTTCCCAGTATAGGAGCGACAGACTGGATAACAAAAGATTTACCCCCAGCAGTACGTTCCTACTTACTCGGTTTAACTTTTGGTTTAGTGGCTTCTCCTTGTAGCACTCCAGTATTAGCAAGTATACTAGCTTGGGTAGCAACGACACAAGATCTACTTCTCGGTGCGGTGTTACTGCTTTCCTACACGACAGGGTATGTCGCACCTTTAATTTTGGCCGGTACTTTTACCGCTTCTATTAAAAAATTATTAGAATTACGTCGTTGGTCTAGTTGGATTACCCCTACTAGTGGGGCGCTATTGTTAGGATTTGGGATATTCTCACTTTTGTCTCGCCTTCCTGTAAGTATTTTCTAAAATGAGTGCATCCGATCCATCTACCACAACTGAAGTTTCCTTATCTCCTAAAAATTTATTCCGCCGTCTGGTGCAAATAATTGCTAATCTGCGTTTGGCAATTGTTATGTTGCTGGCGATCGCCTTGTTCAGTATTAGCGGTACAGTAATAGAACAGGGAGAAAGTTTAGACTTTTACCAACAAAACTACCCCGAATCTCCAGCTTTATTCGGTTTCCTCACCTGGAAAGTTATCTTAATTGCAGGGTTAGACCACGTCTACAGTACTTGGTGGTTTTTATCATTGCTGGTTTTATTTGGCAGCAGTCTGGCTGCTTGCACTTTTACTCGCCAATTTCCAGCCCTTAAAGCTGCGCGCAACTGGAAATTTTACGATCGACCCCGTCAGTTTCAAAAACTTGCTCTTTCTGCTGAACTAGAAACAGGTTCGATCGACACTCTCATTCCTTTGCTAGAAAAACGGGGTTATAAGACATTTACTGAATCAGATTCCCTTTATGCCCGTAAAGGAATTATCGGACGCATAGGGCCTATTTTAGTCCACGCAGCGATGCTAATTATCCTCGCTGGAGCGATTTGGGGGTCGCTGACAGGATTTTTTGCCCAAGAAATGGTTCCCAGTGGAGAAACCTTTCAAATTAAAAATATTTTTGAAGCTGGCCCTTTGGCTGCCCCCCAAGTTCCCAAAGATTGGTCGGTGCGAGTCAACCGCTTCTGGATTGATTATACCAATGAAGGGAATATAGACCAGTTCTATTCCGATTTATCGGTAATAGACAAGGAGGGAGAAGAATTAAAACGCAAGACTATCTACGTCAACGAACCCTTACGCTATGACGGCGTTACTCTTTATCAGACTAACTGGGGTATTTCAGCATTGCAAGTAAAGCTCAATAATAGTCCCATTTTCGAGATTCCCATGAGTCCTTTAGATACTCAGGGACAAGGAAATCTCTGGGGTACTTGGGTTCCTACTAAACCCGATTTGAGTGAAGGAGTTTCCCTATTAGCAAGAGATTTGCAGGGAACTATGTTTATATATGATGCTGAGGGGGAGTTAGTAAGCGTAGTGCGTCCTGGAATGACAGTAGAAGTTAATGGAATTAAGCTCAAAGTAATACAATTAATTGGCAGCACTGGCTTACAAATTAAAGCAGATCCAGGAGTGCCGATCGTGTATGCTGGTTTCGCTTTCTTGATGCTGGGAGTAATAATGAGTTACGTTTCTCACTCTCAAATTTGGGCGCTACAAAAAGGCGATCGCTTCTATCTTGGTGGTAAAACAAATCGCGCTCAGGTTACTTTTGAGAGAGAAATAGTAGAGTTATTAGAACAACTCGAATTAGGAAAATCTAAGCCAGAAGAGGCAGTTATTATTACCTCTTAGCTCTAATTAATATGCCCAATAACTTCCATTTTTTTGGAAGTTTATTTGTCGATTTAATTCCACTGTTCCCCATTCCCTGTTCCCTGTTCTCTCCAGCCAGAGGCTGGTAATGAAGCTTGGTGTTTGTGCATTTCTTGAAGAACCAAAGCGGGATTCACATATTTGTTTTCGTATAATAAACTCCAGTGTAGGTGTGGTCCAGTAGTGCGACCTGTCATGCCAACTCGACCAATTCTAGCTCCTACTGGAATTTGCTGTCCTACTCTTAATTGAATGCCACCCTGACGATCGACTAAAAAAGTACCTTCAGGAGTGCTGGTGACATACCCGTTTAAGTGACAGTAAACGTGCGTCCACTTACCCGATCGAATCTTAATTGTAGTGCCGCAGCCAGTACCGTCGGATAATTCTACTATATGACCCGTCCACCAATTACGAACGTAACTTCCGATCGGAGCAGCCATATCCAAACCGCGATGAAATTGTAGTTTACCAGTTACGGGGGATTTGCGGTAACCAAAACCAGAAGTATAAGCTTGGAAATTTTCTACAGGGAAAGAAGCGTGTTGCCAACTATTGGTAGCTAAAACTTGTCCTGAGGTGGGGGTGGCTTTGGCTTCGAGTTGGGTCGGTCTGAATCCTTGTAACCAAATAGAAGTTAAGAGCGCGGGAAATGCGATCGAAAGATAAAAATACCTCAGATAACGTCGGGGGGGATTTTTCTTTCCTGTTTCTGGAGTTATTTTGCGCATAATTCGACTTCTCTGGCTTGTTATATGTGTTTAGCCTGGGCTCGAACTCTACGTGAAGACGAGCGCATTTGAGATTTTAAGTGACTTAGGTAACTTTTTTGTTAAAAATTTTCTATAGATTTTTTATTCACCTCGGTGAAAGGCTCGAAGGGAAAAGGGAACAGGGAACGGGGAACAGAAAAGACCTTTTCCCTTATGCCTTGGTTTGAAGCCTCGTTTTTTCAGAGGGAATGGGGAAAGGGGGAGGTCTAAATCCTCCTCTCAACAATTCCCTGTTCCCTATTCCCTATTCCCTATTCCCTGTTCCCGTTAAGACAAAAGAGAAATTTCCCTCAACGGAATTAATTTTGTTAAAATCTGGAAAAAATTACTATACGATGCCCCTAAATATACTGACCGATATGTTTCCCTTTAGATTTACTATAGATACAGTAGCGATCGCCGGTTCCTGTATTTGGTCCCTAGCGCTGTATCTAGGCATGCCAACTCTGAGGGAATGGATAACTGAACAACTCGAGCGATGGTTTAACTTTGCCGATCGCTCTTTGTATATATCGACAGAAGAATTTGAAAAAAGTCGTCCAGCAAGAGAATCTCAAAACGCCTTTTACGCTTCAGCGCTCGGTATCGTTCCCTTTTTAGTTTTAGGAGCTTTGTTTCATTGGGGTATAGAATCTAGTTTAGGTCGCAGTTGGGCCGTCAGTATAGGTATGCTAGCTACTATAACCTTCGCTGTCTACGAACTGGGACGCAGAGACAGCCAGTAAATACAGCCCCGATCTCAATTGAGAGCATATAGGTAAAAATCTCGATGCAATTTTCTCGAAGAATTAGAGTCATCTGTCGTCGTTCCTTGACGATCGCCCTAGCTTTAATAACTGCAATTTCCCTTTCTGCTTGTAACCCAGCTACTTTGAGAAGCCAAGCATCTCAAGGATCTCAAGTAGTACGAGCAATTTTAAGCGACCCCACAACTTTTAACCCCATACTCTCCACAGACGCTACAGTTAGTCGTATTTTTGCCATGACCAACCCAGGTTTAACTACTTCAAACCCGATAACGGGAGAAATAGAACCAGAGCTGGCTGAATCATGGGAAGTTTCAGAAGATAAGCGCAAAATTGTCTTTACTCTAAGGAAAGGACTTAAGTGGTCGGACGGTCATCCCTTAACTGCAGATGACGTAATTTTTACCTATAATGACCTCGTTTTCAATAAAGATATCCCAACCAGTAGTAAAGATCTATTGAGGATTGGTCAAAGTCGAAAGTTACCCAAGCTACGTAAAATCGACAACCTGCGAATTGAATTTACCCTTCCAGAGCCTTTTTCACCGATTTTGAACGCTACTTCTCTAGAAATCTTACCAACCCATATATTGCGGGAAACAATAGAGAAAAAAGATAGTCAGGGAAAACCTCTATTCCTATCTGCTTGGAATTTGGATACTCCCCCAGAGAAAATTATCACCAGTGGCTCGTATAAAATTAAAGCATACGTTCCCAGTGAGCGAGTAATTTTAGAACGCAATCCCTACTACTGGAAAAAAGACGAGCAGGGAAATCAATTACCCCATATAGATCGAGTTTTCCTACCAATTGTTGAAAACCTAGATACTTTCTTATTGCAGTTTCGCTCTGGGAGTTTAGATTCTGTAAGCGTTTCTCCCCAATATTACTCCCTCCTCAAACGAGAAGAGAAGCGAGGTAAGTTTACTATTTATAATGGCGGCCCTGCCTACGGTACCACATTCTTTTTCTTTAATCTCAATAAAGGTAGAAGAGATGGAAACCCCCTAGTAGCTCCAGTTAAGTCTCGATGGTTCAATAATGTTAAGTTTAGGCAGGCAGTTGCCTATGCTGTCGATCGGCAAACAATGATTAACAATATCTATCGGGGACTGGGACAGCCGCAAAATACCCAGATGTCTATACAATCTCCTTATTATGACAGCAGTATTAAAGGGTACGACTACAATCCCCAAAAAGCCAAGAAACTATTGCTAGAGGCAGGTTTTAAATACAATAACACAGACGAACTTCTCGATGCTGAGGGGAATCGCGTCCGCTTTACCTTAAATACCAACGCGGGAAATACAATCCGCGAGGCAATTGGGGTTCAAATTCAGCAAGACCTTAACAAAATTGGCATTAGAGTTGATTTTAAACCCCTGGCTTGGAATAATTTTATAGATAAGCTCAGTAACTCCCTGGATTGGGAGTGTGGCTTGCTCGGTCTTACTGGAGGTAACGAACCAAATGGTGGTGCTAACGTCTGGTTTCCTGATAGCAACTTGCATATGTTTAACCAGAAACCAGGAGCAGGACAAAAACCCATAGAAGGTAGAGAAGTAGCTGACTGGGAGAAAAAAATTGCCTATCTTTATATAGAAGGTGCCAAAGAATTCGACATAGAGAAGCGCAAAGCTATTTATTCAGAAACTCAGCGTTTGATTAGCGAAAATTTACCATTCATCTATCTGGTTAACCCATATTCCTTAGCTGCTGTGCGCGATCGTCTATCTGGAGTTGAATTTACTGCACTTGGAGGCATTTACTGGAATATCGAAGAATTAAAAGTGACTTCTGAGTAATATTAGTAGTATTAAATAAAATCAGCAATCTATATTTGTCTGTAAAGTTTCCGCTTTTGCTTGAGATATTGTTGCATTTGTTTCTTGTGTTGTTGCTCTTGCTGCTGTCGAAGTTGTTTTTTTAAACTCTGCAGTTGTTTTTGTTGTAGTTCTATTTTTTTGAATATTTTTTGTTGTTGTGCGAGTTGTTTTTTGTGCTTTTGCTTGGCTTGATTTTTTATTTGTTCGACCGTTTTGTACCCTTGTATCGAGTTATATCTATTGAAAGTCGAACTATTATTATTTAAATTTAATAAGTTTAGGGGATTATTTTGAATAATCTTATTAAGATTGTTATTTTGTGAAGGCCAGATTGATACTGGCGCGTTATTTTGGATCGGAGAGTGTAAATTTGTTGACTGATTTAAATTTGAATACTTGTTACTACTATCCCTGAAATTACCTAATAAATGATTCCTGTCGATCGTATTATTTAGGTTGCTAGTACTATTGGACAAGGATATTGTTGACTCTAAAGTATTTTCGCTTTTAGTCACCTCCTTTATACTAATGTCAAAATCATAAACATCTTTAAAAATATTTGCAGCGGATACTTGGGGAAGTATTGGCGGTTTGTATTCCCTATCATTTTGGTTGATATCTACCTTGATTTTTAACTTACGCAGAGTCCCTATAATATTTTTCCAATATGAAATGCTGATTGCACCTCGATCTTTGTTTTCTCTTTCAATCTTCTTTTTCGGTATTTGAGAGCTATAAGGATCTCGTTTGGATTCTATTAATTCAATTGTAAATTCTTCCTCTTGCCGCTCCAATTCTCGCGAATAAGAATTGACATCTTCGCGATTGAATCTTTCTGAAAGAGAGTTCATATCTGATGTAATATCGATCGCATATGCTGTCATATCCGAGAATAGCAACTGAGTAGAAAAGATGGTTATTCCTAGTGCTAGATTCAATCTAGAATAAACTTGTTTCATAACTCCATGCTAAACTTAAATTGTTTGATTTAATTTAAAGTAATCGTAAAATGTAGTCTCTCTATTTAAAGAAAAATTTATTTGTTATGTACAAGTTTTTCTACTTAACAAGTAAAATTGATTAGAGTTAATACAGAGTTTTTATTAATCGTTTGTAAACTATTGCAACAATTCTTATTGCTGCTCCTGGTTCGCCTCGAATGCCGAGCAGCCTTTCCCTCATTAGTTTTAGCTTACCCGGATTATCCAAAAAACCGATCGCTATCTGACTTATATTATCAGCTTGTAAATTTCCTACTAATTCCGGTAATATTTCTTCATTAGCCCAAATATTAGGCCAGGCAAATAAGCGCCCCTGTTTAATTACTAGCCAATTGATAAGTTTGGCAAAAACAGAACCTATCCCTGGTAAATTGGCGAGAATACCTCCTATTCCATCCCAAGAACGCATCGCATCTAATTGCTGGGTTGGTATGAGAACGATCGCGGGGACGGCTAAAGAACCTAATTCTGCGGTATTTGCTCCCACAGTAGTGAAACAGAGGCAACATTGGCTTAATATGTCATAGGCAGGAAACCTAGTTATAAGTTCTATTTCCACTCCCTCGCAAGTTTGCAAAAAAACTCGTTTTTCCCCCTCAGACTCTTTATAAATTAATTCAGCACTCACTCCACCCATCTTGGCTAGTATGGGGTTGCGATCGAGACTGGCAAATTTAGCTAAAGTAGGCAAATCTAATGTAGGAGCGACGGGAATAATAAAATTGATATCGGGACGCTTTTTGTTAATCTCCGAAGCGATCGCCAAACACAATGGCACTCCTTGAGCGAGTTTTGCGGCTTTGGATCCAGGTAACAAGCCAATAAGAGATAGGTCAGATGTGGTTACTTCTGTAGCAAATGTGGCAACATCTGCCATCAAATCTCCTACTACAGTAAATTTGTGGCGATATTTAAGAGGAACTTTCTCAATAATCCCTTGGTTTCTGACAGCAAAATCATCAATCCAAGAATACCAACGAGCATCCCATTCGGCATAAACTACAGTTGAGTAACCCAAACGCTTGCCGATCGCGACAGGAAAAAATTGATCTCCACCTAGAAAGATAACTATTCCCTTATTTTCCCATTCCCAATTATCGGCAGTTTTTCCCCACAGCAAAAAAGGAAAAAAATGCTCTGCTGATTGTACTCGATCGACTTCAGGATAACTAAGGGCGATCTCTGCTTCTTTCCCAGTCCCGTGAGGACAAGGAGAAAGTACAACAGAAATTCTGAGGCGATCGCCATAGGGGAAGCTATCCTTACAGCGCAGCGCTTTGACTACAGGACGCACCCAAGTAGTTATTTCTCCTGGTCCGTTGGAGAGAATTAAAATATCTATGGCTGTCATGTAAACCTCACGGGAGTTTGGAAACCCCTATTTTTAAATAGGGTGAAGTACAAAAAGTTCATTTTTATTAGGGAAGTCTTCATCAGCAGTTCAGTTATATACGAAGCAATAAAGTTATCGTTAAAAGACTTCCCTAATAAAAATAAAAACATCTCTCGGAAAAACGACACGAGCG
>JASJDA010000120.1 GCA_030065755.1 Prochloraceae cyanobacterium | reverse complement strand
CTCGGTTAAAACAAAAGGGGTTCCCTGTAAAAATAAAAACATTGGAAGCCTATTGCCTTTTGCCTTTTATCTCAAACTCTTACACTGTTCCCTGTTCCCCATTCCCTGTTCCCCGACTTCTGCAAGAAGTCTAGTCTAAAGTCCAGTAATTATCGATCGCACTTTGAGAAACTTCGAGAATCTCTCCATCCTCTCCTAAATTTGGATAGGCTTTTCCTTGTTGGCGATAATTGCTGGCTATTTCTGGGTAACACCATTCAAATAGAAGGCGATCGTAAGTTTCTTTATCGAGACGGACGCGATCGTAATAACCAGCTTTTAACCTTTGTCGCTGCGCTTCAAAGAGAATTACTGCTGCTGCTACGGATACATTAAGAGATTGAACCATCCCCAACATAGGAATAATAATATGTTCGTCAACCTCTCGAGCAGCTTCTTCGCTCACTCCCCATTTTTCTGCACCTAGTAAAATTGCTGTTGGTTTGGTGTAATCTAACTTACAGTAGTTGATGGAGCGATCGCTCAGGTGAGCCGCATAAACTTTAAATCCCTGTTGCTGAAGGCCAGTAATAGCTATTTTAATGTCAGAATAAGTGTGCAGATTAACCCATTTTTGAGATCCTCGCGCTACCTGGTTAAAAATAGGTGGCTCGTCAACGAGGTTAACCGAGTGTACTTCTAAGATGCCAATAGCATCGCTCGTACGAATAATTGCGGATACATTATGAGGTTTGTGAACGTCCTCGGTCAAGACGGTCAAATCTGGTTGCCGTCGGTTTAGTACTTGTTTTATTCTTTGAAATCGTTCTGGGGTCAAGTCAATTTTAGAATTATTTATAAACTAATCCTATTTGCTTTTGGCACAAACTGGGACAGTAAAGTGAAACTCACTACCTTGCTTGAAACCAACAGAGGAAGCCCAAATTTTTCCACCCAGACTGTTAATAATTTGCCGACAAATGGTTAAACCGATTCCAGTCCCAGCAGCAGTCCTTCTTAGTGGGTCTTCTTCTTGATAGAAATGATTGAAGATCGCTTCGAGTTTTGTGGGTGCAATTCCCCGACCGGTATCAGTTACAATCACTTCTAACATGGGGTTTGTATGGGTGGCGATCGACTCAATTGTATCTTCTTCACGATAGATAAGACGAGCCTGAATAGTTATTTCCCCATTAGGAGCTGTAAATTTACGAGCGTTGTCTAGCAATTTAGTTAAAACTTCTACTAGTCTATCTACATCTATACGAAGGGCTGGTAGTTGTGGAGGAAGTTTAACTGTTACTTGAGGTAAGGAATTTTTTGCTCGCTCGTTTTGGCAACCGCTCAGTAATAAATCTAAAGCATCGATCAGTTGCAGAGATTCCGGACGATGATAGAGTTGTTTGCGTTCTAAACGGGAAAGGGTAAAGAAATCTTGAATTACTTGGCGCAGGCGTTCGATATCGTTTATGGCAATATCCAGCATTTTTTGCCGATACTCCCTGGGTATTTCTGGTTCGTTGGCTAAAGTTTCCAGACATACCTTAATCGTACATAATGGAGTTCTCAGCTCGTGAGAGACGATCGCAACCAAATTGGTTCGCATTTTCTCCAACATTTCTAAGCGATCGCAAAATGCACAATTGCAATCTTTGCTTCGGCATTGCCTCTCTTGTGGTGTCAGTTTTGTTGAGGGGGCTTCGTAGTCTTGCTCTAGCTTATCTACTATAGCTAGTTTTGCCACATTTTCTAGAGCTTCTTTTAGCTGAGTCAACTCCGAGTGATGACCGATCTGCCTTTTTTCTGATTCAGAGAAATTAAGGCTATCTTGAACCAATTGATACAGGCGATCTAAATCTGTTAGTGCTGTCTCTATGAGAACTTGTCGGTACTCCCTGGGTATTTCTGGTTCGTTGGCTAAACTTTCTAGACAGACCTGAATCGTAGACAGGGGGGTCTGTAATTTGTGAGCGACGATCGCAATGATTTGACTTCCCACTCGCTCTACGCTGTTTAGTTGGTCGCTAAATTGTTGTACCACTGCACTTTTGTAACATCACCACATATATATTTACATTTCTTCACAATATTGTAAAGAGAAAATGTTTTATTATTTTTTTTGATTTAAGATACTCAGAATGTATCTTGTTTTGAAAGTTGTGGTGACGAAAAAATTGTGACCATAATCACAGTCAAATTTATCATTTGGATGTACTCTTGTATGTCAATTGTCCCCGATAAAAGCATCTGTTGATACTTTTGCTCGAATTCCTTAAGACGATCGATAACCGAGTCTGGGTGAGTTTCTAGTATTTCTTGCCACTGGTCAATTAAACCAACGATATTACCAATAGATTGATAGTGTTGGTGCTCTTGCATGATGCTACACTGCTCGGCAAATACTTGGGCCATCCGTTCGATTTGCTCGTAGACTTCAATAGATATTACACCGTCAATTAACATCAATCGATGTTGCTGGCGAAATACTCCGATATCGTCGAGTGCTTGTTGAGGATTTTCTTTGGCAACAGAAGCGAGTTTCTTAATAACTTGGCGGTTATTTTCAATTAAATTGGCAAAACGATGCTTGCGCCACCATCCCCGCATAAAGCCGATGGTAGTCGTAGTTGCTAACATAATTAATGCCGCTTGTAAAGGGTGATTGGTCTGTAAATAGCGAACCCAAGCCCATCGGGGATCGCCATTGTCGATCGCCTGTTGCGCGCCAGGATGGATATAAATCAATTTTTCATGCATCAAAGAACGAGAATTTTCTCGTGCCAATTTGCTGTAAAAAGGGGAATACTGGCGAAAAGTTGACAAAATTGACCAAGTAAGTAAAGCTACTTTGTCTTTATCTACGTCAGGACGAGTAACTAAAGCCCCAGGAGTAGAGACAGTAGGTACATCTTTGTTGGGTAATTGGGGCAAAGCTTGATAGCTTCCTTTGGGTATTGTCGCGGTGCGGTAAGATTCGGGAAACTGAACAACCAAGTAATTTACTAAACTGGGATTTACAGGAATAAAACGCAGTTTAGGAGTTGTAGTCAAGTGATTTTCCCAATTCTTGCTAGTTGCTAAAGGGCCGACATATATCCCCGCATCAATCTCCCCTTTAGTCAGTTTTTTCAATACCTCGCCGATATTATAGGAAACTTCTTCAACGTCGAGATTGCTAGCGTTAAAGAGTCGCTTGGCGGTGAAGTACATCCCGCTAGCTTTTGGTCCTATTCCCACTCGTTTTCCCTCTAGATCGGCAACAGAAAAGATTTGGGAGTCAGCCCGTGCAACTATATGAATGTATTCCTCACTCAAAACCAGTAGGGTTTGTACTTTGCCTTTCTTCATCGCTTCGCTGGCAACATCTAATTGCACTATGGCAAAGTCAACTTCTTTATCGAGCAAGCGTTGTAGATTTTGTTTGGAACCCTGAGAATCGTATCGATCTTTGAGAGCGAGGTTTCCTACGCTACTAGCAGAAATAGCGATCTGCTTGCTAATATTCTTGTAGCCACTTCCCTCAGGGCCAGAAGAAAGAGTTATAGTTTCAGGTTGAACAGTACAACCATTTAATGTTAGTGTTGATAAAATTCCAACTAGCCCGATTAAATTAAATCGGCTGTCGATCGCTCTTTGCCAATTTCTGACCGTACTATCAAACATCAGGTGATAGGTATTTATAATTCGTAATATTTAATTGTAAAGAAAAGTTGGAGCGATAGCTGATGCTTTTATTACAGACTGTAGATTTCAGGCAAAAATTGCCCCCCCAAAAGAACACTTAAAACTATTGCCAGCCAAATAAGAAAACAGTAGCGAGTTAACTGCAAAGCTCGATCGATTTTTGAGGGCGTAATTGACTCGGCGCGATCGCCTAGAAGTGGTTTTTCCTTAATCTCACCGCCATAATAGTTAGTCCCACCCAATTGAACTCCCAAAGCTGCTGCATAAGCGCACTCACTCCAACCAGAATTGGGACTCGGATCTAAAATAGCATCGCGACGACATAGAGACCAAACCTGCTGAGGTTTTCCCGACAGTAGGGATATAGTCAAGACAGTTAAGCGACAAGGAAGCCAAGTCAAGCGATCTTCGAGTTGAGCGCTAAACCAGCCCAGATCCGTATAAGGTTCTTGGCGATAACCCACCATAGAATCTAGGGTGCTAGCAGCTTTATAAGCCAGCGCCAGAGGAACGCTTCCCACAGAGGGTAAAAATGCTCCTAAAATGGCATAAAATAGCGGTGCTGTAACCCCATCAGTAGCATTTTCTGCCACAGTTTCTAAGACAGCTCGTAGAATTTCTGACTCAGAAAGATTTTCCGTGTCTCTACCGACATAGAGACTTAATTTAGAACGAGCTGTTTCTATGTCTCGATCGATTAAAGGTTTTAAAACGTCAACTGCTGCAGACCGCAAACTGCGTCCGGCAAAGCAACTAGCAAGTATAATTACTTCTACTGCGATCCCCACTAAAGGATCGATCCAGTTAGCTCCTCGTACAATTAAATAACCGATCGCTCCACTGCCAATAATTACTCCGACCCCTAAAATAATCCCTGCTAATCGTTTGGCTAATTTTCCCCAAGAAAGATTAACTATAAACTTAGTAAATTTAGAAATTATCCATCCCATTAATTGGACTGGGTGGGGTAAGTTCCAAGGATCGCCTATTAGATAATCTAGACTGGCTGCTAGTAATAAAATTACGGCTGCTTTATTGACACAAAGCATAAATAATTAGTAGACTTTGTCGATGTGAACTTTTTTTTGTTGCCAGACCCCATTATGTTTTTTTTGTAAGTGCTCTCAAATTTTTTTGATACTCTCTTCCCAATTAACACCGTCAAAAAATTTCACCTTAAATCGAGATAATATATCCTCATCTAAACAATGAATATTGACGTCGATCGAGTTCGGGTGGGAACGAGGTCGATAAAATGAATGAATGCCGCATATACGACAAAAAGTATGCTTAGCAATTTGAGTGTTAAAAGTATAAGTTGTTAAAACTTCTTTACCTTGGAGCAAAGTAAATTTTTCTCGCGGCACTATTAGATGTAAAAAGCCCTTTTTTCGGCAAATCGAGCAATTACAATTCATAGCTTCGTGCTTGTCAACAATTACCTGAAATCTCACAGCACCGCAGTGGCAGCCACCTTCATAAGTCTTTGATTCTCTAACTTGATTCATAATAACAAAACTATATTAAATAACAAAATTATTTTCTTCTCCTTGAGCAGCTTGCCAGCTACGAGCGTCATAGTAAAGGTCTGCTAGAGTGATACTATATAAAGCTTCTTTTAGTTTTTGATGGAGTCGTCGCCACAAACTAAATGTTACCCAATCTTCTGCTACAGTCACTTGCCTATTGTGACGAGGTAAAGGTTCAATTGTTTCCCCTACCGCTTCTAAAATTTGTCCGAGGGAAATTTGCTTAGGTTTATAAGCTAATTGATACCCACCTTGAGAACCTCTTATTGAGTAAACTAAGCCAGCTCTACGCATTTCGATCAGTAATTTTTCTAGATAAGGAGCAGGTAAATTTTGCCTAGCCGCGATCGCTTTTACCGAGGTAGAAAGCTTATTATCGGAATGGAGGCTAATATCTAACAAGGCTTTAACGCTATAATGACCTCTTGTTGTTAGCTTCATATTTTCAATTTGTCATCTCTAGAATATTATCAATACATCGAACGATTTCTCCTGTCTACCTAAAGATTGCAATAAAATCAAATAATTGGAGTATCGACTGAGAATTATTTTTTCCAGATTCAGCAATAATAACTTAATCTTTAATCAAAGATAAATTGAATTTATTTTGCTTTCTAAGTGTACTATGGTCTTATATAGAGATAGGAATTTTTCGATTTTATTGCCTTAGCTACTTTTGGGTAGTAGGTAATCCACTTGCAAACCAGATAATTGATTAGTTACAGTTTAAGTTGATGAATAAAAGGAACCAACCAGAACCATTAACCGGTGAAGACTTAATCAAGAAAGTTAAAGAACTAGGTAATCTCAGTAAAGAAGCAAAAGCCAAAGCTTGTGGCTACTATACCGTTACTAAAAACGGTATAGAACGAGTTAATATGATGAAGTTTCTCAATGCTCTAATTGATGCCGAAGGCATTGAGTTAGATAGCACCACTAACGGTCACGGACGTGGAGGACGTTCAGCAAGCTATCGCATTAGCGTTCAGTCTAACGGAAACTTACTAATTGGCTCTGCATATACAAAAAAAATGGGATTGAGACCTGGAGATGAATTTGAAATTACTTTAGGAAGAAAACACATTCATCTCAAACAAATAAACCTTCGACCAGAAGAAGAAGAAGAATTTGACGAGGCATCCTAAAACGGTAGTGTAAAAACAAGCAAAGCACTTAAAAGGCAGCTAAGAGGGCTAAAAATTCTAGCAACAATTTTAGTAAAATAGCGTTGTTTAGTTGCATATACTCAACAACGCCATAGCCTTGCTCTTTAAAGAGATCGGCGATCTCGAAGAGATCCGCGTAGCGGCGCGAGCCAGCAAAAGATAACAAGGATAATATTACATCATTGTTTGTTTTTGGTAATTAGTACCCAATTAGCAGGTGCTGCATCTCCTAAAATTTGAGCGGACTCTAAATTGAGTTCTCTCAAAGTCGATCGCTCGATTAACAAGTAGGGACGATCTTCTCCCAACCAGTACTGTTTTAACGAGTGAATTTTTTGTAAATGTATAATTTTTCTTTGTAACTTTTGTCTTAGTTGAATTTCGGTTTCTGGGATTGCAAGTTTTAGAGCTTCTAAATTTTGCGGTTTCAGTTTTTTGAGTTTTTCTTGTAGATTTTCTTTGTTTTTAGGGATTAACTCTATTAATTGCTGTTTGAGTAGTTGTAGCTCTTGGGAAGAAAGCTTTTCTATCTTCTCAACTTGAAGGGGAATTACTCGCCGATCGCTATAAAAATTCAAAGAAGGGCGCTCGTAACCAAAAGAAGTATAAACCAGTCGATCGCTGCTGACTTTATCGTGTATTATTTGAGCCACAGGTTTGACCGGATAAGATTCATTTAACTCCCAAATCCAGTGAGGAGAAAGGAAAAATAATAGCAAGCAAACATACATGCCCCAAAATAGGATTGAGATAAATTGTCGGTCTTTTTGAGATACTAAATAGGCAGCTACACTCATAGTCAAGGCTACTGCCGCTAAAATAACTGCTATAAAAAAATTATCTTTGTTTTCCGTGAAGAAAAAATAATAAATACAGCCAACAATGGCCACCTTTGCTATTAGCCCTAAAATCAGCGTCCAACTGCGAGGATAGAAACGGTAACTAGGTAAATTGTAAATTGCCGCCAATTGAGCGCCTCCAGCCAATGCCAGAGCAGGATATACAGGCAATATATACCAGGGAAGTTTGGTTGTCATAATCGAAACCGCCCCCAGATAAACCCCACTCCAAACTAGAGTAAATTTCGCCCAACTCCAGTTCCTATTTTTAACAGCCAGTTTTAGTCCCCACAAACTAAAAAGTAACCAAGGCCAAGAATACTTGAGGATTTCCAATAAATAGTACCAAGGAGGCCCTTGATGACCGTCCACCGAAGTATAAATCCGCTCTAGAGATTGACTTAAAATACTGGTATTGACAAAATTTTGAGGAGCGTGTAAGTATTGAGCGAAATACCAAGCGATCGCCGGCATAATACCGACTAGCACCCCAACCCACATATAGAAAGAAGTAATTAATCTAGGAGTATCCCAAAATAGAAACAACAAGGCGATCGAGCCCAAAAGCAATCCCATAATACCTTTAGTTAAAGCGATCGCTGCTAAACCAATGCCAGCCCCTAAACTCCAACGCAAATCGCGACGCGCTCTCAAAACACACAAAAAAGTTAAAATTCCAAAGCAAAGTACTGCACCATCGAGCATTGCTAAACGACCGTGACGGGCTACGGGCAATAGAGTTAGGTAAATTAAAGCCGAGAACAATGCAGGAGTGCGAGCAGAAAAAATTTCTCGACCAACACCGTATAAAAGAGGCACCGAACAAGCTGTTAATATGGCGCTAGGCAGGCGCGCAGTCCATTCATTAACACCACCAAACCAATAAAAGCAAGCAATGAACAGGTGAACTAAAGGAGGTTTATTGAGATATGGCTCTCCCCACAAAGTAGGAAATAGCCAATTTAAAGAATCTTTACTCCCCAGCCAAATTTCTTTAGCCACCTGTGCTACAGTTCCCTCATCCCAATCTCGTAAAGGGAGACTGCCTAAATTAATGCTGTACAATACTAGAGCTGCCGCAAGTAGCCCTAATATATATGTAGTTTCCAGCCAATAATCCTGGGATCGCAGTCGATCTTGAAACTGATTTTGCGTAAAAGTTTGACGAGTCATAATCTAATTGTTATGTTTAGTGTGAAACTGATGTATATTAATCATCTCGAGCTATTGAAACTGTCAAACCGAGAAGATTTATAGACAACAAAAAACCAATCCTTACTAATATTAGAGAGGTTGTTATAGAATTTCTATACAAATGTTACTCAAATAAGTTATTAGTATTATGAAAACTACTATTTTGTTGTCATGGTTCTTTCTATCCCTTTTAGAAGCTTAGTTAACAATAAACTGAACTTGCTTCAAACTCAAAAGATAACTCACATTTTGCTCGTTGCGCCAGGTAAAACCTGCAGATAGTCAATTGTTTTTGGTATAGAAAATAACTTTTATCTCATTATTCCAATTTCTCAGAAGCAGTAGGAAGTAAGCCCCATATAGCTTTAAACTAATTCCTTAAGTACAGAGTAAGGGCTCAATTGACCTTGGGCTAATATATAAAATTCCTGAGAATACTAACTGTTTCTCAAGCTCAAGTGTTAAAATACGTGTACTTACTGCTAATAAAAATTTTTGATTTCAATTTTTCTTAAATTAAGAAGCTAACCCGAAAAAAATACTGGAAATATTAAGCTTAGAGGAAAAGTGTCATACCCAAACTATTTAACTCCATTTCGAGATTTAAAAAAATAACAAAATAGTTATATTAACACGATATGACTCTAATTTCTCTTAAAAATGCTCAAAGAATCCAGATTTTGTTACAGTTAGTACCCTGTTAATAATGAAATTCTTACCCAAAGGGAATGATATTGATACTGAAAAATAAGCAGATACGAGTAAATCAACACTCTTTGGGAATAACCTGCAATTAATAAGCTTATGGAAGGATCTTTCGCAATAACCCTGCAGATAGTTATCGCCGTCGTAGCAGGTATCAGCGCTCAGGTTATAGGTGAATATCTTAAAGTACCGAGCATTGTTTTTTTGCTCTTGTTTGGTATTTTGCTAGGCTCGGACGGTTTAAATCTCCTGCACCCCAACCTGCTTGGCGTGGGTTTAGAAGTACTTGTTGCCCTTTGTGTTGCCATTATTTTGTTTGAAGGGGGCTTAAATTTAGAATTAAGAGACTTAGGTAGAGTTTCTGGCAGCCTGCGCAATTTAGTGACTGTAGGAACCTTAATCGCACTGATTGGTGGAGGTATGGCTGCTCACTGGTTAGCAGAATTTCCTTGGCCAATTGCCTTTCTTTATGCCTCTCTAGTTGTGGTCACGGGACCGACTGTAGTTAGTCCCCTACTCAAACAGGTGCAAGTAGACCGAAAAGTAGCTACTCTGCTAGAAGGAGAAGGGGTTTTGATTGACCCAGTAGGGGCTATTTTAGCGGTAGTTGTTCTCGACACAATTTTGAACAGTAACGCAGGAGCAGCAGAAATAGTCAGCGGTCTAGCACTGCGCTTAGGAATTGGTGCTGCCATTGGTGCTGCTAGCGGTTGGTTGCTCGGCGTAATTCTGAAGGCAACCAGTTTTATTTCAGAAGATCTAAAAAACTTAGTAGTATTGGCAGGAGTTTGGGGTCTATTTGGTTTAGCACAAGGCAGTCGCAGCGAATCAGGACTAATGGCTACCGTAGTTGCTGGAATTGTCCTGGGTGCTTCTTCACTCCCTGAAGGGCGACTTCTGAAAAGATTTAAAGGACAATTAACAGTTCTCTGCGTCTCCATACTTTTTATTCTCCTAGCAGCCGACCTATCCATTGCCAGTATCTTCGCTCTGGGTTGGGGAAGCGTACTCACAGTTCTAACCTTGATGTTTGTAGTGCGGCCATTCAGCATACTTATTTGTACTTGGAACAGCGATCTCAATTGGCGACAAAAGATATTTTTAGCTTGGATTGCTCCTAAAGGAATTGTTTCGGCTTCAGTTGCTTCCTTATTTGCTATTCTGCTCACACAAAAAGGAATCAACGGTGGGGATTCAATTAAGGCTCTGGTTTTCTTAACCATTATGATGACCGTATTTTTACAAGGTTTGACCGCTCGTTGGGTTGCTAATTGGTTGCGCATTACTTCTTCGGAAGCAACTGGCGCTGTGATTATTGGTTGTAATCCTTTGGGTCGTCTAATTGGTCGCATATATCAAGAACAGGGAGAGTCTGTAGTACTTATTGATACTGACCCAGAAGCTTGTCAAAAGGCAGAAGAGGAAAATTTACCAGTAGTTCAAACTAGTGGTCTCGACACTAATGCTCTAGAAGAAGCAGGCATCGAATCAGCAGGCACCTTTATAGCTCTCACAAATAACGGCGAGGTTAATTTAGTTCTTGCACAGAGCGCTGTCGAAGAATTTCAACCTCCCCGCGTCTTTGCCGTATTCCCCCATAATTCTCAGAACAATACTAAAGCTAATAAAACCAAAGTTAACCAAGCTTTTATGAGCCAAGTTCCTATCAAAATTTGGAACCAGTATCTCAATGACGGACAAATAAAATTAGGCATAACAGCCCTCAAAGAGCAAGGAATGTCTCTTCAACAAGCTCATCTGAGAGCTTTGATTCGTTCTGGAGAGCTTTTACCATTACTGGCTAAACGCAATGGCACTCTCAAAGTTATTAAATCTGGAGAAGAATGGCTTGCAGGAGACGAAATTATCTATCTGCTACACGATCCCAAACCTAAACTGCTCAAACGCCTTTCTGGCGGTACCCAGTCTTCTCGTCTGGCACTAGAGACCCTTTCTGAAGTAGAAGAAGTTCCGATCGCCTCTCCTGTCTCTAATTCGGCCCTCGAAAAAGTGACAGAAGCACTAAAGCAATAATTAGATAAAAATTTGTCAACTAGCTAGTAGCAGCTTTTGAGACCCTCGTTGAAATTTTTGACCCAGCACATGCAAAAACTCATAAAATTTTTCCAATATTTGGTGAGGGAGAAAAAATTTCCGAACTATCATAGTATTGATATTCTAAATAGGAAAGGAAGAACACTCATGGATGTCAAACTAATAATGATAGCTCTAACTGGTCTTTTTATTGCTTTTTCTCTGTTCTTTGGTACTAAGAATGGATTTTACGACTCAGATAACTATAACGGAAATGGTTCTGCTCACTAGTATTGAGTCGATGGCACCCATCGCCTAATCTAATCCGAGCGGCTATCTTAGCAAGGAGATCGGAGCGAGCTTACATCAAAAATTAGTTTGGTAATAGTTAGTTAGCAAGCTAAAAATAAGTTAAAAAATCATAAAAATTCCGCATTAGGAAGTTTCAATTTCGATCGAACTAGGCATTACTCTGCGCTTGTATTCATGATATCGAGGGTAAGAGTAATGCCTGTACGAGCTTTACAAATTTTGCGAAATACTCTACTATGTAGACCACTTGTATAATTAATATATCAGTAAGACATAAAGAGAAATAAGTAAAAAGTTTGTTTTTACTTTTGAGTGTGTATATTTCTCTCTTTTTTAGTCAGGAATCTCGTGGCAATACCAACCCCATAGTACCTGAGTGAGCTAAGTCTCATTGCAGGCTGCGTTGGTTTAAAAAGACGCGACTTCCCTACTCCCCCGTTATTACCGCGACTAGCTAGCTACGTTCTTCGTGAGGAGAACATGAGTCAATTTCGTCGGGCATCCTCTAACAATCGAGAGTTATTAGCCTGTTTTCCCCATGCTGTCGGTCATGGCGAAGAGGGTATATGTTTGCTAGTCAAAATGGGCCCGCACCGCATTCTTCTCGACTGCGGTTTAACAGGGTCGAAACTACTTCAAGCTGAGGACAAACCGCCTGCAGAACTAGTATTTTGCACTCACGCTCACTCAGATCATGCTAGAGGTTTGCTAGCCCTACATGAAGCTTTTCCAGAAATACCAATTTACGCAAGTGAAGTAACTAGTAAGTTATTATCTTTAAATTGGTTAGAGCGATCGCCTGAAGAAATTCCTCAATTTTGTCAGCCTTTGCCTTGGCGACAACCAATTCAATTGGCCGAAGATCTCACTGGGGAGCTGTTTCCAGCCGGACACATCCCAGGAGCAGCTTGTATATTTCTCACTTATAAAACCCCCAAACGCTCTTATAAACTTCTTTATACTGGAGACTTTTCCGTATCCAATTTTCAGTTAGTCGAAGGATTATCTATAGAATCTTTACGAGGATTAGCTCCAGATGTATTGATTATTGAAGGTAGTTACGGTACGGCAAGACACCCCCATCGTCGCCAACAGGAAAAATACTTGATGGAGCGGATAAGAGAAGCTATCGCCAAGGATACGAGCGTTCTTTTACCCGTTCCGACTTTAGGCTTGGGTCAAGAAATTCTTAAACTTCTGCGATCGCACCATCAGTTCACCGGTCGGGATTTAGACATCTGGGTTGACGGGAGTGTGGCGAAAGCATGCGATATTTATCTAGAATTACTCCCTCAATTTCCAGCCTCCGTACAGAATTTTGCCAAGCATCAACCCTTATTCTGGGACGAACGTATCTGTCCCCGCATGCGCAAGCTCAATGGAGCGAGCAGTCTAGCGCACGCTCCTTCGCCTTGTATTGTTCTTGTCGATCGCACAGTAGACTTACAGCAATATTGCGATTCTGGCTCTGGTTCCTGGTTAATTTTAATTCCTCAACACCCCAGAGTTTTTCTTTCTCTAGATTCGGATCCCCTCTTAACTCTTAGCAATTCCGAGGGAATAAGTGTGGAAACTTATCTTTTGGCAGAACACAGCGACGGTCGCAATACTACTCAACTCATCCATAATATACGTCCCCAACACGTTATCTTCGTTCACGGTTCTCCGATTTATCTGGGGGATCTCACCAGTTTAGAAGAACTGCAAAACCGCTATCAATTACATTCACCTGCTGCGGGTACGTTGGTAGAATTACCTATTGGAGATAAGTTCATTCAACCAGCGGAACCTCGCCAAACTTCTTACGAAGGGGAGTTAAATGAAGTAGGCACTTTTATTAGCGTCACTCTACCCGATATAATTACTAGCGACCCCCGCTGGAATAACTTTGCCGATACTGGTTTAGTTGAAGCTCGTTGGCAAGGGGAAGAACTGGTGTTGAGGGGCTTATCTCAACGAGAACTTTTAGCTTCTGGTAGCGAAGCAAAAAGGATAGGGGATGTTGATTGCTGCGGTAACTGCCGCTACTACAAAAATCAACATTGTTTAAATCCGGCTTCGCCACTCTATGAGTTTAAGGTAACTCCCGAAGGATACTGTCCTGTCTTTGAACCTCTAGATTCAAAGGAGTAGGGATTTATTCATCTTTAATCTCGATCGGGATCTGGTGAATGGGGTTTTATTTGTTCTGCTTCGGGACAATCGTCAGAAACTAAAAGTTCGGAATTTATTCTCGGTACAGAAGCCAGCTTTTGGGTCACAGCGCCAATACTTTCTAGACGAACCATTTCTTCCCAAGAATTAATCTCGTCATCTTCTTCGGTTTCATAGCGGATAGTGACTAGATCGCCCTCTAAATCGATTATGCGAGCATCTTCGATCCAGCGTTGCTGGTCCCGCAAGAAAATACAAACTTCACGACCATCTGTACATAGTTGATAAATCTTGCGGTGTAGCATTTGTTTCTCCTAAGCAGCTCAGTCTTTTATTAAGGTCCAAGTAGATATTCACCTCTTTGAGAATAACAGCTTCGACTCTACTAGATAACATATATAGCATTTAGTCAGCTATTGTATTGACAAAGCTGTCTATTTAGTTGATTAGATTTTATCGTAAAAGAACATAAATTTATTAATTCCCTTCACGGTATTTGCATTGTCACAAACAACCTATTTAAGTTACCTAGTTTTTCATGTTTTAACGGAATACAAAAAATTTAATATTGCTCTTATTCTTTTATCTTATAATACAAATTCATTTTTATATTTGGGGTTTGAATAGCAGGATAATTCATTCTACTATTGATTTACTTTTCTTTGGTAGCTTAATCAGGATCTTTTTTACTGCTATTGTTACACATAATAGGCGCGATCGGACGTTCGCTAAACTTTAACCCGTGTCTTACAGTAAAAGAATTCCTGCTCAACACTTTTTCTGCCGATCGCCAGAATTTTAATCCTTAGCCTACAATTATTTTATCATATTTTTGCATCTAGGATTCACCAACAAACTGGCCTGTGAGTTTTCTCGCGTAAGAAGCATCTGCGATCGTTTTTCATTCTCAAACTGAAGTTAGTAAAGCTTTTAGAGTTAACCTCTTTTTTATAAAGATTTCATGAAGAATATTCTTTCAAAATACCGAAAATTTTACTAGTTACAATTTCAGTTTGCTCTACCATTGAGAAATGACCGCAATTGTGAATTTCTATGACATTTTTGCCGTTTGACTCGAAAAGCTGGTGAAAGCTAGCCAAATGTCTGACATATTTTAGTTCCATAACTTTATCTTGGGTTCCAGCTAGGAAAAAAACAGGTTGAGAGAGCTTTGAGACGATTTTGGGCAGCAGTTTGACTTCAGTTTCAGTAGTAGAATCGAGTAAGGCTCTAGTAGCAGCCAGGCGATCGGCTTTGATTAGATCTATCGCCCGTTGACGACCCCAATGACGAGCTAGGGGACGCTCTACCATTGTTCTCGCCAGTAACAAATCTACTCCAGGTAAGGAAAGCAACCAAGAAGGGCGCAGTTTGACTAACTGTTGACCGGCACTGCGAAAGCGATCGAATTCTTCCTTGATATATATTCCACCGCCAGAATTTAAACAAATTACGCCAATAATTTTTTCATAACACTGCTGAGCTCCCCAAAGGGCAATGCTACCACCTAAAGAGTGACCTACCAACCAGGCTTTTTCTATATTTAACTCTTGTAGCAGAATGCTTAAATCCTGAGCATAAGCAGCTAGAGTAAAACTGTTATTAAGGTCTTCAGGAGTTCGCCTACTATCACCAAATCCTCGCAGATCGTAGCTCAAACACTGATAAGAAGGTGCTAATCGATCGATTAAGGGTTGCCAATAATTATGACTCAAAAGCCAGCCGTGAATAAAAATGAGAACGGGAAACTCAGAAGCAGTAGTTGGTTGAGGAGTAAGTTCGTAAGCGTGGGGTACTCCTAGAATATTAATACTTTCCATATTTTTATCTTATCCGATCGAGCAAGTGTTGGCGATAGTGTAATAAGATAGCTAAAAGGCAGCATTTTTAGATTTTGCCCCTTAGATAGCAAAAATAAGTTAATTCTATAGCCACGTTGCATGGTTTTTTGGAAAAGATTGTTTAGTAATTCTGAAACTTTAGAACCCCCACAAATGACTACCTTAGAAGACCAACAGCTCGAAGAAATAAGCAAACAAGCGGGTAGCGAAAGCATATTTTTCAGCACGAAGCGCGATATTGACCTTTTCCAACTTGAAGAATTGTGCGATGCAGTTGGTTGGGCTCGTCGTCCCTTACGCAAGGTTAAAAAAGCGATCGCCCACAGTTTTTTAGTAGTATCGATGTGGCAAGTAAAAGGGAAAAGATGGCGCTTGATTGGTTTTGCTCGGGCGACCTCCGATTGTGCTTTCAATGCCACAATTTGGGATGTAGTAGTTCATCCGAGTTTCCAAAAAAAGGGACTGGGCAAAGAACTGATGCAGTATACAATTAAAAAGCTCAGAAAGCAAGATATAAGTAATATTACTCTGTTTGCCGATCCTCACGTGATAGATTTCTACCGAAGACTGGGATTTGTCCTCGAACCAGAAGGAATTAAAGGAATGTTTTGGTATCCTGACTGAATTTATTCGCCAGAAAAAACAAAATTAGGTTATAATTTGGAAAGTCAAATACGGGATGTAGCGCAGCTTGGTAGCGCGCCTGCTTTGGGAGCAGGATGTCGCAGGTTCAAATCCTGTCATCCCGATCGTTAAATAAGAAACTCTTACTATCTTCTCAGGGAAATAGTGTAATTAGTAATTCTTAATCGGGATCGTTAAAAAAGTCTGAATCAATTGAGTCCGAACTAATTGTAGAAACCAAAAGAAAATTCCACAAAAAAAGCAAATAAGCTTAAAAACTCAGTTAACTAAATCGAATAATAACATCAACGATAGTATGATATCAGCCGAAGAGGTAAATAATTCCTAGGGGCAATAAATAATGAAATCACTAATTCGTTGGGGTGCAACACTGGGCATAGTGGGAAGCACGGTATTGGGGTCTATATTAACTCAAACTCTACAAGCTGTAGCCTTACCAGTAGAACAGATTTTGCCAAGATTGGAAACAGTACCAGTATTTACCATTACCAACGAGCAAGGATATTTCTTAACCGCTAGTGAAGGTGAGAAAAAATTTACAGGGGTATTTATCAGTCAAAAGGACGCAAGCAGCTATATAGAACAGCTCAAAAAAGACAAACCAGACCTAGGGAAACTAAAAGTTTTGCCCTTATCTCTGTCACAAGTTTACCAGTTAGCTAGAGATAACGCTAAAAAGGAAAACGGTCTGAGTTTTATTTTTCAGCCAACACAAGCTCAAGTGGAGTTAGCTCAGAAAATTCCCAGTTCTAACGGTCAAAACCAGCAATTTTTAGGCGTGCCTTTATTTTACGCTACAGTAGGAGAAGGAAAGCACTTACCCGCACAAAGAAATAACCAGCAAGTATTTCCTTTCTTTTTTGAGAAAAGTCAACTCGAAAAGATAGTAGAAGATTTAAAACAAAAACAGCCTCAACTAGCATCAACCCTAAAAATTGAAGTTATTTCCCTAGAAGCAATAATTATTAACTTAGAAAAAAGTAACGACGAAAACTTGACTAAAATTCACTTAGAACCAACCGCCGAATCCGTCGAATTCGTGATGCGCTCTTTAAGAGAAAATAACAATCAGAGAAATAATCAGACAAACACCGATCGATAATTGTGTCGCTATTGATATCAGCAAAAGAACTCTCTCTATGGCGCGATCGGGCTATTCAAGCAGCGATCGCCGCTTCCATTTCACCAGCAGAAGTAGACTGGCTGTTACAAGAAGTAACTGGTTTAGATGCTCTGGCATTGCGGCTAGGATCGTATAAACAACCAGAAAACATTCAATTAGAAAAACCTTTATCAGTACTAACTCAACTTTGGCAGCAACGCTTACAAAAACGAGTCCCCGTTCAGTATCTAGTAGGGACTACTCCTTGGCGACATTTTTCTCTAAAGGTTTCTCCAGAGGTACTAATTCCTCGCCCAGAAACTGAGTTAATTGTGGATTTAGCGGTAGATGCAGCCAAACAAAACCCCCTCATAGATATCCATTCGGGACACTGGGTCGATTTGGGAACTGGTAGTGGCGCGATCGCATTGGGATTGGCAGAAGTATTGACAGAGATCCCAATCCATGCTGTAGATAAGAGCGAAGCAGCTTTAACTATTGCCCGCGAAAATGCGGAAAATCTGGGTTTTACTCAAAGAATTAAATTTTATCGGGGTTCTTGGTGGGAACCCTTAGAACATCTAAAAGGTAAGGTTAGGGCTATGGTATCTAACCCTCCATATATTCCTACTGTCGAGCTGTCACAACTGCAACCAGAAGTTAATCGATACGAACCTCATTTAGCCTTAGACGGGGGGACAGACGGATTCGAGAGCATCCGCCATTTGATTGAAACTTCCCCACAATATCTACATTCTGGAGCTATTTGGTTAATAGAAATGATGGCAGGACAAGCACCGACGGTAGAGAAAATGTTAGAAGCTAATGGAAGCTACCGCGATGTAAAAATTATCTCAGATTTAGCGGGAATCGATCGCTTTGCTCTTGCTTATCGTTGTTAGGGGTACAGATGACCAAAGTTTCTCTACCAGAGTTAGTAAATGAAGCGATCGCAGGGAAAGTAGTGAGTTTTCCTACCGATACTGTACCAGCGCTAGCAGTAAAACCAGAGCGATCGAAGTTAATTTTTGCCCTCAAGCAACGTCCTCAAGATAAACCCCTCATTCTCATGGGAGCATCGGCGGCAGATTTGTGGTCTTATGTTACTGGTACCCAAGAAGAACTAGAAATTTGGCAACAAGTGGCTGCTAAATATTGGCCAGGGGCGCTAACTTTAGTGTTGCCTTCTTCTGCTAAAGTACCAATAGAAATGCATCCCACCGAACCGACAAGTATTGGTATCCGAGTGCCGAATCTAGAAATAGCGCAAATAATCTTAACTCAAACAGGCCCTTTGGCTACTACTAGCGCTAATATTTCAGGAAAACCCAGCCTAGAAACCACAAGTGCCATAGAAGAGGCTTTTCCTGAAATTCTGGCTCTAGATTGTACGAAATTAAATATTGACGCAAAAATTGGCAGCGGTCTTGCTTCTACAGTGGCAAAATGGACTCGAAAAGGTTGGGAAATTCTACGTCAGGGAAATATTAAGCAAATATGAATGAGATTGAAGCGATCGAAGAACAACTCAAGCAAACTCAACTGGCTTATCAAATGGCAGCTCAAATGAGCCAGTATAAAGCAGGATTTTTAGCGCGAACTTATCACGAGTTGCGATCGCCTCTAACTAGTTTAATTGGAATGCATCAACTCATTCTCAATAACCTGTGTGAAAGTCCTGAAGAAGAAAGAGAATTTATTCAATCTGCCTACGAGTCAGCGCAAAAACTGATGAAAATAATGGACGATTTGATTGCTGTCTCCCAAGTAGAATATGGAACTGCGGAACTGGAGATTAAACCCCTTCAGTTAGCCTTTATTTTGTCAGAGGTGGAGAAGCTTACAAACCTTCAGGCAACTCACAACCGTTTTTCTTTAGAAATTGCCTTTCCCGACGATCGACTCCACGTTATGGGCGATCGAGCGCGCTTGCAACAAGTCCTGCTTACCCTCATAGATACGGCTATCTCTTTAATGAGAAAAAAGTCAATCGAAGGTATTATTAAAGTTGCTACAGTTACCTCTGCCGAATCTAAATTAGTCGAAATTCAAATAGATCTCAACATTCCTCCTGCTATGTGGAGCGAACCAGTAAATTTGCTCCAACAAACACCAGATACAACCCCAGAAGCAATTAAAAGTTTCAGCAAACAATTAGAAATCTCCCCAGGTATGAAAATTTTGCTCTGCGGCAATCTATTAGAGACAATGGGAGGCAATTTAGTAGTTTTGGATCTTTCCTCCCAAGAAGAAAACAAACCTCTTACACGGCTACAGTGTTCGATTCCACTAGCACCCTTTCAGGACTTGCCAGAGTAGGACTGGGAGACGAATTATATAAAATCATAGTAGTAGTTTCATTTTGCTCGAAACCGATGCGTTCGTAGAACTTTTGTTTGTTAGTAGTCATTAGATAAACTCGTTCTACTCGGTTGAGACGAGGATGAGCCAATACAGTTTCTACTAATTTGCCACCTATTCCCGCACCGCGATACTCTGGATTAACTACTACGTCCCAAATTGTAGCTCGATAAATGCAATCGGAAGTAGCTCTGGCAAAGCCGACGAGCATTTTTTGGTCCCAAACACTAACTACTGGATCGCTGTTGGCGATCGCTATTTCTAAATCTTCTCTAGTTCGTTCTTTTGCCCAAAAAGCACCGATTTTAAACAATTCTTGCAGTTGAGCGACATTAATTTTTGACTTATCTAAACAAAATTGGATGTGGCTACAATCCATTGTTAGCAATTCCCAATCTTTGTAGGAGGGCGATCGTACTTATTGCTTTTCTACAAATCTCCCAATAGACATTTAAAATTGTAGCGATTTTTACAGAATAATCAAGATTTTTAGTCGCTATTTTGTTACGATTTCTTGACATTTAGTGGAATCCGCCAGAAAGATCGCATTTTTAGTTAGGATAGTTCTAACATGCGCTCGATCGGCCGCTTTGCAGCAACTCTTATATCCTCTGGTATGGTAATTTCTGGTGTTTTGTTTTTCATCGCCAGATACAATTTTTCCAGAGTATTTAGCCGCATATAGGGACATTCATTACAAGCACAGTTATTTGTTGCGGGAGCGGGGATAAAGTGTTTGTGAGGTGCTTCTTTTTGCATCTGATGAATTATTCCTGGTTCGGTAGCAACTATAAACTCCTCAGAAGCACTGCGCTGACAATATTTTAATAGTGCTGTGGTCGAACCAATGTAGTTAGCGTGACGAAGCACGGATGGTTCGCATTCTGGATGCGCAATTATTTCTGCTTGTGGATGTTCAATTTTGAGTTCGACAATTTTCTTTTCAGAAAAGGTCTCGTGAACGATACAGCTACCTTCCCACAAAATTAGGTTCCGTCCTGTTTGCTCCATTACGTAGCGACCCAGGTTTTTATCTGGAGCAAAAATAATTGGTCGATCTTCAGGAATTTGGCTGACTATTTTCACAGCATTGGAACTGGTGCAGATGATATCGCTCATTGCCTTGATCTCTGCAGAGCAGTTAATGTAAGAGACAACGACACAGTTGGGGTGAGCGGCTTTGAAAGCTGCAAATTCGTGGGGAGGACAACTGTCAGCTAAAGAACACCCTGCGTTTAAATCTGGTAATAGCACCAGTTTATTTGGGTTGAGAATTTTCGCTGTTTCCGCCATGAAGTGAACGCCAGCAAAAACAATTACGTCAGCATTTGTTCCAGCAGCCTTTTGGGAAAGACCGAGAGAATCGCCAATATAGTCGGCAATGTCTTGGATATCTGGATCTTGGTAGTAGTGAGCTAAAATTACAGCATTTAATTCCCGTTTTAGGTCTTCGATCGCTGCAAATAGGTCGTTGGGAAGGTCGTTACCTTTAGCTTGATTTTGTCTTAAGGCAGTTATAAACACAGTTTGGTATTTTCCTAGAAAAATTCTTACAAAAATTTATGGTTATTCTTACTATAAATATTATAGTAGATTTTACCAAAAATTGGAAAAGGAAAGGATCTCAAATTCGCGAGGTTAGAGTTAAAGGGAATAGGGAATAGGGAATAGGGAATAGGGATCGGGAAATATATAATTTAGAGCCAATTTTGACATTTGAGGCGTAATTGGCTTGGCAACCAATCGTAATATTGAGGATAAACAGGTAGGCGAGGAACTAGCCGCCATCCTGCAGATTCTAGTAAGTTTATTAGTGAGCAGCGATCGTAGTGGGGATAGTCGGGATTAACTTCGTCTTTTGGTACAATTCCACCTAAATCTCTCGCTCCAGCCTCAAGACATTCCAAAACAAACTTAGGATCGCTCACTAAATTGGGTGGAATTTGTATGGTAATGCTTGGTGGAAGTATTTCGCGAGCTTTGACAATTACTTCTAGCAGTTCATAAGGGTTAAAAGCTTTTGCTCGATCGCTCTGTCGCTCTCCAGGAGAGTGAGGTTGTAGGATTACTTCTTGTATGTGACCCCATCTTTGTTGAATTTGGGCGATCGCTTCTATTGTTTCCCAACGCTCTTGTTGAGTTTCTCCAATTCCTAATAGCAAACCCGTAGTAAATGGAATTCTCAGTTCCCCCGCCCATTCTAACTGTTGCAGGCGCAGTGCTGGATCTTTACTGGGAGCTTGACGATGAACTGTTTGCAATAGTTTCGGCGTTATCTGCTCCAACATTAATCCCATCGATACATTAACTTGCTTTAGCTGTTCCATTTCTGCAAAACTTAATGGTCCTGCGTTAGTGTGAGGTAGAAATCCTAGGGAAAGAGCTAATTCGCACAAGTCGTATATACGCTTAAACCAATATTTACGCCTCGATGACTGGGGATGTATCTCCCCACTGAGAATGAGAATTTCACAAATTCCTTTCTCTTCTAATTGTTTGAGTTTTTGTCGCCCTGCTGCTAAGCTGAGCCACGAACTTTCTCCTCGATCGACGCGAAAATTACAATAGCTACACCGATTAAAGCATTCGTAGGTCGGTACTAAGGTGTGTGCGGGGCTGTAAGTGACAATTTTCTTCATAGGCATAGAACTACCCAAAAATAAAAGAAATATTAAATTACTTTACAAAAATCTATAAATCTATTACTATTTATAACAACAGGTCAAGCAAACCTGATTATCACAAAAAGATAACAAAAGCAATTATACGCACCATGACAACTACATTACAACAGCGCGAAAGTGCTTCCCTATGGGAACAGTTTTGTCAGTGGGTAACCAGCACCAACAACCGCTTATACGTAGGTTGGTTCGGCGTTCTGATGATCCCTACTCTCTTAACTGCAACCACTTGCTTCATCATCGCATTCATCGCTGCTCCTCCAGTAGACATCGATGGTATCCGCGAGCCCGTAGCTGGTTCCTTGCTATACGGAAACAACATCATCTCCGGTGCTGTTGTACCTTCTTCCAATGCGATCGGCCTTCACTTCTACCCCATCTGGGAAGCAGCTTCCTTAGATGAGTGGTTATACAACGGTGGTCCTTACCAGCTAGTAATTTTCCACTTCTTGATCGGAGTATTCTGCTACCTCGGTCGTCAGTGGGAACTTTCTTACCGCTTGGGAATGCGTCCTTGGATCTGTGTTGCTTACAGCGCACCAGTATCT
>JASJDA010000451.1 GCA_030065755.1 Prochloraceae cyanobacterium | reverse complement strand
CGATCGATCGACGTTTACTATTTCTGCTTCGATTATTTCTTTTTCGTCTCTTTGTTCAACATCGGCGGCAGAAGATCCTTTTCCGTCAATCTCTTTATTTACGATCGATCCTACTTCTTCTTTTTCCTCGATCCAATAATCAATTAATTGCTCCGTTTCTTGGCTGTTGACTTTATTTGCTGTTTTTTCTTTTTTTTCTGAGAGAGTCTGTTTTAGATCTGAATTAGTCTGAGGCGTTTCG
This sequence comes from Prochloraceae cyanobacterium, assembly GCA_030065755.1. Taxonomy (GTDB): domain Bacteria; phylum Cyanobacteriota; class Cyanobacteriia; order Cyanobacteriales; family JASJDA01; genus JASJDA01. The sequence continues at coordinate 5,077 of JASJDA010000451.1, read as the reverse complement.
AAGTTATTGCTATCACTAGCAGAGGAGGTTTCATTTTGCCAGTTTTGGCACGGCTTTGTCAGCTCTGTCACATCTGTGCCAGTTTTGTCAGCAACATTGACATTTTTGACACAGGACGAAAAATCACGCTTTCTATAATTCTTTGTCCCTAATGGTTGATTTTTTATCCCGTTTTGCGCCGTTCTTACATACCCCGACTCTATTTTAAAAAATCCTGATTCTGATAATTTCCTAAATGCTCTATATACTGACCTCACCGACATATTTAATATCTCCGCTAATTGCTCCGGTGATGGTATTAACACACTGCGATCGCCAAATGGTTCCAAATGATATAAGTAATGCCAAACTCGATACTGCATTTTCGTTAAGTTGTTTTTTATTGCAAACAAACTCGCTTCCGGTTCGATCTGCGCAAACAATAATCCCATTCCTTGATTTTTCACTCCTCATTAATTTGACAAATCAATCCCTCGATCGCTCCCTCACGTTGAGATTGAACGACCAACATCGTTAATTTTTGTTAAGATTTCTCGAGGCTCGAACCCCGAAAAATCTTAAATCTTTATTTCTCCCAGAGATGGAGTCCTAAACCAAACTTGGCGCAACATCTCCTTAATGCTGAACTCTCGGAGTTACTCACCGGATCTCCGTACCCACTTACGTTTGAGTCTTCTTGTCCCGTTGCTTCACGACTATAATTTCCTTCGGCGGCGTGGATCGTTAAACGCCCTTCTATCACCGTTCTATCCCCCATATACTGCGTTCTTATTGACCATTCAAATCCTGGCGCATAATATTCGAGTAACCTTATATAGGTTGCCCAAGCAACATAATCCACTTCTCCTACTTTCTCTAACTTCCCGTTCAATCTTTTAAATATAGGTTTTTTACTAATAAATCTCTCCGGGATTGGCTCGTTAAAATCTCTGAGAATATCTACAATAGATCTTCGATACTCTTTTACCTTGAATTCTTTTTTCTCTTTCGTTATTGTTGCCATATCTTCAATTCCTATTCTTTTTTATCCATAGCGCAATTTGACTATCAATAGTTTCGAACGACTATGATAATCTTCTTTCTCTTGAAAAAAGAGAGAAAATATATATTCTCTCTCTCCTATTAATTAAAATTCTTCGTTTAGTTTAATCCCGTATTTTTCACAGTAATATTGATACTGTCTCGATTGATATCCTGACCAGTAAAATTTATTCGTCAGTAACTGAGGATCTGGTTCTGCTCCTATAATTGAATCAAATTCTCCTGCACTATATGCATCTGCATTTGGATCTCTTTGATTTTCCCACTCGTCTATATCTTGTAACTCTTTACGATCTTGAGCTACACTAAGATAGTAATCAAACATTTTAAGATACTCCATATTTTAATTTGTTTCCCCCTTGCTGTTGCAGCAGCTTAGGGGAAGAATCTGACTTTCAATCTCAATTCATATCTCTATAATACCTTGTTAAACATGGATGAGTAATTTGATTTACTTACCATTTTAAGTCAAAGAGATAAGTTATTCGTATACCTTGTTAAACATGGAATTTATCGTTGGTAAAAATTCTTACCGCCAAATTTTACAAGATATACTTAATATGTATAGTGTCAAGTTTTAGTTGAACGAATGCCTAAAAAAATAACCAACCAAAAAGGTGCACCAAAAGGTCATGTTGGTAATCCCACAGGCAAAAATCAGTGGGAAGGAATTCGCAGCGATAAACCTATTGGTATCAGGCTCTTAAAAGATCTAGACGCAGAGTTAAGAGAATATGCCAAAGAAGAAGGTATTACTTTGACCCAATTTATTGAACAGGCTGTAGCTGAAAAACTTCAAAAAATTAAAACTTCAGCTTAATCAAATTTTTCTCAAATACTATATCGATAAGCACCAACGAAAGCCATAGAGCAACCTGAAGCGACTGCTAAAGAGCGGAGAGGGTGTATTAAGATTCCTTATCCATCTAATAGTACTATTGTATTGATTTAAGACTCTTGCTAATTTCGCTCTTTGATCGATCGCCCTATCAAGAAAATAGCTTGCGATCGCAGCTTCGCTGCGCCACTTCCAGTGATCGCTTTATATTTGATTGATTTTGTATTGTAAAATTAGCTATTTTTCTTTTAATACTTTGAAGTTTCTAACCGGACTAAAATTTGCTGGGTGCTTTTTCTCGATTTCAAGTCCCATTAACAGGCCATTTCAATCCCTATTTATTATTCCCAGATCATCTCGCAAAGATGCAACGCCTAAAAATTCATAGATCCAGTAGCGGAATTGTTTTCCCAGGAAATCTTTTCAATTCTTGACTTATGTCTTTTCCTTTTCCTAACATACGACGCACACCAATTCCTATACCACTCCCTAAAGCTGTGGCTGCAATCATCACAGGAACAAGAGGAAATGCTGTAGTTACTATAATTCCACCAGCAATACCTATACTAGCTGTTGGAGCAATAGTAACTGTAGCTGTATTAACCCAAGCAGTTATAACACCCCCAGCACCCAGACCTCCACCTAATACCCCTACTAAGAAGGGGAATCGCATCTAAATTGTGTTGAAAAAGCAACGAGGATGCGTATATTGATATTTATACCATTTTTATTCGATTTGGGTTTGCTGATCTTGCTCAATGCGAAGCGAACTCCAGAAATTGAATGGTAGCAAGATCTATTGATTTTCTTTACCAGCTCGAACCACGATCATTTGATTTTTCTTAATATTTTGGCGATTTTATTGCTTTTATTACTTTGATTATCCGGAGGATAATTTGTCTATGACAATTACATTATTTTTAATATATCAGATTGTCTTCGAGCCAAATAACCTACACCAACTAAATCTCCACCATAACCAAGGGAAAATACCGATGTATTTTTACACTTTCTTAATTACAATTCAATGAGGGAACTATGTGAATATTTTTAACTTAAATTTTTAAAGATAATTATGAGAAAAAACTATAAACAAGATAAATCTTTTGGATTTTATTTAGCTGTCTTAGTTATTATTCTCTTATTGACTTTAACAACTTTAACTTATTTCATTAGTGAGACTCACCAGCCCTTAATCTGCTCTTTTACTGCTTTTTTCTTATCTATCTCTAGATTCTTAGCTGCTATAGCTTCTGCATTATCTGCTTCTTTTTTTACTAGTTATTTGGATGCAATTGGCTTAATTTATATCGGGCGAGGTGACAAAATATTTATTCAAACTGTTAATGGGATTGTTGCCTTTATCATAACTTTTTTCTTAGTTTTTTCTGTTTTTCATTTACCATCTACTTGCTAAATCTGCCTTTTTTTCTACACCTTAACTACTATTTATAACTTCTAATCCCTCGCTTATCTTCACTCCTAATTTCTCAGCTATTACCTTCAGCCAATACCATAATTGTTCGTTAGATGCTTCTAATTTCTCTACTGCTGCTGGAATAAAGTTAGTTTGACTTGAAGTCTCAATCGAAACTTCTCCCCTCTCTCGCTCCTCAAAATAACCTTTACCAACTAACTCGGAAATGGCTTTTTCGTAGATCGCCATCAACTGCTCGTATCGACAGAGAAGGAATTTCAGCTCATTCCTTCTCTGTATGGCTGCTTTGTAAGTATGGTATTTCGATGAATGCTTATTGCCTAGATACTGCCTTACTTTTCCTTGAATCTTCCCCGTAGAAGATTTTCGATTGGTTGCTTCAAGAAGACGGTAATAATAGTATTTCTTCCCTGAAGGCTTTTTAACATAATACTTTTGAATCCAAGTCTTAGCTGGTGCTACTTTTCCTGATGAGCGAATCTTCTCCATTCGTTCTCGGATAAAACTTATTCTTATTTCCAGTCGCTCCAGTTCTCGATTCATCTGTACTGTTTTATCATCAATAACTCAATTATACCTTAACCAACTAAGGCGAGCAAGCAGTCGGTCTATTTTTGTAGTGATAAATTTTTTTGAATATTTATCACTACAACGAACCGCCAGAGACTGCGGCTTCGCCTCCCGCCCTCACCCATTATTTCTTAAAATTCTGGTTCTTTTATTCGGATTGCTTTTCCATTCTCCGAATATTCGATCTCATATCCTGCTACTTTTGCTCGCTCGATCGCTACTGGATACAATATTTCATCACAAAGCCAATTGTTTAATTTTTCTAATTTACTGCCATCTTCGTTTATTGGCTCCCTAGCTCGATCGCTACCACCAAATTTTGAGAGAAACGATCGCATTAATTCTTTTACTTTTTGAGGATCTGCTACTTCTACTTCCTTTGGCTGCCAGATCTTGTAGGCCTGTGGATTATCTGGCTTTTCTTCTGCAGAGGGTATCGATTCAAAATCTACCAAGTATCGATCCGATTCTTTATCTTTGCTACCATTTATTTGAAGAGATTGCTGCGTACTAGCTTCAACGCTTATCACCAGAGCAGCTTCTTGAATCATTCCAATTTTTTTGTTATCAATTATGCCGTCGCCTCCGACTACTGGCGATGGCTGTTTTTTTGCTACTGGTGATAATTCTGCTGGCAATGGTTTACTTACTGCTGCAACGTTCTCTTTTAACTGTTCCTGTTCGAGATCGTCGATCGCTATTCCATTCTTTAATCTCGTTTGGGTATTTTTGTAACGATCTAGGTACTCAGATGAATACTGCTCCCAACGGATCGCCAAGTTTTCCGGGTCTTTCTTAAAGTGTGCCAATACGTCCGCTCTCTTCTGGTGTATCGTTCCTCCATAGCGGCTTAACCAGTCTTTTGCTAGCCAATCTCGGAAGTTTGGGTCTAATTTCCCTTCTACTTTCCACGGCCCGTCTATTAGCCAATTAAACGCCTCTCGAAGAGTTCTCGATCTCGAACAGCCTCTGGCTGCGCTACGCTCCCGGCTTGCCGCCGCCAAAGGCGATCGCGCTTCGCGCGCCGCTTCCAGCGATCGCTTAAATCGATCGGGCGAAGGCGATCGATCGACGTTTACTATTTCTGCTTCGATTATTTCTTTTTCGTCTCTTTGTTCAACATCGGCGGCAGAAGATCCTTTTCCGTCAATCTCTTTATTTACGATCGATCCTACTTCTTCTTTTTCCTC
>JASJDA010000119.1 GCA_030065755.1 Prochloraceae cyanobacterium | reverse complement strand
TGCAGCGCGCAATCTTGAAACTAGATTGGATGACCCTGACATCACGAGATTCATGAAATCTGCTGATGTTAGGAAGGTTTTGATTGAGCGCACTGTATCCTTTTTGTTGTTAAGGGATTTAACTCTAGAAGATGCCATTGATAAGGGTTGGTTTGACCCTAGGCATTTGAGAGGAATCGGCAAAAGGGCATGGGTTAAGAGTGAAACCCTAGTGGCTTAGATAGATTTAAAGGAGGATGACCATCATCCATCATTACTTTAACTCACTCAAGCCGAAAAGTATTGAATAGACAAAGAAATACTTCGATTAACACCGTTTTATTCCGTTTTGTTGCTCACTCAAAGCAGTAGACTACATTCCTTTAACATCCGAATCTTATCGCATCAACGAAGTGACTTTCCACAGGGGAGAAGTAGGGACGGTTTTTGGCGGCAAGTCTCAATTTGACCTTACTATCTCTGAATTACAAAGAAAGCAAGCAATCTTAGTTGTTGAAGAAAATTCCCAGAAGTAACTTGCTCGAGTTGAAGCAATAAATAAAAAAATATTAGCAGAAGCACTTGAAACTTCTTTGCGATCGAGAAAGCTGAATCAATAAGATCCGCTACACGGTGAACATTTCAGTTCGATTCAGTAACTTCAGTTGACTCTGGGGGTAAGCCGAGTAGTTGGGTAGCAATAGTGTTCGGTTAAGAGTTACCAAATAATTTTTGCTCTTTCCCAACAGTATTGAGTTGGGTAGTCCCTAACAGCCAACAGCAAAGCCCTAAGAGCGCTCGACATAAAGCTTTAATTCTCGTGCCATGCGCCTAATTCCTCGCACTTCGTCTTCGCGGACGAAGGGTAAAAAAACTCGCTGGAGTATGCCTGAAAAATTATCTTTGTGAAGGTATTTAGTACGTCCAACCCCAATTTCTTGTAGTTCAAAAACGTGTTCGTTGCGCAAACCAGGAATAGAAGAAACCCACTTCAGACAGACTTCTGGCTGCATATATGTCACCACAGCATCTAATTCAGTCTCTTCATCTTCTGGTAAACGTCGCAGGGACAAAAAAACTTCCTTTCCCTGCTCAAAACGTAAAGAAGAATCGCAGTCAAACAAAAAAGTATTCCAGTATTTCCATCGCTCTTTAGTAATTAAAGCATTCCAAACTAGACGCTTGGGCGCATTAATTTCAATTTCGGCATAGAGACTCGCCATAAATTTAGGACTTTCTGTTATTTTCCGTAGATGCTGTTTTCTCCGTCTAAAATCCATGGATTAGGGATTTCTAGATTTTCTAACCCCCAGAGAAAGGGTCGCGACTATATTTCCGAGGAGACCTCGGTAACAGGACGCACCCAGCAACCGTCAAAGCTCAATTTAACATCGAAAATGACAAATTTAACCCCTAACCCTAGTTTTAGTTTAACCATTCGCCTCGAAATACCCAATCGTGCGGGAACCTTAGCCAAGGTTACAAGTGCGATCGCCTCTGTAGGTGGTAGCCTAGGACAAATATCCCTAATTGAAAGGAATCTCAAAATTACCGTCCGCGAATTAACTGTAGATGCCTACAGTACTGAACACGCCGAACAAATTGTAGCAGCAATTAAAGACCTACCAGAAGTCAAGGTACTCGAAGTAAGCGATCGCACTTTTGAATTGCATCGCGGTGGCAAAATTCACGTTGTCAGTCGCCAAGGACTAACTTCCGTGTCCGACTTAGCAATGGCATATACTCCAGGGGTAGGAAGAATTTGTAAGGCGATCGCAGAAGAACCAGAAAAAGTTTTTTCTCTTACTATTAAAAGTAACACTGTTGCTATTGTGACTGACGGCAGTGCAGTCTTGGGATTGGGAAATTTAGGCGCTGAAGCTGCACTTCCAGTAATGGAAGGTAAAGCCATGCTGTTTAAAGAGTTTGCTGGAGTTGACGCTTTTCCTATTTGTTTGAGAACTCAAGACACCGATACAATAATCGAAACCGTCAAGAATATGTCCCCTGTTTTTGGTGGCGTTAACTTAGAAGATATTAGCGCTCCTCGCTGCTTTGATATCGAAAAAAGACTCAGGGAAGAATTAGACATCCCCGTTTTTCACGACGACCAACACGGTACCGCGATCGTTACTCTAGCAGCTTTAATTAATGCTCTCAAAGTGGTCAAAAAAGCCATAGAAGAGGTGAGAATAGTTATAAATGGGGCTGGAGCTTCTGGGGTGGCAGTTGCCCGCCTGTTGCGCCAAGCAGGGGCAAAAAACATCTCGATGTGCGACTCAAAAGGGATTATTTCTACCAGTCGCTCGAATCTGACTCCACAAAAACTAGAATTTGCCACAGAAGCTACTGGTAATTTGGCAGATGCAGTTAAAGGGTCTGATATATTTATCGGGTTGAGCATAGGTGGGGTCTTATCTCCGGAAATGGTGCGCTCGATGAGAGAAGATCCGATCGTCTTTGCTATGGCAAATCCAATCCCCGAAATTCAACCCGAATTAGTTAGTGAAGACGTAGCCGTAATCGCAACAGGACGCAGCGACTATCCCAATCAAATTAATAACGTCCTTGCTTTTCCTGGAGTCTTTCGCGGTGCTTTAGAGTGCAGGGCGGCAGAATTTACTAATAATATGTACTTAGAAGCTGCAAAAGCGATCGCTTCTTTAGTGACTCCCAATCGTCTCGATCGAGAACATATCATTCCTTCTGTATTTGACTCGCGAGTTGCTACTGCTGTTGCTGCTGCTGTGCGTCAAGCTGCACGTCAAGATGGGGTAGCCCGTCAGTAGAAAAATTTGGGGAGAGAAGGAAGATGTTTTTAGTTGTTAGCTGTTAGCTGTTGGCTGTTTGCTATTTGCTGTTGGCTATTAATTTCTACCCCTCTCCCCACACTCCTTTACCCTAATTCTTCATATTAGAGGTTTTGTCTTGTGAAGAGTTATTAGCTGGAGATAGTACAGGCTGAACTCCATTTTTTTTAAGGGGATTTTGAAAGAATGCGCCCGTTTGAGGAGGTAAACTCGGATCTCCTACAATTTCTACTAAACTTTTGACTACGCCAGTTAAAGGAACTGCCAAAATCACCCCTAACAATCCTCCTAGTTTTGCTCCTAATAATAAACATACAAAAATAATTACTGGTGACAATCCGGTTAAATTTCCTAGAACTCTTGGAGCAATCAAATTATCTTTTACCTGTTGAATTGCTACTGATAAAATTAAAACTTGTAAGGCTAACCATACATCTATAAACGATACTATTATTACTACCGTACCTATACCCAAAGTCGCTCCAACAAAAGGAATTATTTCCATAAAGCCTATAAAAACGGCAAATAAAAGAAAAAAAGGCACTTCTAGAAATCGAAATGTAATAGCCAAAGTTGTTGCCATAAATAAACCTAATAATATTTGCCCCGTCACAAATCTACTTAAGTTTTTTTTCAGACTTATAGTTAACTCTTGTTGAATGTTAGGAACGAAAAAACAGGTGAGGCTTTGCCAAATTCTTTCGCTATCTATTAGCATATAAAAGGAAATAACTACAATTAAAATTAAATCTAAAAGCCAGTTAAATGTCCCCATAACTATATAAAAGCCTTGAGAAGTAATTGTTTCGGCTTTTTCTTGAATTCTAGCTAACAGTTGAGAAGTTAAAAAATCTACGTCAAAAGGTAAGTTTTTATCTCCACTCCAAATTTGAAAATCCATCAATTCTTGCTCGCCTCGTGCAATCAAATCTGGCAAACCTTCGATTAATTGTCGTCCTTGATTAATTACCAGGGGCAATAAAGTAAGAACAATAAACATAAAAAAAATCATAGCACCTAAATAAACAAGCCCTGCTGCTATACTGCGAGGGATTAAAGGTTTAAGTGCTACTACTGCATAGTTAAGTAAAAAAGCAATTAGAGCAGCAGTGATTAAAATACTGATTAATTCCCCGAAATAGCTTAAGGTTTTTACGCTTAGCCAACCAGTTACTAAAATTAGTAACCAAGTCATGAGAAACTTTTGCGAAGGCGAGAAAAGATAGTTCATGATATTTTTGGGTGAGGAGTTTGGTTTGAGGATTTCGCAGCAAACATAATAATGGGACTGTCTTGCTTTTATCGCTCACTTTGACGTTAGGGCGATCGCTTCTTCTCAGCTTCGATCGCGAGGGTGTTTTTTTACCTATTGACTTATTTTAGTTTTTTTGCATTAAAATCATTGCAATATACTTTTATATATTTATTTTATAAATAATGATAGAATATTAAGTGACCTTTTCTAGATGAGGTCGATCGGGAAAATCATCCTCTTGATTTATAATGTCATGAAAAGTATCTGGTGGCGTTTCCTAAAAAAGCTAGACTTATATCTAATTCTAGCATTTTTACTTTTAGCAAGTTTTACAATTATATTCCAGCCTAACTACTTATTTTTTCTGTCAGCTTTGCTGGTATTAGTAATTAGCCCGATAATTATTTATTCTTCCGTATGGTTGTGGGTAAAATTTGTTTTAATTAGCAAAGCAAAAAGAAAAAATAGACTATTAAATAATATTTCTAATAAATGTCGTCAATGTTATTGGTATAGAGGTAAAATTGACGTTCAAAATCTCTCCTTATGTCAAATTTATCCCGCCCCTAAGTTAAACTGTATGGATTTTCAGTATACAAATAGACATCAATACCCTTGAAAAGTCGGGTATTCAAATGATAATTGGTAACTGAAAACTGATAACTGGTAACTGTTCGCTGATAACTGTTAAAAAATGCCAGTTGCGTTTAACTTCTCTTGGCTTTAAGAGTCAAGGGAAGTTAAAATTTTTAGGCTTATATTTTTGAATAATCGACTTTTAACTTCGATCGAAACGAGATAAAGCCAGACAAACACAATCGAGAATATCTTGTTCCATAGACCTAGCAGCAACAGATTCGATCGATATACGATCGAGGGTATTTTTACTGAAAAGTTCGATCGACAATTCCCTAAAAGTTCAGTAAGTTTACTATGTTATTTCTATACATTTTAAAGGTAGTTTAATAATCAAACTTCGATCTATTTAACTATGCAAGAGGTCTTGTGGGGTATTTATGTTACTAAATAAACAACTTTACATCTATAGAAACAGCATCTATTTATTAACTGGAGTAGCAACTACGTGGCAACAAGCCCAAGCAGAAGCCCGCAGTTTAGGGGGCAATCTAGTTACCATCAACGATAAAAAAGAACAGACATTCTTAGCAGGTTTATTTGCAGGTCGAGACCTCTGGATTGGCTTAAACGATGCAGGAGTGGAAAACAACTTTCGCTGGGTGAGTGGAGAAAATGCTGCTTATACCAATTGGCAAGGAGGTCAGCCCAATAACGGCGGAAGTGGTGAGGATTTTACCATCTTGGGTAGTAATGGAAGTTGGTTTGACGAACGTGGATCTCTTAGCTATCGAGGGATTATTGAAATTAAAAACCCTACCACGCCGATTTTAGTAATACAAGACTTAGGCATTATAGAACCCTTCAGCGGCAGTAAACAGGTAGTTTTTACCGTTAAATTGTTTGGCAACACCAATAGATCGATCTCCGTTAACTACAGTACCGCTAATGGTTCGGCAAGAGCTGGTATAAATTATATTGCTACCAACGGTACCTTAACCTTCAGACCTGGAGAACGGGAAAAGCAGATTCGGGTTAATGTTCGCAGTGATGCTAATAATATTTCTGGGGAAAACTTTTTTGTTAATCTGGGTAACCCCACCAACGCCATTTTAGGAGATCGGCAAGCTAAAGCTACTATTCGGGAAGCTTCAGACGCATTCACTTTTGGCAATAGTACTTATTTATTAACCAATCCTGCCAATTGGGGTCAAGCTCAAGTAGAAGCGCAAAGTTTCGGGGGAAATCTAGCCACCATTAACACCCCTGCAGAACAAACCTTTCTCGCTGGAGTTTATGCAGGTCGAGACCGCTGGATTGGTTTGAGCGATGCAGGTAGAGAACGAGATTTAAGTCAAGGCATTGATTTTGAATGGTTTAGCGGCATCACCGCTTACACCAATTGGCAAGGAGGTCAGCCCAATAACGGCGGAAGTGGTGAAGATTTTGCCATCTTAGGTAGTAATGGAAGTTGGTTTGACGAACGTGGATCTCTTAGCTATGGAGGGATTATTGAAATCCCAACTCCTTTGGATGTTCCCATGCCAGACCTAACCCAAAGGCAAATTTATACTCTGGGCAACAGTATTTATCTGTTAACAAATACTGCCCTCAATTGGGGTCAAGCTCAAGCAGAAGCCCAAAGTGTTGGTGGCAACTTAGTTACCATCAACACTCCTAGAGAACAAACCTTTCTAGCTGGGGTTTATGCAGGTCGAGACCTCTGGATTGGCTTGAGTGATGCAGGGAGAGAAAATAACTTTCAATGGATTAGTAGGGAAAATTCCACTTACACCAATTGGCAAGGAGGTCAGCCCAATAACGGCGGAAGTGGTGAGGATTTTGCCATCTTAGGTAGTAATGGAAGTTGGTTTGACGAACGTGGATCTCTTAGCTATCGAGGGATTATTGAAATTAAAAACCCTAGCAAACCGATCTTGACGATCGAAGATTTAGGAATTATTGAACCAGGTAATGGCACTAAGGAGGCAGTTTTTACTGTTCGCCGTTTTGGCAACCCCAACAGTCTTGTTAGTGTTAACTACGCAACTGCTAATAACACCGCATTTGCTGGCACTGATTACGTTCCTACCAGCGGTCGGTTAACTTTTCTGCCAGGAGAGACGGTAAAAACTATTAGCGTTACACTTCGCAGCGATCCTGACACCGTTTCTGGAGAAAGATTCTTCGTTAATTTGAGTAACCCAAGCAACAATGCTGTTTTGGGAGATCGACAAGCTAAGGCTACTATTCGAGAAAGCACAGAAACAGGAATTGTTACTTTTGGAAATAGTACTTACGTATTAACTAGTGCTGTCCTCAATTGGGGTCAAGCTCAAGTAGAAGCCCAAAGCTATAGAGGAAATTTAGTCACTATCAACACTCCTCAAGAACAAAGTTTTCTCGCCCAAGCTTATGGCAGTCAAAACGTCTGGATTGGTTTTAGCGATGCTGGAGTAGAGGGCAACTTTGAATGGTTTAACGGTGCGACCGCTTATACCAATTGGCAAGGAGGTCAGCCGAATAACGGCGGAAGTGGTGAGGATTTTGCCCTCTTAGCTAGTAACGGCAATTGGTTTGACGAACGTGGATCTCTTAGCTATCGAGGGATTATTGAAATTCCAAATGTCCTCAACCTCGTCGGTGGTGCTGCTAACGATATTCTAATTGGCAATGAACGCAATGATACTATAAACGGCGGTTTGGGAAACGATGCACTTATTGGCAAAGCTGGCAACGATCGCCTATTTGGTAGTTTCGGCAATGATAACCTTATTGGTAATAGCGGTGTTGATATTTTCAATGGCGGTCCTGGCAACGATACAATGGATGGCGGTCCTGGCAACGATACAATGGATGGCGGTCCTGGCAACGATACCTTTTACCTAAACACTGGAGGCGATCGCATCATAGAAGCTGTCAATGGAGGCGTTGATACTATTTACTCGCCATTTAATTACACTCTGATTGCTAATGTAGAAAATTTAACCCTCACTGGCAGTGCTAGAAATGGTTTCGGCAACAACCGTAATAATCGGCTCGTTGGTAATGCTTTTAATAACGTACTCAACGGGGGTGCTGGTAACGATATTATCAACGGGGTTGGTGGCAACGATAGTATGTCTGGCAGTGTTGGAAACGATACTTTTTACGTAAACACTGCGGGCGATCGAGTATTTGAAGCAATAAGAGCTGGTAACGACAGGGTTATTTCTACTATTAACTACGCACTAGCAGCCAATGTAGAAAATTTAACTCTCACCGGCAGTGCTAGAAATGGTTTCGGCAACATCCTCAACAATCGCATCTTTGGTAATGGTTTTAATAACGTACTCAGAGGAGGTGCTGGCAACGACATTATTAACGGGGTTGGCGGGAATGATACAATGAGCGGCGGTATTGGCAACGATCTTTTTTACACAAATAGCGCCAGAGATATAGTTGTAGAAGGGGTTAATGCGGGAATAGATCGAGTAATTGCAACAGTTAATTATACCCTCGGCGCCAATGTGGAAAACTTAACTTTAAGTAGTGGAGCGTTAAATGGAACGGGCAATAATCTCAACAATATACTAACTGGAAATAATCGCAATAATCGACTTTTTGGTGGAGCTGGCAACGATCTTCTCCAAGGATTAGCTGGAAACGATCTTCTCAACGGAGGAGCTGGTAACGATGCAATGAATGGGGGTATTGGCAATGATACTTTATACGTTAACAGTTTCGGCGATCGAGTATTTGAAGTAGCCAGAGGCGGCATTGACACTGTTGTTTCTTCAATTAACTACACCCTAGGAGCCAATCTAGAAAGATTAACTCTCATTGGTAATGCCAGAAATGGAGTGGGTAATTTCCTCAACAATATTCTTCGCGGTAACAACTTCAACAATACGCTCGTTGGTCGTGGCGGTAACGACCAACTTATTGGAGGTGCTGGCTCCGATCGCCTCATTGGAGGAGTAGGACGAGATGTTCTTGTAGGTGGACTTGGAGCCGATCGCTTTGTTTTCAATTCTGTTTCTGAGCGAATTGATGTTATCTCAGACTTTAATAGGTTTCAAGGAGATAAAATTCAGATTAATAGGAGTGGTTTTGGTGCAATAAGTACTAATCAATTTAACTACAACTCATTTAATGGAGCTCTCTTGTTTGGGGGTCTGCAAATAGCTACATTACAGAATGCTCCTGCATTTAATCCTTTTGTAGACATTGTTATCGTTTAGAAAGTGTTTTTTCTTGATGTACTAACTATTCCCATTCCTATCTATTAGGAAAATAATGACTGTAATGCGAGGGAATTTCCAACCCTTGCATTTTCATATTTTGAACTCGGTATAAATATGCAGCCCCAGTAACGATATGATGAGCTATATCAACTACAGTGCGATTTTGCGCTTCAGCTAGATAAGATCCTTTGACCCAATCGTTAAACGAACCCATTGCAGGGCCGCACCAGATTTGATAATCTATTTCTCGTCCTGCTTCGCCCGATCGACCCCAACGAGAAGACAGTCCCAAATACCAACGAAATATTAAGGACATCTTGCGTTTGGGATTGTTTTGTGCTTGAGTAATTCTCTCTGGATTTTTTTCAGCGTAGCGATCGATAATTTCTTGCCAAACTTCGTCTAAACTCTTTCTGAAAATCTGTTTTTCTAATTTTTCTCTTTCAGAAGCAGGAATGTCGTCGATCGAATTGTATTCTTTATAAATATCGTATAGCTTCTGAGCGCGGACGGGAAAAAGAGTATTTTTTTTGATTACTTGCAGTTTTACCCCCATTTCAAACATATCAGCAGCAGGAGCCATCATTACATCTGTCATGGTAGCTCGTGCTAATAATTGCTTGGTATGTTGGCAAGTTCCTGCTTCAATACAAGATTGATTGATCGACCTAGTTACCACATAAGCAGCCCCCATTATAAAAGCAGCTAAGGCAGATTCTGAGGTGGCAATTCCGCCAGCAACTCCAATTCTAACGGGCTGAGAATAATTATACTGTTGTTGAATCTCATTTCTGAGACTGACGATCGAAGGGAATAAACATACTAAAGGACGATTGTCTGTATGACCTCCAGAATCGGCTTCTACTGTGATATCGTCAGCCATAGGAACTTTTTGGGCTAAATTGGCTTGAAGTTCGCTAATAAGTCCTTGGGAAACTAGCTGTTGCAATATTTTAGTAGGGACTGGTTTGAGGAATTTAGTCGCTACTTCTGTTCGAGAGAGTTTAGCGATGACTTTGTTGCTTATTTTAATTTCATTATGGCGATAGAGACAGAGTCCTGCAGCGCGATAATAGACTATATTGGGTGTTAAATCTAAGAATGCGGAAGCTTCTACAGTTCTAACGCCGTATCTGAGATATAAATCTACTGCAGCGCGTTCTCTTTCTGGTTCGTTAGGACTGTGTAGTAAATTAAAAGCATATGGTCCTTCTGGTATAGCTAGCTGAATGCGGTGAATAGCTGCTTCAGTGCGAGAAGGTTGCAAACCACCAGCACCAAAGGAACTCAAAATTTTCTTTCTGACGATCGCTCGTTATTTATTGACTCTTCCCTCTGCTTTGATAAAAGGTGAAGGTTCGAGACCAATTTCTGTTACTTCTAATTCGCAGGTTAATTTAGTTTCACTACGCTTAATTTGTCCGCGATATTGTCCTGTTTGGGGAAGATTAATAATTGGCTGAAATCTAGCGTTATTAGTAAGAGTATTTAAGCCGAGATATAAAATATAGAATTGGATTAGTTGAATGCAACCTTCACTCATTAAGGCACCTGGCAAACAGAAATCCCCTTTAAAGTGACAGTTAAAATACCAATGTTCTGGGTTGAGTGTTTTTTCTGCTACTAATAAACCCAATCCCCAAGCACCACCTCTAGGATCTACAGAAATGACTCGATCGAGCATCAGTATGGGTAAAGTGGGTAAACCGAGATAAGGATTTTTACCAATTCGATCGTATTGTTCGCCAAAACAAGCAGCTAGATTTGGTTTTTTACTGCTCAAATGAACCAGATCTTGAAACTCAAAACTAGATTTATGGCACGATCGCAATGGCTCAAAATATTGCTTTTGTATTTTCTGTCTTTTTTCTTTTTCTATCTTCGTGAGGGATATACCTTTTGCTCCTTTAAGTTGTTCTTCTGAAAATAAACCAACCCCTAGTTTTAGTTCGAGAAAATATCTTTCTCCTACAAAATAATCGCAAGTAATGAAATAAATAGTCGTGTCGTTACTTTTAGCAGAAGAAGTTACCCGAATCTCGCAGCGCATGGTGTCTCCAGGTAAGGGGAGGTCGTCTCGAAACTCGATCGTTCCACCTAAAGCGCGAAAGGATCTTTCTCCTTTGGCTTCAAAGTCAATACCCAAGTAGCTCATCAAGAAAATGTGACCGTGGGAAGCTTCGAGAATTACCGCACAAGGGATTTGACCGTTAACAGCATACCAAGCTGTTTTGATAATTTCTCTAAGCTTCTGGGATAGTATGTAGCCTTGGACAAATTAATTAGTTCTTTGACTGCTTTACTAGTACTGTAGCGATCGATAACGTCGTGGATCTTGGGAAACAAGCGATATAAGTCTCGACCCATTTCCATATAAATGTTAAACGATCCAGGATAAACAAAAGCAACTCCTCCCTGTTTTCCTAGAGGTTTGGCTGTAAAATAACTCCCTAGCGGAGTCCTCCACTCTCCCTGTTTCTCAAAAGCCGACCTTAAACCCCGTCTCGATCGCTCGATCTCTTTACATAAATCCTCTTTATTCGAGCCAAGAATTGCTAGTGCGTAGTTGGGGTTAGGAGAAGAACGAAAAGCTGTAAAGGTGGAGAAAGCACACTGTTCTAGAGAAGAACAAGTAGCGATCGCTTCTTCTAAACTATGTAACTGCTCTAAAATAGCTTCTCGATCTCTTCCAGCTAGGGGAAATAGATAAAATGGCGTTTGTTCGAGATAAGTACTGTGACGCTCCTGGTTTAATTGTTCTGATAAAATGATGTGGGCGTAGGTTCGATCGAGTCCTAACCCGTTTATCGCGGCAAATCTTTTAGGTACGTCTTTTGCTAGAGTCCAAAGTCGAGAAAGAGTAGGGACGTAAAAAGCACTATTTTTACAGATTTCTGGAGATTTAGAGCCAGACCATTGGGGAGTTCCTGGGATATATCCATAATAGAGGCAAAGAGCAGTTTTAATTAAGCTAGCCATCCCAGAAGCAGCAAAAGTATGTCCGATATTGGCTTTCACAGAGCCGATCGCGCAGCTTAATAATTCTGTAGAACTAGAGTAAGCTTTTACTAATCCCTCAATTTCGGTTTCATCTTCCTTTTGGATACCGCTACCAAAAACTTCTAAATAACCAATATCTTGAGAACTTATCCCTGCTCGTTCTAAAGCTTGCTGACACGATCGCGATAGTGCATCTTTATCTGCTCGCGAGTCTCGATTCCCTTGCACCAAACTTATAGCGTCGATCGTGGCGTAAATGCGATCGTCATTTTCCCGAGCTTTATCCAGACGTTTTAAGACTACAGCACCTGCACCTTCACCCACCAGCCAACCGTTAGCGTCGCGATCGAAACTCAAACTTGGCTTACCAGTGTTAACCTTACTTATTTTATTGCGTAAGAGAACGTTTTCTACTCCACCAGCCAGATCTACTGCTCCTACAACTACAGCATCTACTTGTTGCTCCCTCAGTAAAAGTTCGGCAACTTCTAAGGCTTTAAAAACGGAATTCTCTTGGGCTGATAAAGTGAAAGAAGGGCCTGAAAAATCCCATAAAGAGGATATGCGACAAGCCATAATGTTGCCGACATAACTGATAAAGCGATTGACTTCTGGTGTAACGTGGAGACTTTCTTTGAGAATATTTTCCAGTTGAGAGAGTTTTTCAGGAGACAAGGAAATATTAGCCTCATTTAATCCTTGTTTTAGTTGCCATTGCGAATCACATCTAGCTCGATACTGGTGTATCGCTAATTCGGTTTCCATAGCAACAATTACCGCTACATTTCCTCCTGGTTGCAGTCCCGCATCTCTTAAAGCGCGATCGGCTACTTGAAGCATTAACAATTGTTGCTGTATGGGCTGCTCGATGGGCTTGGGAGGAATTTTAAACTTGAGAAAATCAAGTTCAAAATCTTTGATATACGCTCCTTTTGGTGGAATTCCTTCTCTAAAACCGTATTCAGCAAGCAATTCCTTTTCGTTTTCTATGCCTTTCCAGCGATCGCGGGGAAGGTGGATAAAGTGTTGCTTTCCTTGATAGATAGTGCGCTCGAAAGCATCTAATCCATTGCAGGAGCCAAAAAAAGCATCCATACCGACAATAGCGATCGGCTCCATTTTAGAAGGCGTTTGCTTCTCTTGTTTTTCTTCTTTCCCTTCTCCCGTGTCTTCTTCAAGTATCATGTGTGCATTAGTTCCACCAAAGCCAAATGCACTCACTGCTGTACGTTTGCAACTCCCTGTGTTTGGCCAATCGATCGCCGATCTGACTACTTTATCCCGACTTATTACCCCATTTTCCGATTGCAAAGGTTCTTTTATACCAATTGTGGGTGGTATAAACCCAAAAGACATACTCAAGATCGCTTTAATGATGCTAGGCATTCCTGCAGCAGTTAGGAGGTGAGAGAGATTGGATTTTACCGAACCGATCGAGGGTGTTGCACCATACCTACCGAAGAAACTATCCATAGAAGCCACTTCGGTTTTATCTCCTAAAGGGGTTCCAGTGGCGTGACACTCAATATAGTCTATACTTCTGGGATCGATTCCCCCTTGTTGATAAGTTCTCTCAAATGCCAGAATTTGCCCTTTTGGGTTGGGACTGACAAAGTATTTACCTCTACCGTCGTTAGATAAGCCAATGCCCCCAATTGTGGCATAAATTTTATCCCCGTCTCTAATCGCATCGCTGTATCTTTTGAGTACTAGCGCACCTGCTCCTTCTCCAGTTAATAAACCTTGAGAAGAATTATCTAAGGGTCGGCTGATGCTATCCTCAGGATATGCCCGCAGCAGGGTAAACGCTATATTTTTCATAAAAGGATCCGCACAACAGACTGCTCCAGCTAACATCAAGTCAGATTTGCGCGATCGCAAGTAATGACTTGCTAATTCGATCGCGTACAGTACTGAGGAGCAAGCAGCATCGAGGGAAAAATGAATGCTTCCAAGGGATAGAGACCTAGCCACAACTGTTGTCGGATAAGCCGCAGATGACATATTTAATAGAGAAATATCATCCGAACTCTTGAAGTTCGCCAACTCGAAATTAGGTTGCTCCAATAGTTCGGAAACAGCCGAATTAACAGTCTTGCGGTAAATAGGAGAAATCAGACGCTGGGACAATTTCGTAGGAAGAGACAGATTTCCTAAGATAACTCCACATCTGTCCAAAATCGATTTATTGTTTAGGTAATTGCTGTCTTCTAGAGCAGAAGAACAAACATAAATCGACCATTTAAAAATATCGTCTAAACTTTCGAGAAATTCTGCTGGAAGTCGATAGCCATTTGGATTGAAAGTGAAATTTTGAATGTAGCCGCCTTTAGTGCAATAATAACGATCTTTTTTTCCCACTTCTCGATCGTAAAATATAGCGGGATCTACGCTCATTTGTTTCTCTGTTGCTGGAGAAACTGAATGCTTTCTATTGATAAGATTCTGCCAAAACTGTTCGGGAGTTTGAGCGTCAGGAAAGAGGCAGGACAATCCAATAATTGCTATCTTTTCCATATAATTAATTCTTAGAAATAAAAAGACGATTTAGTTGAGGGCTAACTGTCACATTGGCATCTAGCAACCGACAGTAAATTTCTCCTTTGATATTGTGGGCTGTTACGTCGGCTATAGCGTTGGTTTTTGTCTGTTTTTTTATGTCTAGAGATATGTAATATTCTTCTCCAGCATCGAGCGATTTAAATTGTTCTTATTTTTGAAATTCTAAGGGCAAACTAGCTGAATTTTCAAACTCTCTAACCCAAACTAACATACTCTGAAAAAGAGCGTCAGCACTGTAGGGATTTATACTTTGGATGACAAACTGTCCTCGATTCTTTTCCGAAACTATTGGAGAAATACATTGCAGGGTAAGCTGTTCTCGATTGATGTTTAAAATCTGGGTTATTCCTTGAAAACAAGGTCCGTGAAATAAAGTCCCATTTTTATACAAACCCAGCCCATTCATATATTGATTATCTGGAAAAACAATAAAGTTTTCGTAAGTAGGAGTGTCGATATTTTTAGACTGAATTTTAACTTGACTGCTGTAATGAATGCGTTGAAAAATTTAGCTTTTTTATTTTTAATTTCACTCCAAAGAATAACTTCAAAAACAATTTCCCCTAAAGCGGTTTTATCAACTTCTTTAATATCTAAAATAAATTCAGTTGGTTGGCTGCCGTCAAAAACAATTCCTTTGAGAACTTTA
Organism: Prochloraceae cyanobacterium; assembly: GCA_030065755.1. Taxonomy (GTDB): domain Bacteria; phylum Cyanobacteriota; class Cyanobacteriia; order Cyanobacteriales; family JASJDA01; genus JASJDA01. The sequence continues at coordinate 7,791 of JASJDA010000119.1, read as the reverse complement.
AAATTTTCCAAGCTAAAAAATTTATACCCAGGATAGAGTTGTTCGCAGGTAGTACCGATCCAAGAAGCAGCACAGGTAAGAGGAAGGACGGGACGATCGCCAATTGTATGATCGTGTAAAAATGGATTTGCTTCTAAGGTTAATTGACGACGAATGCGGTAATTGCGCAGTGGAGTAGTCGATTTTTCAGCCCGAGAAGAAATAGGACTGCCAATAAGAACTTGTGTACTTGCTTCTTCCACTGCTTCTATTTCGTTAACTAGCATTTGGGCTCCTACCTCCAGAGGAATTACCTCAATATTACGCTCTGCAAAAGCTTTTTTGAGTTGAGGAGTCACCATACCACTATCCCACGGCCCCCAATTAATAGCAATTACCCGACAAGAAGGATGATTTTGCTGCACTAAATGAGCCGATTTATTTAAAATCTCGTTAGCAAGAGCATAATCTGTTTGACCAGCATTGCCAAAAAAGCCTGCAACAGAAGAAAACAAGATTAAATAGTCGAGCCGATCGAGATTGACACAACTGAGAAGATTCTCCAATCCTGTTACTTTAGCAGAGTAAACTTTTTCAAAATCTGCTTCAGTTTTCTTGTCAATTAGCTTGTCAGCTAAATTTCCAGCTCCGTGAATAATACCTGTAATTGCTCCTAAGCGATCGACAGCAGCAGCAACGCTATTTTGCAATGCGATCGCGTCTGTTACGTCAACGCTTAAATATTCGGCTTTACTACCCAATTGAGAAAGAGTAGAAAGAGTTTGCTCAATTTCTCTGCTAGAGGCAATTTTCTTATATAGTCGCTCTATTTCGATCGGCTTGGGTTTTTCTCCTTTTGCTAAAAAGTCTTGCATAATCCGCTTTTTCAATTCAGGTGCAGCAACACAATCTTTAGCCCAATTTGGTTCGACTTCAAGTAATTCCGAACGACCCAGCAAAATCCACTTACATTGATAATATTCAGCCAACTTAATAACACACTGAGCGGTGATTCCTTTAGCACCACCACTGACTAGAAAAACAGACGATCGATCGATCTCAAGTTTTGATATCATGACCTTAATATAACGTGAGTTCGACGAAATTAGAAAGACTGAAATCAAAAGTAGCTGGGGGCTATACCTCCGCAGAGCGTATCGGTATAGCCCCCCCACTTACTGACTAAACGGTTTAGTTAGCAAGGATTCGACGAACGTTAAAATCAAAGGCACTTGTAGGTATCCCCCTTATTTTTGACTAAACTGTTTAGTTTTTTTGTTGTAAACTTAGAAAAGTGCAGGAGGTAAAGCTGGTAAACCTTTTGGTTCTAAATCCAAACAGGGTTTCTTAGGTAAATAAGTATAAGCAATTAATCCAGCAAAAAGATTAACTAAAAAGTTCCAAACGCTACGATGTCTTGAATGTTCAATTTGGGAGATATTCTTAAGTTGGTCATTAACAGTTTCAATTAAAGAACGCAAGCGTGCGTAAAATTTTATCGATAAGTTTAACTAATTTTTGTTTCATATTTTTCTTGTAGCGAGTAATCAGTTGAAGACCTCGATCGTAAAGCTCTTCAAATAATTCCTGAGAAATATATCCTCGATCTCCAAATAATTTTCCAATTAAATCTTTAGTCAGATCGGGAACGGGTTTGCGGTCATCAGTATTGCCAGAAGTTAACTTAAAAGCTAATAATTCTCCGCGATCGTTAATAATTAAATGTAGTTTGAATCCATAATGCCAGCCAACAGAATTTTTACCCCAACCAACTAAACCTTCAAAAACTCTGTGTGACTTACTGAGACTTGGATGACAGACTTCTATCGGAGTAGAATCAATAAAGCTAATTCCCGTAATTTCTCAGGAGCGAGTATGCAAAAAGCAGCAAAGTAACATCATCGACCAAGGCATTAATTCAATAAAACGATTATAACTAACTAGTTGGGGAAAAGCCGATCTCCAATGAGGTAATACTTGTAAAGTATAAAATTCTTTAAATGTCCGATAACCAGAGGCATGAAAACCAATTACTATTGTCATACAAAAAGTTCATTTTTTATAGAGGGAACCCTTTTACAATAACCTATCCTGCTAACCAATAACTTAACTGCTATATAAGGGTTCCCTCTATAAAAAATAAGTTCCTCGATCGTCATTACTTCACTTAAACTCAGACGAGAATGACATAATTTTTCACCAACAAATGGTGTTAGTTTGGGCACGGATTGAGAATATTTCTGGAAAGCTTTATAAAAATCATCTACGTCACAAAAAACTTGGGTAATATCTATACGAGAATTTATATTCATGGTTAAAAATACAAGATAATTCCTCATAAAATTGCTAAGAGTATTATCTAATCGATCGCCTTGATGAAAGATCTAACTTCTATATTTTCTCACTATAACTAAACCGTTTAGTAGGCAAGGAGGGGGCTATACCTCCGCACTGCGGAGGTATAGCCCTTTTGACTTCGTCGAACTCACGTTGTCCAAAGTCCAATAAATTACTAATTCCGTCTGGAACAATGATCTCCTTTATATCGTGGTACGAAACTTTACTTCCACCGGTTGATAGATCATCAATCATTTTAATATTTCTCCAGTTGTTTATTGAGTTGCATTAGTAGCAGCGTTGCTGAATCTAGGAATGGTTTATCTATTTTTCACAATCTAGAAATTCACTCTTTCTAGCAACTTCAATCTGTTGTCAATTAAATTTTCATTCCGTCAATCAGCAACGCCAATAAATTTGCTGTACGACTAGTACTTCAATTAACAGTTTCAGTTTTCCGTAAGAAAAGTTCTATCGTAATAATTTGATACAAAATGCTGGGGCACATGAAAACTTGGTGAACTTTGTTAAAAAAGGACACTGGTCTAGTAGTCGGGTAGGTCGGAGGCATTGCTGCCCCTTTCCCCCCTAATTCCCTTTACGCACGTCAAAATGTAATCAGTGCATATTACATTTTGACGTGCGTAAAGGGAAATCCAACTTCACTACCATTTTTGGCATTTTTTTTGCTTCGTCGAACTCACGTTAATATATCCAGAAAAAGAAAAATCCAAGAAAATACTTTCCCCCCCTCCCCTGCTTCCCCTGCTCCCCTGCTCCCCACACTCCCCCTCAACGTGTCGTATACCCCCCATCTACCACCATGGCGTGTCCGTTAACAAAAGAAGCTGCATCGGAGCTAAGCCAAACCACAGCTTCAGCAACCTCTTCAGGAGTTCCCAAACGTCCAGCGGGTACTAGAGTTTCGATCGAGGCTTTCAACTGAGAAAAAGTTTCTTCATCCCGCTCTAGCATTGGTGTTTGAATAAAACCAGGACAGATAGCATTAATGCGAATACCTGCTCTGGCGTATTCCACGGCTGCGGCTTTAGTCAAGCCGACTACACCGTGTTTGCTAGCAGTGTAAATGGAAAGACGAGGTAAGCCACTTCTCAAACCTGCTACCGATGCCATATTGACGATCGAACCACCGCGTTGCTCGCGCATATAGGGAATTTGGGATTTCATACACAGCCAAATCCCCTTAAGATTGACATCGATTACGCGCTCCCAATTTTGTTCGCTACAGGCTACAGCCGAACTTTTATTGCCCTCAATTCCAGCATTATTGAAAGCGCAATCTATAGAACCGTAAACCGCAACTACTTTTTTAATTAGGGCTCTGACTTCAGTAGCATTAGCTACATTAGTTTTTACGAAGATTGCTTCGCCGTTTGCTTGTTGGATGAGTTTAACTGTGTCTTCACCCGCTTCTGGGGAAAGATCTGCGATCGCTACTTTGGCTCCTTCCCTAGCAAATGCTAGGGCTGAAGACCTACCAATACCAGAACCTCCGCCAGTAATTAGGGCAACTTTTCCTTCTAGTCGTCCGATCGATTTTGACATGCGTGAATACTCCGCTCATGACGCAAAGGGTACATAAGCGGCATCTTTATCCCAGAGAAGAGACAAAGTAGCAGGCATTCTCTGCTTGCCTGGGGAACTTTTGCCACCAGACAACCTCCCGTCATTTCTGCGGGTAAGTTTAAGCTTATATGCTATGTATCGAGCAGCGATATTGTAACTAGCAGACAGATCGGCGTTATACTGTTTGCCCGACGCAAAGGTAGCTTTTGAATAATTAGATTTACTGCGCTTAATTTTCCCGCTACCATCATAAGCCCAGGATGATGTACCACGAGCGTAAACAAATTCTGTTTTGCCACCAATCTCTGCAAACTTTTGCTCGGTTAAGATAACTAAGCATCGGTGCAACCAACCATGAAATTTTTGTTTGAGAGACGATCTTTTTCTGCCACCAGTAGGTCGCCATCCTTTAAGCTGCTCGAAAACGATAACCGATGCTCCATTATAATAGTTTATGTCCCAAGATTATGTAAAGTTAAAAACAAGTAATCATAGTGCATATCGATTATTTTATCATTTGATATTGTCAGTCAAGTATAGAAAAAAGTGTATCAGTAAAGAGATGCTCGATCGATTAGAAGAAATCTTTGAGGATCTCCTGAGTAAGTGGGATTGTCGTTTGGTGGAGTTTGGCGGTGAGGCTGACCACGTGCATATTTTATTTGAAGCACATCCGACAATAGAGCTGTCCAAATTGATTAAAAACTTAAAATCAGTCTCTTCTAGGCGCATACGCAACGAATATGCAGAGCATTTATCTAAGTTTTTCTGGAAACCGTATTTTTGGAATCGAGCTTATGCGGTAATTAGCGTTGGTGGAAGAGCTAGTATCGAGACTTTATTGAAATACATCGAAAACCAGGACGAACCTGCTAGACTAAAGCCTCCAACTGACAGCGGCGCATTTTGCTCAAACTAACCACTAACCTAAGTCGATTGAGCTTGCGGTGAGAGTAGTTCTTCTATCGAGATCGTAACCTACCTCACTCAAACAGCGATTGGGGTCGTGTAACTCAGCGAGAATATACTCGGAGGAGACTTGCGGAGCGATATATGGACTTAAATCGATCGCTCGACAAAATACCGATTTCCATTCGCGATTCAAACTCTTGGTCAACCCAAATAAACCAGCGCTAATTGGATTGAAATTGACTTTTTTCTCTAAACCAAATGCTCCGTCAAGCCTAGCTACAGTAAAGAAACAACTGTAGCCTCGATCGGCTGCAGCTACTAGGGATGGTTTGAGGTGCTTAGCCATCAGAAACACTTGCTTGACGATCGCTTTATCTGCTTCGAGATAAGAGATTCCCCGATCGGAATCTGCCTCGAATAATGGGTGTAGGTGGATGAAAGCAGCAATAGGACCGTAAGTGTTGGTAATTGCCGTTAGCTGTTGCTTGAGATAATCTTCACTCAATTGTTCTAAAACCACTCTATTAATACCTTCAGGTAAGGGAGATGGTTCTAGAATTTGAGCAAAGCTGACAACGATCGGCTTCCATCCTTTATCCCTTAGAGACTCTGCCAATTTCAAAGTGTTGGTAGAGCCATCATCGGTAAGCAAGCAAATGTGACGATCGGGTAAGCTAATTTCCCAATAGTCAGGTAAAGGAAGTTCCTCTAATCTGACTGGAAAGCGCTTAATCTTAGTATCTAGATTTAGTTGCTTGCGACTAGGTCTGCGATCGGACTTTTTTTTTCCCAATCTCGTTGATATATTTAATAATTTGACCGAGAGTGCGCATTCTTGCCACTTTGAATACGTCGATATTAGAAGAGTTGGGAAATTCCTCTTGCATCGCTTTTAAGATTTCAAAACCCTTAATCTTATCAATCCCCAGGTCTGCTTCCATATCCATATCCATCTCTAGCATTTCTAGAGGATAACCTGTTTTCTCGCTGACCACTTTTAACAAAATGCGATCGGGAGTATTTAAATCCTCAGTTTCTGTGAGCGCTACTTGCTCTACTTCTTCCGATGCTTGGGTTGAAGTAACTTCTGTTAATTGGTTTACAGTCTCAGGTGCAGTTTGGCTAGTACCTCCCATTAAAAAAGTCTGCATCGCCTCAACAATTTGTCCGAGAGTACGCAATTCGCCCAGTTCTTCAGGATTTGGTGGGGGTACGTCTGGGAACATCTCTTGTAATGCGCCGAGAATTTCGATTCGTTTGATCGAATCAATCCCCAGGTCTGCTTCCATATCCATATCCATCTCTAGCATTTCTGGAGGATAACCTGTTTTCTCGCTGACCACATCTAAGAGGATTTGGCTCAGTTTAGCACAGTCGATCGCGTTTACTGGGGCTGCTACTATTGCTAGATCGCTCTGAGCGTTGCTCGAAACTTGTTGAGGAGTTGGCGTGACAGGTTGGGGTTTGAGTGTTTCTACTACTGCATTATTACTGTGACCGTTGCTCGAAACTTTTTGGGGAGTTGGCGTGACAGGTTGGAGTTTGGGTGTTTTTACTACTGTATTATTACTGTGACAGTTGCTCGAAACTTGTTGAGGAGTTGGCGTGACAGGTTGGAGTTTGGGTGTTTCTACTACTGTATTATTACTGTGACCGTTGCTCGAAATTTGTTGGGGAGTTGGTGTTATCGGTTTGGGTTTGGGTGTTTCTACTGCTGCTCTATTACTGTGACCGTTGCTCGAAATTTTTGCTGCTTTAGTTAATGGCTTGAGGGTTTGACCGTTCTTTGTGACTCCATTTTTCTGAACTGATTTTGAGCCATTACCGTTACTAGAAATTTTTTCAAATACTGGTATTGTCTGAGTTCTCGTTGCAGCAATAGAGTCCTTTATAACTTCTTCTAGGTGGTGAAGAGGCAATTTATCTTGCAGTAATAACTCGTATTGTTTGCGTGTCAGTTGGCAAAAATTATTGAGATATTCTACTTGATGTTGTAAAGATTGTTCGTGGACGCGGAGAGTTTGAGACTGATGGTCGTGAAAGCGCATCATATTGCGCTCTAAGTTTTCGAGTATCGCTGACTTGCTTTCTTCGCTTGCTTCTGCATAGTTGTTACTTGAGAGTAACTGATTTTGTTGCTGCATCAGCTCAAAGAAAATTTTGGTATATTCTTTCTGATGATTTAGATACTGTTCGTGAATTTGTAGGGTTGCTTGTTGATGTTGATTGAATTGTTCGAGACTTTGCTCTAAGCTTTGTGACATACTCCTACGCTGATACTGACGTATACAGCGTAGGCTTCTCACCAAATCCAGCTATGGCAACGGAATACTCGGTGAGCTTTAAGAACGGAATGCCCTACCGCTCTATTTTTTATATTTATCGCCGCGTTCAAGTCTCTATCTGCTTCAAAATTGCAGTGAGGACATGAATGCCATCTATCGGATAACGCTTGCTTGGTGCGCGTTCCAGCTCGAAGTGAATTCGAGCTGGGTCGCATCCGCTTTTTGACGGTTTTTCCACAGCAAGAACATTCCTGACTAGTGCCATAGGGTTTAACTGCTACAGTTAACAAACCAGCTTCTTGCTCCGTCCTTACGCCGAGGAAACCTCGGCGCGGGCGGTGCGCTTTTTCAGCTTTGTTTGCTAGTATCGTTAGAAATTGACCCCAACCAGCGTCATTTATGCTCTTAGATAAACGAGTTTTAGCCAAGCCTTTTATATTTAACTTTTCATGAGCTATAACATCATTTTTCTTTAATAGATTGTTAGCAGTTTTATAATGAAAATCTTTTCTAGTGTTTGCTACTTTTTGATGTCGTTTGGCTAGCTTTTTAATAGCTTTTTTTCTGTTGTTACTTCCCGAAGGATGTATTTATTTTTTATAAAGTAGCCCTTCATAGTAGTTAAGTTATAAGCGAAGTAATAAAGTTATCGTAAAAGGGCTACTTTATAAAAAATAGAATCATTGTAACC
>JASJDA010000450.1 GCA_030065755.1 Prochloraceae cyanobacterium | reverse complement strand
CTAAACTTCAGAAATATATGTAACTGAACTTTAATTGTAATGATTTATAATTTTTACTTATATTTTGGCGCTCGCTCAGAACATCTGTATTAAGAAAAAGACTCTGGAAGGAATGCCGCTAACTTAAGCTGAAACCCTTGCCTCCCCTGCTCATAAGCGTTTCAGCTTATCTTAGTGGCATTCGACTCTGGAAGTCTTTTGTTAGTTGGCGCGCCGCGAAGCGGATCTCTTCGAGATCGCCCTTCCTGGGAAAAAAAACTTTTCGATCTACTGAATGTAACTAAAGCTGACTGGGGTTGGAATCGAACCATTGACAACCTCGGCCAATCGGACATATTCTCTGGCATCGTTAAGATAAAATTCGGGGATAAAAGGCTCGCTGGGATGAGGCAAAATTTGGTCGATACCTCTTCGTGTCATTACATCACCACCGAGAAATATGACAATTAAAACAGTTACCAGTTATCACTTATCAGTTATCAGGTCTCCCTCATGGATTTAAACCACGAGAGAGACGTTCTACCTATAGAGGGAGGGGACTTTTGATCCCTGGGATAACACATAATATCAATTCCGTTAAATCACTCATAAATAAATGAGCATGTTTGAGGGAACCAATGATAATTAGTTAACCTTTTTACTAGGTCTGGTTGAAAGAGTATTGATCGACAACGACTATAAATAACGTCTTCAAGTTGTTCTAAATTCTCAAAGCTTTTATTAGCTAGCGGTTCATCTAATATAGGCCACAGCCTCTCGGCTGGTTGTAGTTCTGGAGAATAAGGAGGTAAAAATTCTAGATGTAATCCTTCGGGTAAATTCTCTTGAATGGTTTTGCTAACGTGCCATCCTGCTCGATCTAATACTAAGATTACTTGGTTATTTTTACTAATATTAAATTGACGAACAAAGTCGTTTAATACTCTCTTGAAAAGCCTAATATTAACTTTAGGTAAGATCCAGAAATAGGTTTCTCCTGATTGAGGATGGACGAAACCATAAACCCACAACCATTGATATTTCCATTTTATTTTTGCTGTAAGGTTGAATCCTTTTTCTGCCCAAATTCTTCTATAAATTGGCTTTAATCCTAATCGGTGTTCGTCCATACACCAAATATTTATATTTGAAGTGGGATTATCTTTTTGTAATGTTTTCGCTTTCTCCCCTAGTTTTTTTTCCAATTCTCTTGTTCAGCAGAATCTGAAGTATTATGCTCTGGGCGAGGTACTTTTAATCTTAATTCATAAGCTTTGAGGTAATCCCAACCTCTCTGAACAGACACAGGTTTATCTAGTAGTCTACTCATATAATCTGCAACTTTTCTACTATTCCAAATACCTCCATCTGCTCTCGGGAGTTTGCAAAACTTGCCAAAGTTGGGCTAATTGAACATCATTTAGCAGGCTTTTTCCTCCTGGATTATTGTGGCGAGTATCTCCTAATGCCATTTCTCCTTTTTTGTTGTAGCGACCAGCTAACTTATAAATCCAATCAGAACTATAACTGGTTACCGCAGCTACTTCTTTTACAGTTTTACCCAAAGCCAAAAGCCAAATTATCTGGTGATGCGATCGAGAAACTGGATCTGAACTCTGTCGATATCTTTGTTGTAACTCCTCAATTTGCAGGTGAGGTTCAATAGTTAGGCGTTTAGGCATTAGCGATCGAGGGATAGAGCTTTTTTCTGAGTATACCATCGGAATTCATATAACTGATAACTGGTAACTGTTCACTGATAACTGTTAAATTATCTTTTGTGGGCGAGAGATTGTCAGCTTGAGATTGAGCCTTTTCCATGATGTCGAGTAGGCTGAAAAACTATAAAAAGCAATACATTCATGACTTAGGATTTGGGGCGAGCGACTAGGCAACAAAATGTTTTTTACTAATAAAAGTCTCACAATTCAATTGATACATTATGGCTCTTTATCGTGAGGTTCCTATTTAGCAAAGATGCCAGTTCATTGCTTACTTTTTTGATTTTGCTTCCAACTGCTCGGGAGCGATCTTGAGAAGAAACTATACTTTACTCTGAAGTGCGATCGCCCCCTTTTTCTCTACCTTTGGCAACTTAAAGTTCTGACTCAGAAGAGTTCATAGCGCGGCTTAATTTGAGGACAATCTCATGCCACTTCAACTTTGACAGTTTTGTGTTTTTCTTCTTCAGTTTTCGGCAAAGTGAGAGTCAAAATGCCATTTTTATATTCGGCTTTCACTTTGTCATTTTGAATATGAGCAGGCAATGGAATGACCCGTTCAAATTGGCCATAGCTCAATTCAGAACGTACCATACCTCTTTCTTCAGTCTTGCTTTCTGATTTGCGCTCGCCACCGATTGCAATAGAAGTTTCGCTGACTTCAATATCTAGATCGGAAGCTTCCATGCCTGGAATTTCTAGTTTGAGGTGAATTTCATCTTCAGTTTCGTCCATTTCGGCAGCGGGCATAAAATCAAGACCTTTGAACCGATCGGCCCTGGGCATTAACCTCTCAAATAGACGATTCATTCTTCGATGCCAGCTAAACATTTCCCCCAAAGGTTCCCAACGTTCAATTTCTCGCTCCTGGTCACGACGAATAATTGCCATCCTTTTTACCTCCAAAATTCCTTATTTCAATCTGATTGTTACTTAATCCCTCTCATCTTAAGTTATGGGAAATAATCAGAGAAATTGGATCTAGGTAAATACCTTATTATTGAACAATGTGCGCTCGTTTTTACCAAGTCTAATGGTAAGTTTTGACTTTAAATTCCACAGCTAATATACACAGCGTAGTTCGCCTATCTCAAAGCTAATACCTACATCCTATATCTATTCTAACTAATATCGTTAACTCTATTTCTGACAACGAAACTTAATGGTAAAACTCTCCAGAGAGGGAGTTAGATTAGAAGTCTATGAGGATAATTAACTCTCTTCTGTCACTCTAGGCAGTCGATCGATAGCAAAGCTCGGAAAAATAGGATGTAAAATTACAGATGTCGAATAAATTCATGATGGCAATTAGCCTAGGAAAACCCAAAGATAATTGAGGAATAGGGAATACTTTTAACCAGCGTTTTATTAGACTAAAGCAATAGATTTGGTTGTCTAATTAAATGAAGGTCCCGAGCGGAGATTTTTCCAGCCTTTATTGAAATCCCATAATTCATGCTGTTGAAATTTTTCTGGGACAGATGAAAGAGATTCATTGAGGCGATCGCCTTTCTACCGTCGCGGGAGCGAAGCGCTGCGAGCCGCGCAGTTCCCTTTTCTACGATTGGAGTCAAAAGTAGTCGGGAAGGCCGATGCGCAAGCGTATCGGCCTTCCCACCCCCCCTGCATACTAAACTGTTTAGTATGCAGGGGTAAAACGGCAAAAGTATAGCTCTAATAAGATCTTTAATAAGAGTATAAGTAGAATCACTTACCTTTCTAGCCTAATCTCTACTTCCTTGCCAAATGGTGTATAAATCAATATAGAAATACGTTGGAATGATTCTGTTATTCCTTTGGTGTGCGAGCATTTGAAAAAATCGCCTAATTCAACAAAGTCTGTTTCTGCTTAATACGCGATCGCTTGACTCGACAACTTATAGCTGTCGAGGAAGGCACGAGGGAATTTCTCGCACCATAATTGGGTTGACTAGGAAGAAGAGGCGATCTGCCTCGGCGGATCGGAAGAACGGCGCGTTCTTCTGCACTCTCTGGGATTTTTTCAAGCAGCGATCGTAAATGAAACACTTCTCGTGATTGTACTCAACTTTTTTAACTAATCAGTTTAGTTTAAAATTGGTATCCCCAGTGCTAGTAATGCTGGGAATCCCTCTCAATCTGTTAACAGAAGACTAGGAATGAATTAAGTCGCCTTTCAGAAGCCTCGTGCCGAATAGCGGATCTCGAAGAAATCGCAGAACACGAGAAATTTACACCTGGAATAGTTTTGGCGTTGATAATTCAGCGATGGACAGCATACATATCTATTGAAGAGGTTTGAAAATGTCTAATTCTAATAAATACGACGCGATCGTAATTGGTTCGGGTATTGGGGGACTTACTGCTGCTGCCATACTCTCTAAATACAACCACAAGAAAGTATTAGTATTAGAGCAGCATTATGTAATTGGTGGATTGACCCACGAATTCGAGCGCAAAGGATTTCACTGGGATGTAGGAATTCATTATGTCGGAGAAATGGGAGAAGGAGAAATCGGACGAAAAATATTTGACTACATAACAGAGGGAAAACTGCGCTGGAATAAAATGCCAGATCCGTTTGAGAAATTTGTCTATCCAGACTTTACCTTTGAGGTGTATAATGAGATCGCGCGCTCGTCTGGTTTGTGGGGTGAGAGACACTCTCTGGAGTTTTCAATTGCAGCGATCGCAAATGAAACACTTCTCGCGATCGTACTCAATTTATTAAACTAATCGGTTTAGTATTAACTGTTCTCTCCCCAGTGCTAGTAATGCTGGGAGTCCCTTTCAATCTGTTAACAGAATACGAGAAAAAAAAATACCAGCCTCCGTAGTGATGTCGGCTGATTTTTAAAAGGTCGATAAATATAAAGACCATAATACTCCTGTTTTGCACTTCTATCGAGATTGAAGGCGATCGCCGAAGCTAAAATTTACTCTTTTCGCACATAGAGCGATCGCTCTATAAAGAAGCCCGTCACTTAAAAAGTTTGTCAAAGATTGAATTGTAACTTAATGTTAGTCGCGAACGTGTTCGACAGATCGAAGCTAAAGCGAGAGCTCATTAATTCGTGTAATGACTCGACGGTTAGCTTGCTTTTGATTTTCAGCTCTAACAACATAATTTCTTTTGTCCGCTCGCCAAACACGATTAACTGTAGCTTTTACTGTAACATTTATAATATCCACACCCCTTTTAAAAAGAAACAGATGCAAAAAGTCCTCGTCACTGGTGCTACTGGAAGAACTGGTTCAATAGTTGTTAATAAGCTCAGAGAATATCCCACAGAATTTAAAGTAGTAGGTTTGGCAAGAAATGAAGCTAAGGTTAAAGAAATATGGGGGTCTGGGTCGGATTTTTACTTCGGTACTATTAAAGATAAAACTGCTATAGAAAAAGCTATTTCTGGTTGTAATGCTTTAGTTATTCTCACCTCAGCCATACCGCAAATGAAAGGAACTCCCGAACCAGGAGAAAGACCAGAATTTTACTACGCCGATGGAGAAAGTCCAGAAGAAATAGATTATTACGGGCAAATAAACCAAATTGATGCGGCAAAAGCAGCCAAGATTAACCATATTGTTTTAGTAGGTTCGATGGGAGGAACAAACGAAAAT
>JASJDA010000118.1 GCA_030065755.1 Prochloraceae cyanobacterium | reverse complement strand
CTTGCATGTGTTAAGCATACCGCCAGCGTTCATCCTGAGCCAGGATCAAACTCTCCATGGTGAGAATTACTATAGAAGTTCTATATTCTTCTCTTTTTCGAGTTCTTTTCGGCTTTTTTCGCTTAAATGTCTAGCAATTTAGACTTTAAGCTGTTATACTTATTTGACAAGGAAGTAAGTATGTTGCTTTCAAACTATTTGATTATCTAGGTTCGGGCGCTTTTGAGAAGTGTTTCTCTCTCTCTGTGCGCATTTACTAATGTAGCTCCATATTCAGGGCGTGTCAACCCTTTTGGAAAACTTTTTTGGTTCTTTTTTTGAAAGTCAGTCTGTGAAAGGGTTTGAGCTAAAATATTTTTTTAAAAGTCTTCTCTGACAACACTTCAACTCTAAGCATTTTGACTTAAATGACTAAACTACCTCCGCAAATAGTCCTAGATCCAATTCTTCAAAATTGGCTGTTAGAAGATATCGGTAGGGGCGATCGCACAACTCAAGGTTTATTCGATCGGGAAATCGGACTGGGAAAAGGTGAATGGATTGTTAAAGAAGAAGGAACGATCGCTGGATTGCCAATTGGAGCAAGAGTTTTCGAGATTTTAAATAAAAATATCAGTTTTGTCCCAACAGTAAAAGAAGGGGAAAAATGCGATCGCGGACGAGTAATTGCTTATTTGGACGGGCCACTTGATGCTTTACTAATGGGGGAAAGAGTAGCCTTAAACTTATGTATGCTCCTTAGTGGTATTGCTACCGAGACGCGTAAATACAGCGATCGCATCGCCGATCTACCTGCAAAATTAGTAGATACCCGCAAAACAACCCCAGGTTTGAGAATTTTAGAAAAATATGCGACTCAGGTTGGAGGAGCAATGAATCACCGTATGGGATTAGATGATGCGGTGATGATCAAAGACAATCACATTAAAGCTGCTGGAGGAATTGGGGAGGCGATCGCTAAGATTAAAAATACAATTCCCTACCCTTTAACTTTAGAAGTAGAAACCAGCAATCTAGAAGAGGTAAAAGCAGCCCTAGAGCACGGTGCAGATATTATTATGTTGGATAATATGCCTGTAGATCTCATGCATCGAGCAGTGCAGCTAATTCGCAAGAGTAACGATCGCATAAAAATTGAGGCATCGGGAAATATTAATTTAAAAACTATTAGAGCTGTTGCTGAAGTTGGTGTAGACTACATTTCTTGCAGCGCTCCCATTACTCGATCTACTTGGCTGGATTTGAGTATGAATCTAACTAATAAGGTTTAATTATAGTTTTTTCTTAGTAAACAAAGCACGATAAGCTTTTCCACCCTTAGAAAGAACGTATTGTTCTCTTTCAGTAGAAACTGGAAAGGGGTTGTTTTCCAACCATTCTTGTTGGTGCTTTATTCGGAAGCTGGGGTGAGAATGAAAGCGATCGCGCATTTCAACTGCAACTGACTCTACATCAGATTGGACAAAAACACTTCCCCCATCAACTAGATAATTTGCTAAAGTATCGACTAAATTTGGTTGTACGACCCTTCTTTTTATATGTCGTTTTTTAAACCAAGGATCCGGGAATTGAATTGTTACATATTGCAATGTTCCAACTGGCAAGGATTCTAATAGGACGTTGATGGATTGATTTATGTTGCCAAACAAATAATGCAAATTGGTCAAATTTAAGTTATCTCGTTGTAAATTTGCTTCTTTGACCAAAGATTCTCGGATCTCTATACCCAGAAAATTAACTTTGGGTTGGATTTGAGCCATCTGCAACAAAAACCTTCCCCTCGCACAACCAATATCGAGATGTAATGGCTGAGCCAAATTAGCATACACTAGATTCCAATCTGGAGGAGTTATGGGTGTTTGATATCTCCTACTTAGGGGGTTAACGTGCTGACGGACTCGAACTTTTGCCAATTTTTAGCCCTCCTTCGCTCGAACTTCAAAGCTAGTCTCAAATCTTGAGTAAAAGTTAAAATAGCGTAATATCAGCGCACTTCAAAAGTGAAATTTTATGAGTTTGGATTTTCGTTTCGCGATCGTTAGCGACCTCCACGTAGGACTTTCCCACACTATCTGGAATCATCCCAGTCGGTTTCATTTAATTGAAGTTAGTATTCCAGCTTTAGAAAAGGTATTCAAACATTTAGAGCAATTAAATCTAGATTTTCTCTTGCTACCAGGAGATTTAACCCAACACGGGGAACCAGAAAATCATCGATGGTTGAGCGATCGCCTAAAATCTTTACCTTTTCCAGTATATGTAGTTCCAGGAAATCACGACGTTCCTTCTTTATTAGCCAACGATCGAACAATTGGATTGAAGGATTTTCCTCACTACTACAGGGATTTTGGCTATGAAAACACTCAGCAACTATACTACACCTGCGAACTTTTGCCAGGAGTTCAATTAATTTCTCTCAATTCCAACCAATTTGATGTAAATGGGGAACAATTGGGACGTTTAGACGATATCCAATTGATGTGGCTTGAAGAAATTTTAGCAAGACTAGATGGTAAATTTGTGTTGGTCATGGTCCATCACAACGTAGTAGAACATTTGCCAGGACAGTCTAAGAATAAACTAGGACAACGCTATATGCTTGAGAATGCTCCTACTTTGCTCAAAATACTGCGCAAGTATGGAGTCAGGCTCATATTTACCGGACATTTACACGTTCAAGATGTTGCTGAAAAAGATGGAATTTGGGAAATTACAACTGGGTCTCTAGTTAGTTATCCTCATCCTTACCGAGTCTTGGAGGTGGAAACGGATAACAAAGAAATAAAGCAATTGAAAATTGAGTCTCATCGAGTCGAAGGAGTGCCAGGATGGGACAATTTACTCTTAAAATCTAGGGAATGGTTAGGCGATCGCTCTTCACCCTTTATGGTAAAACTGCTAAGTTCTCCTCCCTTAAGTTTATCTTCAGTAGATGCTCAGAAATTTGCTCCAGATTTGCGCTATTTTTGGGCAGATGTGGCAGATGGAGATGCTATTTTTGATTTTCCTCATTTTCCGCCACTAATACGCCGTTACTTTGAAAAGTTTAGCGCGCTCGACAAAAACGGGACTCCTAATTTAATTGACAACCGAGCAAATATTTGGTTGTGAACTACCTATCTTGATTCAAAGAATTCAATATAGGCTTCCTACCCAGAAACCAGCGGAATAGTGGATTTCTTGCGTCCTCCTCTACTCCGTCTTACAGTTTGGCAATAGGCTTTATCCCCCGTCCCAGAGGAAATAATTCGCAGTCCTTCATCACAGATGTTTTTAGCTGCATTAACATCTCTGTCTATATGTTTAGTGCCACAGCTAGAACAGTCCCAAAATCTTATTTCAAGAGGTAAACTATCCACTTGGTTGAGGCAAACATTACAAGTTTTGGAGCTAGGGAAAAATCTATCTACTTCTTGATATACCTTGCCCTCTTGTTCTGCTTTGTATTTAAGCATGGTGCAGAACTGACCCCATCCTACTTGACTTATAGCCTTAGATAGTTTGGAATTCTTGACCATGTTTGAGACTGCTAGATTTTCAACTACAATAACTTGGTTTTCGTTTACTATTCTGCGCGATAGCTTGTGATGAAAATCAGAGCGACAATTAGCTATTTTGTTATGTACTTTAGCTACAATTTTTCTAGCTTTATTTCTGTTATTAGATCCTTTTTCTCTTCTAGATAATCTTTGTTGTTTAACCTTTAAATTTTGTTCGTGTTTGGCTAGCCATCTAGGGTTATCAAATTTACTGCCATCACTGGTTATAGCAAAATGATTAATTCCTAAATCTATGCCTATTGCTTTTCCTTTGGTATCTGACTTTGGTCTTTCCTTGCCGTCTTCAAATAAAATAGCTGCAAAGTATTGACCTGACTTGTTTTTAGATACAGTTACCGTTTTTATTTTTCCTTCTATTTCTCGATGAAATACTGCTTTTACGTCTCCTATCATTGGCAATCTCAAACAATCTTCTATCCGCTTAACATTTTGAGGATATTGTATAGATTGCTTACCATGCTTTGATTTAAAATGAGGATATTTAGCTCGACCTTCAAAGAAGTTATTAAAAGCAGTACCGAGGTTTAAACAAACTTGTTGCAAACATTGAGAATAAGTTAACTTTAGCCACTCATGCCCTTTTTTCAGTTGTGGTATTCGCTTTTTAACCTCATACCCCGACAAACCAAAGCCAGTATCTATATAAGTCTGATTCATCAAATTAAGACAGTAATTCCAAAGCCAGCGACAATTACCAAAAGATTGACTTAAGGCTTGTTGCTGCTGGCTATTTGGATATAATCTTACTTTGATTACTTTGAGCATTTAGAGCAAATGTGGTTTACTATAAATAATTGTAGCACAAAAAAATAAATCTGGGTCGCGATTCATCTACGATTGAATCAAAGATTACAATCGTAGATGAATCGCGAATTTTGCTAAATAAATCAAATTTGTTTGTTTTTAGTATGGGGT
Organism: Prochloraceae cyanobacterium; assembly: GCA_030065755.1. GTDB lineage: Bacteria > Cyanobacteriota > Cyanobacteriia > Cyanobacteriales > JASJDA01 > JASJDA01. The sequence goes on along the minus strand of JASJDA010000118.1, from coordinate 18,109 downwards.
TCGTGTTGCCAAATGGAATTGGCTAAGATTGCCGCTTGGGTTCGATCGCGTACATTCAAGCGCCGTAAAATATTGGTAATGTGATTTTTTACGGTCTTGTGACTAATATAAAGTTTCTCCCCAATCTCGTGATTAGTAGCTCCAGTAGCAATTAAACGTAAAATTTCTTGTTCTCTAGGAGTTAACTCTGACCAACCAGGAGGTGGAGTAGGTTGAGAAACAGGATAGTTATTGGTGATTTTTTCCACTAAACCTGGCCCCAACTGGGTGTAACCTTTATGCACTGCTTCAATTGCTCCTACTAATTCTTCAGAAGGAGTGTCCTTAAGCAAATATCCAGATGCTCCATACCTCATTGCTCTTACCACGTAATCATCATCGTCAAAAGTAGTTAAAACTAGGACTTTAGTACCAGGAAACCGCTGACCAATTTCTCTAGTTGCAGCTACACCATCCATAACTGGCATGCGAACGTCCATTAAGACCACATCAGGTTGCAATATTTCTACTTGAGATATTGCATTTTGTCCGTTGTCTGCTTCTCCGACTACTTCTAGAAAGTTTTCTAGCTTTAGCAAAGCTTTTAGTCCTCGTCGGATTAGGCTTTGGTCGTCTACTAACAAAAGGCGAATCATAATTGAATTTAAAAGTTAAATTATTGATATTGGAAGAGGTATGGAGACTGAAATTGTACATCCTTGAAAGGGAGCAGTGATAATTTGAAAAGTGCCACCTAAAGCTTTAGTTCTTTCTTGCATTCCTTGTAAACCAAATCCGGTGGTGTTCTCTTCTAAGCTAAATCCTTTACCATTATCTTTGACTGTTAATTTTAACTCTGTAGTTGTCTCGATCGCGATCGATACTTCTGTTGCTTCAGCATATTTACAAATATTAGTTAGTGCTTCTTGTAAAATTCGATAAGCTGCGATTTTTACTTCTTCTGGAACGGGACGAGAGATATTAATATTACATTGAGGAGAGATGGCTGTAGATCTTTGAAAATCCTCAATAACAGAGGCGATCGCCCTCGATAAAGATTTTCCTTGTAATGGATCCGATCGCATTTTAGCAACGGATTGGCGTACTTCCTTCAAAGCTGTTGCTCCCACTTGTTTGGCTTCAATTAAAAGTTCAGTTGCTTCCTCTCGATCGGAAGGTAAAAGCTTCAAAGCTGCTTCTACATGAAGATTGAAAACTGTTAGAGAGTGTCCCAAAGAATCGTGGATTTCACGAGCAATACGATTTCGTTCTTGTAGGGTAGCAACGTCTTCAATACGCAAGGCATATTCGCGCAATCGATCGTGAGCAAGCGCGAGTTTTTTTCGGCTTTCATGTTCTGATAAAACTGCGTCTATCAATAGTTGCAAAAAGAATAAAGTTAGTCCAAATAATAGTATCGAAGTCAAGAACAAAACGTACACTTTTTCTCGATCTATTCTTTCCATTTCTGGCGGTATTAACATTCCATTTTGAAATCGATAAGCTTGAGTGAATGCGACTAAAATAAAAACAAATCCTGTTATTATTAATCGACTGCTTCTAGATAATATAAAAGAGTTTCGCGTTACTAGTACGATCCACATAAACGGAAAGATTCTAAGACCTCCTATAATCGAGGAAAGAAGAATTAAAAAAAATTCCAACCCTATATAAATATATTTTTTTCTTAGTTTTTTAGAAGGCATTAATAAACCCATTATTGCAAAACTAAATAAACAAGAAAAATTAATTAAAGGATATCTAGGAAAATTAAATTTTGTGGGAATAAATAATTCTGACAAAAACAATATTGATAGCAATATCCAATTAAGATAAAACAAGAATCGGAGAGGATGATTGCGGAATTGAGGTAGAACAATCATAAAATTTGAGAATAAAGAAAAAAAAGATGGCAATATTTTTGATTAATTTCTTAATGGGCTAATAGGCGACTTGCACGGCGAGTAAATTCTTTTGTTTGAAATAATCTTGGCTTTTAGCGCCGAATATTACAAGAATCCCAAGTCCTAGATAAGTATAGGACTTTAGTCCCAAATAAAGATGAGACTCTCGCCTCATGTGAATAATCCTTTAATTTTTCATACTTAAGTTGTAAGCGAAAAAGAACTCTAGAAAGGAGGTTGCTATGAATATTAACCCAGTTCTTGAAAAAATTGGAATCTCTATTGCAACAGTAGGTCTTTGTATGAGCGCTACTTCTAGTCATGCCTTAGCTGGTAAAATAGACCGCACTACTACTGGTCCTTATGGGAATCAGATTCAAAGAAATTGGAATCGGGGGAATGGAGAAGTTAACCGCACTACTACTGGTCCTTATGGGAATCAAATTCAAAGAAATTGGAATCGCGGGAATGGAGAGGTTAACCGCACTACCACTGGTCCTTATGGGAATCAAAGCCAAACTAATTGGAATCGGGGGAATGGAGAAGTTAACCGCACTACTACTGGCCCTTATGGAAATCAAACTCAAACCAATTGGACTTACGATCGATAGTTCACTAACCTATTTGTTATGTCACATCTATTACTATAAGTTTGCGTGTCTAATAATCCCTATTCTTGGATAGAAAAATCTCTCGATACTATTCGCCGCGCTAATTGGTATCGATCGGTACAAACTATTCGAGGTCGATCGGGGGCGACGATCGAGTTAGATGGTAGATCGCTCATTAATTTCGCCAGTAACGATTATTTAGGACTAGCAGCAGACGATCGCTTAATTCAAGCAGCAATTGAAGCAACTAAGGAATTTGGCACTGGGAGTACGGGTTCTCGGTTACTTAGCGGTCACCGACAATTACATCGGGATTTAGAGGTAGCGATCGCTTCTCTCAAACAAACAGAAGATGCTTTAGTTTTTAGTTCTGGCTATTTGGCTAATTTAGGAACGATCGCTGCTTTAGTTGGAGGGCGAGATTTAATTATTTCTGATGAATATAATCATTCCAGCCTTAAAAATGGGGCTAAACTTAGTGGAGCTAAGATATTAAGCTATACTCACCTCAATATTGAAGATTTACGGGCAAAATTGCAAAAATATCGCCAACAATACCGTCGTTGTTTGATTACTACGGATAGTGTTTTCAGCATGGATGGCGATTTATGTCAATTGCCTGAATTAATTTCTTTAGCAGGCACTTTTGAGTCCATGCTACTAATAGATGAAGCTCATGCCACGGGAGTAATGGGAAAAACTGGAGCGGGATGCGTAGAACATTTTGGCTGTAGCGGAGAACAATTAATTCAAGTAGGCACTCTTAGCAAGGCTTTAGGAAGTTTGGGGGGTTACGTAGCGGGTAGTGCTAGCTTAATAGATTTTTTGCGTAACCGCGCTCCTAGCTGGATTTATACTACTGCACTCTCTCCAGCTGATACAGCAGCAGCTACAGCAGCAATTAAAATTGTTAGAGAAGAAACCCAAAGGCGCGATCGCTTGTGGCAAAATGTAAATTGGCTCAAACAGAAATTATCAGGAGTAAATCTTTTACCATCGGAATCGCCAATTATGTGCCTCGGTTTAGAAACCGCTGCTGAGGCACTTGCTATGGCAGAAAAGTTAAAAACTGCGGGTATTTTTGCCCCAGCTATTCGTCCTCCGACTGTTCCCACCAGTCGTATTCGCATTTCAGTGATGGCAACCCACCAAACCGATCGCCTCCAAAAGTTAGTAGAGGTTTTCGATCGCAATTAAAGAAATTAGAAACTGAAATACTGGAACGATTGACCAAAAAACATTTTGTCTTTTCTTCAAAATCGTTCCAAACAGTTTATTGCTCCTGGTTCATTTTATGATTCATGTGTTTATGATTCATCTCCTTTGGTGATGACATCGATGGCATATTCATATCGTGGTTATTATGAGTTTTCCCAGCCCCGATCGGAATTCTTATATTCCCCATACCCATAGAACCAATACTCACTAAACCCATAGTCTGCACTCCGACTGCTACTGTTCCCATAGATACTAAACCGGCGGATATTACGCCCATAGCTACTGAACCCAAGGAAAATATTCCCATCGGAACCACACCTATAGATACAATTCCCATCGGAACCACACCTATAGAAATAACTCCTAAAGGAGCAATTCCAATGGAAATTAGTGGTGTTTTTTTATTCTGAGAATGCTTGTCAGACATCTGAAATTAAAGTAATTAATATTTAAAAATCCAATTATTGTATATTTTGCTACTTTTGTAAAAAGACAAATTGTCTAACTTGTCACAAGTTCGTTACTTTTGTTGGCTAACTTTAAAAATATAAGCAAATAAAAATTGAAGAGGTTAAAGTCTTATGCCTATTACTGCAATGAAGAAAAAAGCTGATGAAGCTCGCATGGAAGCTCGTTCTGTTTGTGAAATAAATGGTTCTTCTTCTCAAGCTTGCGCTCTTGCTTGGGAGGAAGTAGAAGAGATACAAAAAGCGATCTCTACTAAACAAGAAACGAATAATTCAAAGTCTTCTTTAGATGTATATTGTGATGAAAATCCAGAAGCCCCAGAATGCCGAATTTACGACTTCTAACTGGATTTTGGTAAAGATTCATTTGAGATTGGATAAGGGAGGAAGGACAAGTAAACACCTAAGGGCTTGTTTTAATTCCTCCTGTATCTATCTTAAATTTAATGTAAAGTTTTTTATTAAAAACCATTGTTTTTTAAAAATAAATTAAAGATTGAGTTAATAAAAATTTCAATTTCATTCTATCTAAATTGATAATATTATTTATTACCTACAAAGCCTGCTAGTCAAAATCTATTGAGACTTATTACTAATTAGTAAGTTTCGATTTATAAAGATTTTATTTGAAATAATCTTCAGCTTAGTTTTTTAGCTGTATTGAAATCTTAATGTCAATAAATTGTAAATAAAAGAAGCCCTATTATCTTAGTTGATGTATAATTCAATTATAAGATGATACTAGGCTAAGACAAATGAACAAAGCAACAAAATCAAAGATCGACTTCGGGTTTAACTCAGAAGAATTCACCGGTAGTGTAGATATTATGCCCGTGGCACAGTTTATTAATCCAGTGCGTTGTTCCCATTGGGGAATAGGCATTAAATACGCACAGGGTCAAGCGGCTGGATTTTTGCCAGATGACACCTGGCAACTGGTAGACCACGAATTTAGCGACGACACTATTGAAAAGATCTATCTATGTCAAACACCGAGACTAGTCGTTTTAAATCGCAGCGGTGCATTAATGTCTGACAACACTCAAATTGTCAGTTACGACGCAAATAAAAAAGGCAAAGGCTGGAAAAGCTTTAGCTATATAGTCGTTTGGTTTTTGAATAAAGACAATCAACCACTAAGCCAAATTCCTTTTCGTTTAAAATGTACGGGGCAAGCAGGAGTGACTTTCAATAAAAATTACAACCACTATTACACTCAAGAATGCTTCACCAAAAAATTTCTACAAGTCTACCAGGATTTGACAGGGGACAAAACGCCTAAAAATCAGCTATTTTTCACTCATGCTGTTTATCTTCCCAAATTAATCAAAGGTAAAGCGGTCAATAAAACTTCCGGACAATCTTCACCAGCTTGTCTTACGGAAGGTTATTGCGTGCCAACACCAGATAATTTTGCCAGTCTGATTGTCAAAAATGGGACTAAACTCAGCGATCGCATTAAAGAAGCGATCGAATTGACCTCTGGGTGGATAAATATTAGTAACATCAATAAGGAATTGGAGAAAGTAGAAAAACCCATTTCCTCTTCCACGCCAAAACCCGATCGAGTAGAGGAGATGTTAGAGGAAACCTCTTCACTTGATGCCATCCCATTTTAGAGATGGATTTAGTTAAAATATAGCGATCGCACAAAAAAAGCATACCCTAAAAGCTGAGAACATTTCTAACTTCCAGCTTTTAGGGGATTACTTAAATAGTCAATCAAATTTTCTCATCCAGAGTTTTTATACTTTTGCTGCGATTCTCCCACCAAATAGGAACTAATATTAAGGCAATAACTACTAGCAGAGCTAAAAGACCAAATTTAGCTATCCACTCAACTAATTGAACCAAAGGCATTAACCTTCCCAAAAAGAATGATAAATTTACCATAGTAAATGCCCAGAGAATAGCGCCAGCGAGGTTGCACAATAAAAATTGTGGATATGGCATCTCAACAATTCCAGCTAAAGGACCAGCAAAAATTCGCAATAATGTCACAAATCTACCTAAAAAAACGGCTTTGGGAGCGTTTTCAGTGAACTTTTCTTTAGCCTGTTCTAGTGGTTTTTCCTGAATGCGAAATAATTTTCCCAAACGTTGCAAAAACTGCCAGCCACCAATTTTACCAATCCAATAACCAAAATTATCTCCTACTACTGCACCGCCGATCGCGCTACCTAAAACCATCCAATAATTTAATTCGCCACTACCTGCTAGAAAACCCCCTACGAGGGTCACAGTTTCTCCTGGTATGGGAATTCCAGTATTTTCTAGTAGAATTCCCGTAAATACTGTCCAGTAGCCGTATTGACGTGCTAATTCTTGGATGTTTTCTAGGGATAAAAACTCAAAAGACATCCAGGTTCAATTTTACAAAGGTTTACTTATATTCTCATCTTGACTCGATCTAGGAAAAATTGTCAATTTTGTTATGTAGGAATCGCTTCTCCAGGACGCAATTTAGCCCATTTACCCTCTTCTTTCAAGAAACTTTGACAGCCAACCACGTCCCATTCCATCTCCACATAATCTTGGTGAGGACGAATATTAACGTTAATGGTCGGTTCGGTAGGCTCGAAATCTGGATTGTCTGTTAAATGAGGCTGTTCGTGTTGAATTTCTACAGCGTGGTAAGTTTGACAGCGATCGACAAAATAGCAGTTTACACAAATACACATGAGAGTATATTAAATGACTCTTTTTTGTTAATCTAGCTCAGCAAGGCGATCGATGGTCTTGTCAAGTTAAGTTTTGTTGACAAATGTGTTGGCGCGCAAAGTTTCCCAAATTATCTCCGAAAAATTGGCCATTTAATGTAGAATTGCTACCACCAACAACTTGCTTAGTAGGAGGTGCGGTAAGAGATGCTCTACTCAACCGACAAAAGGAATATTTAGACTTAGATTTTGTTTTACCCGAAGGTTCGATAAAAACTGCCAAAATCGTAGCCGATCTCTATAAAGCAGGGTTCGTAGTACTCGATAAAGAACGACAAATTGCCAGAGTAGTTTTCGAGGGAGGAACGTTAGATTTTGCTCGTCAGGAAGGGGATAACCTAGAAACAGACTTGCGACGACGGGATTTTACTGTCAACGCGATCGCTTATAATCCCCACTGCGATGAATTAATTGACCCTTTGGGGGGACTAACAGATTTAGAACAGCGCAGATTAAAAATGGTATCCCCTATCAATCTTGAGGACGACCCTTTGCGCTTATTAAGAGCTTATCGTCAAGCTGCTCAGCTCAATTTCACGATCGAAGAAACAACTAGAGCGACTATTCGCACTTTAGCACCCTTGTTAGGTAAAGTAGCGGCTGAAAGAGTACAAACAGAATTAGGATATTTACTTGCTATTCCTCAAGGAAGCATTTGGTTGAGCGCTGCGATCGAAGACGGTTTACTTCAGCCCTGGTTGAAAAATGCTCAAAAGTACAGTTTAGAGCAACTGACTAAAGTTGATTCTTCAGCTAAATTAATGGCAAATACTTGGTCTGAATCACTTAGTAACTCTTTATCTTGGTATTCCTTAGCTAAGCTCGCTACTCTCGTCTCCAGCTTACCAGAAGAAGCCGAATCAGAGCTATTGGGGCTCAAATACTCTCGCTCAGAGATTAAAACTGTTACCACTACCCTAAAGTATTTACCCCAGCTTCAGAAATTAACTGATTTTATGAGTTTAAAAGAACAGTATTTTTTGTTTTTGAATGTAGGTAATATTTTTCCAATTTTAGCAGTGTTGTCGATCGCTCGAGGAGTTGATTTCGATCTAATTACCCCATTAATTAACCGTTATTTTAACCCTAAAGATATAGTTGCTCATCCTCAATCTTTAGTCAGAGGTAATCAATTAATGGAACATCTTCAAATACCGCCAAGCGAGAAAATAGGCAAGCTTATTACGGAAATTCAACTAGCGAGGATTGAAGGCAAAATATCTACTTACGAAGATGCTCTTAAATTAGCAGAACAATTAAATCTAGAAATGGGTAAATAACGCAATACAAGAAGTTGATTAGCAAGTGCATTTTTATTTAAGCTATAATACTTAAAAAAGAATTAAGCAATTTTGCCGATTGCCTTTTACTTTTAAATAAGCTTTAATCATATTAGGCATAGAGATTTTAATTCTAAGGATAAACTAAACAAGGTTTTCTAAACTCAACAGAAAATCTACATTGTCCGCCCTCAGAATTTGTTACGGTTTTTTAGTAGTTCAATAGAGAGAAACAATGGAAAAAAAACACATTCTTCAAATGTTAGAAGAAAAACGTGAATCTGGTTTAGCAATTATTAGCAAACAACTAGCAAAGATATTGCAAACAGACGAAGATACCTTAGATTACGTCAACAAGTGTTGGGGTTATGGTTACGTCTTTATCAAAAAATCATCCAATGATTGGCAAATTAAGAAGGATGTATACGTAGATGAAGAATGGTTTATAAATGTAAGCTTGGCATAAGCTTTATTAACTTAAAGAAATTGAACAAGTAAAAAAATATCAAGAAAAAATCAAATATTCTTGAATTTATATTTATGAACCCACTGGGTTTTTTTTTTGACTTTTAGTAGGGATAAAGCAAAAAAAGCGAGATTGCAAAATTGAAAGACTTTGTCAAAGTAAAATTCATTACCCCCCTACCAGGATTTTCCGAACAGAAGAAATCAGCTAGCATAATCATTGCACTTGCTGTGTTATATGGAAAATCCGCTTAATGCTTACTGTCAGTTGCAACAGTCTTACTTTCGATTCCCTAGAATTATCCACCTTACCTCTAAAACGACCCTTGTTGGCGATCGGTCACGGAACTAGAGATATTCAAGGTCGTCAAACATTCCTCGATTTTATTAGAGCTTATCAGGAGTTAGACGAATCCCGCCCTGTCATACCTTGTTTTTTGGAACTTACTACCCCAACAATTCAAGAGAGTATCGACTATTGCGTTTCTCAAGGGTATGCCGAATTTTCAGTCTTGCCAATTCTTCTGTTCGCAGCGCGTCACAATAAATTTGACGTAACTAATGAATTAGATCGGGCAAAGCAGCGCCATCCACAGTTAAAATTTTATTACGGACGGCACTTCGGCATTAATCCGAATATTTTAGAGTTATGGCAAGAACGTCTCGTACAACTAGATCGACCGCAATACAATCCCAAAAATATATCTCGACAAGAAACCGTTTTGCTTTTTGTCGGTCGCGGGTCTAGCGATCCTGATGCTAACGGGGACGTATATAAAATGGCGCGAATTCTTTGGGAAGGTAGCGGTTATCAGACAGTGGAAACTTGTTTTATTGGTATAACCCATCCCCGCTTAGAAGAAGGTTTCCGTCGCGCTAGACTGTATCGTCCCAAAAGAATTATAGTTTTACCGTACTTCCTATTTACTGGAGTTTTAGTCAAAAAGATTTTTGAGATCGCAACCGAACAACAAGAAAAGTCCCCCGAAATTTCTATCAATTGCTTGCCAGAAATGGGTATTCAGCCTCAGTTGATGCAGATTTTGAGAGAACGAGAGATTGAAACCCAATTGGAACAAGTACAAATGAATTGTGAAATGTGCAAGTTCAGACTAGCAGCGATCGCCAATAATAGTAGTAAAGAACTCCATCACCACGATCTTCACCATCACCACCACAGTCACGATCCTTATGAAGATCTTGAAAAATATCACAAGCGAATTTGGCAAGCCCCATAAATTTTGTCAAATTCTCAATTTTTGTTGGGTGCAAACATAAAGGGCGAGCCTTAATATATCATTTTTTTAGAGAAAATTGCACGCCAAAAGTCCAAAATTACCACTCACAAAACCCAACCTAATGCAAGACCAAATTTCTGTGGGTAGCAAAGTTAAAATAGTAGCCTTACCCTCTTATCTGAAAACTGCTGAACCAATGCCTATGCTGCGACCTCCTGATGTCCTGGAAATTGGAGAAGAGGGGATAATAATCGATCGCCGTCCAGGAGGATATTGGGGTGTTCGTTTTGCTAAAGGTGCTTTTCTTATGGAAAGCCAGTATATCGAGGTAATTTCCCAAGAGGGGCAAAAATCTGAAAATGAAAATACTTCTTCTAGCTAGCAGCAACAAATAAATTGAACTAGCGCTTTTTGAATAATTAGAGTTGGGAAGAGATAGTTCTATTTCTTCCCTCTCTTAGTAAAATGCGTGTAAGATTTTCAGGTCAATTGAGTAAAGTTACTGTTTAAAGTCAGTAAATATCGGCATTTTAGCTGATGATGCTTTTTTATGTGAAGCAGTATCCTTGGAATATAAGAAAACAACATTATCTTTGAGAAATACCAAAAAATATGTTCGAGTCAAATGTCCTTACTTATAATAATTACCGAATTCAATTACTTGCTGAATTGCAAAGAGAAAGAATCAAAAAACTAAATAAAGCGATCGACTACAAAACAACAAATTATCAGCAAATTTATCTAGAAAAAATTCAAAAAATAGGCCAAGTTATAGACGAGCAACCTTTAGCTGTCAAAATTTATTTTGCTCTAGCTAAACATGAATCATCTGTATATTCAAAACCTGAAAGTGATTTAGTTTATTATAATTTTTTCCCTAATTATTTAATTAGTAAAGTAGGCAATCCATCAATAGAAAACCATTTAACACAGAACGCTTTCTTGATGAATTGGCCGAGAAACGCTGCAATTGTCTTCTGTGCAGTACCATTATTAGTTGTGTTAATACCAACTGTAGTTATAATCTATTTTTTAGATAATAGATTCATTCAATTAATTGAGAACGTATTTGTTTTTAGCGATCGAAGATACCGACAACTTGACTCTGCAGAATATAAAAGTGAAGCTAACTTAGCTCGAGTAGAAAATGCTCTTACAGCTAATGATGAGGGAAACATTTGTCATCTTAATTTATATCTCTAGAAGCTGTAATTTCTACTGAAATAAATCACGTATCAGATAACTCATTGCGACTGCTGTAAAGTTGATTCAGTTGAGTTCTGATATTTTCTATTCTCTGGCGATTAACTCCAAGATCCGACTCTCCTAAACGAGCAGAAGACCTCACTTCAATTATTCCTGCATCTTTATTAACGTAAAATTCTAAGTCATCTACAAATCCCATCCAACGACTGGTAACTTGTGCGTAGAGATAATTATCGGTTTCAGAGATTATATCGACTCTTGGCAGATCTTTAAGAATGCGATCGAGATTAGCAATTGCTTCTGTAGGACTAGAAAAGTCGTATTTTAAAGGGTCTATACTGTGGTCGGTATCTTCAGCAGTGGTTTGGCTATTGACACAATTAGGCTTAGTAGAACAAACAGCTAATTTACCTGCGTTTACGCCGAGGTTGGTCGGTTGAGTGCTAGAAAAAAAGGTCGGACTTTCTGGAAAGACAATTCTAAAACCAATCCAAACGACGATACCTAACACGAATAAGATACGAACTGGCAAACGCAATCTTTCAATTATACTTGGTTTATTTTCAACATCAGTCATAATACTAAATCTCTTGTAACTTTTTTACCTAATCTCTAGAGGTTGTCTTAGTAGCTTATCAATCTCTTACCTAGTTTTTTCTAGTTTAAAGCGATCTTTCGTTCTGTTTCTAGGTAGTTGCGAAATTATTGTTTTTACGACTCTGACAATTGAAAAATAGTTATAGATAAATTTAGATTACCCTAAATAAGAATTAATAGCAATAATTTTCCAAATCAACGCCATATTAGTTGCTGGTGGCGATCGACCAAACTTAAGAACTATAGGATAAGCGGATAAACGAGATCGATCGTCATTATTGTCCACCGCCTTTGTTCTTAAGTTTCTCAAAAATTTGAGCAATTTTTTTAACCATTGGATCGACTTCAATATTGATCGAATCGCCCTTTTTTCGTTTTTCTAAATTAGTTAACTTAAGAGTATCTCCATAGAGCTCAAAGAAAATCGATGACCCCACTATCTGTTTAATTCTTAAAAGGACACCATCGAGACAAACTCGATCCTTAATATCTAGGTAATTTAATAAAAAAGTTTCCCAATAAACTTCCAGGAGCCACTTGTCAGACGATATCTGGGTAAGAGCCAACACCTGGGCAGTTCCCGATGGAATTCCAGAAAATAAAGAGCCAGGAATTTCTTCTCCGGCACGAATGGCTGTTTCTAAATTAATCTTTTTTTTTCCTCTATAAATCTCTAATTTACGAGGATGAGAAAGATAAAAATATAATAAACAAGAATCTTCATCATCCTTCTTCTTTAACACGGTAAAAACTTGCCCATCGAGAGCTAGATTTGACTTGAGCTTCAGAGTCGATCCTAACTGATATGAAATCCTCACAACCAATTCAATTCCTGAATTAACATACTGTACCTTCTCAATGATTCCCGTTTCCTTAACGATCCCAGTAAACATAAAAAAATCTAAAAATTTCCTAACTAAAACTGTGCTGAGAAGAATATTGATTTTAGACTAAGTTAAAGTTATTTAATACTTCTTTTGTCTGTTCAAACCCAAATTAGCCAAAAATTTAAGTTCTAATAGTTCTTCTTTTTCTGTTATTAACGGTATAACTTATTTTCAACTTAGCAGCATTCGTTTATAAATTCTTATTCAATATGCGTACGAGTGAGGCAAGCTGTTTGCAACGACTAAAATCCTAACTTGGAGAGCGTCATTTCAATTTATTAGTAATGATTGTGGGGAAAAATATTGTGATAAAAAAAATCAAATTTTCAGACATTCGCTCGAAGTTTTGACAAGGGTTTAAATTGGTTGAATTCTTAATTGGTCAAAAGAACAACAAGCTTTCACTTGTTTTGACCAAACGGCAGAAATTGCACTTTGGTTGAGAGAAATTAGTGCCTTACTATTTTAATAGAATAATTATTGTTGTCCTAACATATTGAATATTATCTTTAGGGGCATTTCACGATCGGCTTTCAAGAGAACAACTTGCTAGATTTTTTTAGCAATTAGTTGATAAACCACCTCTACTTAACGTTTTCTGCTATCCACTGTAGATAAGACTCAGAGCCAGTTAAAATCGGTAAAGCAATAATTTCTGGTACCTCATAGGAGTGTAATTCTTTAATCTTGGCTGAGATAGTGGAAAATTTAGTTAATTTTGTTTTAATTATCATTTGCCACTCTCGGTCTGAGTTAATTTGACCTGACCAGGTATAAATAGAATGGACTGGCATTATGTTGACACAAGCAGCCAATTGAGCTTCAACTAAAGCTTTTGCGATCGCTTCTGCTTCTTGCTGGGAAGAAGCAGTTACAAATAGCACGCAATAATCAACAGAGTCTGGGTTGTTTATCATTTTCGACTTTTTTCATAAAAAGCTACTGAAATTATAGTCAAGCCACTAGCTTGGGGGGAGTTGAAACAGAAACCATATTTTTCTTAAATTATATTCAGTTAGGAAATTTACCATTCGCAACAAGAGGAGTTATTAACCCGTGGGAAATCGACATAACTTTGATTATTACTTGGCTTGTGGAACCAACCAGTCTTGCTCGATCGCTCCAAAAGCAGGGAGCTTATTAATTGGTGGGGCGGAAGGAAATAAATCGGGAGAAGATGCTGCGACCAGATGGTTTCTCGAACGAGCTAAACACGGTAAATATTTAGTACTTCGTGTTGGAGGAATAGGAGGACAAGCAGACTGGATTTGTCGCCATTATCGTGATTGGATCGATTCTGCGGCCGAACTTTCTATTGACAGTCGTCAAGCCGCTAATAACTCAGAAGTTGTCGAATATATTTTTCAAGCTGATGCCTTATTTATCGCCGGCGGAGATCAAAATGATTATCAAGAATATTGGCAAGGAACAAAAACTGAAGATGCGATTAATTATTTAGTCAACGAAAAGAAAGTTCCTATTGCTGGGACTAGTGCCGGAATGGCTATTTTAGGGGATTATTATTATGCTCCTGACCACCAAGGAATTCTCAGTTCAGAGATTCTCAACGATCCTTTTCACTATAATACCCAAACCATTCATCGCAGCGATTTTATTAAAATTCCTTACCTTCAAAGGGTGATTACTGATACTCATTTAGATCGAATCAACACCCGCAACCCTGAAACTAGATATGGAAGATTACTTGGATTACTGGCTAAGATAATTCATGAGTATAATAATCAACTTACAACTCGTGCTATTGGCTTAGAAGAGGGAGCATTTGTTGCCATTGATGAAAAGGGAATTGCTAGAGTTTTTGGCAATGGCACTAAGATCGGTCAAGATGCTTACTTTTTACAAACTAATGGAGCCGCTCCCGAACAAATCGAACCTGGTTGGCCATTAATTTGGAATAATCTTGGGCAAGCTGTTAAAGTTTATCGAATTCCTGGAGATCCAGAAGGGAGTGGTCATTTCGATTTAAATAATTGGTCAAAAGCGTCGGGAGGACAATGGGAATATTGGTACACAATAGGTGGAAAATCTGGATTGAGAAAACAACTACTTTAAATCTCACCTACAACCAGATACTATAACTCTACCTTCCGCACGTCAAGTTGTCATATGCTTTGTAATATATTGTTTGGCAATTTTGGCCCCCCGCTACGGGGATCCCTTTGGGATCGCGATCGGACTGATTTCTTGGAGTTTGGCGGGAGCGCAAGCGCTGCTGCAAGCAGTACGCCAACTAGCCTCATTTTGGTAATCTTTATATGCTACATTTTGACGTCCGAAAAGTGAATATAACGATCGCTAACCGTCGCTCCTTATACCAATTTAATTTATCTTTGCTACAAATAATTGTGGATAGGAGTGTGGGAAGTGTGGGAGGGGTGGGGAGTGTGGGGTCCTTTATATTAATACTTAATAAAGTAGGACTAAATAATTACTTTAGCCGATTTCCCCGATCGCTTTCCTAAAGTTCAGTTATTCGACTGCTCCCAAGTCTTTGAGGGTTGCTTTCTGGGCTTCTGTTAAACCTCTTACTTTTGTGATGTTCATACCCTCGTATGCTTTTGGTACTTGCAAAGTTTTTAGACACTTCTCAGCGCGGACATCCCACAAATTAATCGTCTCATCTTCGCCACCGCTGGCAAGGAGTTGACCGTCAGGGCTGAAAGCAACTGTCCAAAGCCCCTGTGTGTGTCCCTTTAATGTACTTAAACATTTCCCGCTACCGATATCCCAAAGTTTCACGGTTTGGTCAGCGCTGCAACTAGCTAGTAACTGACCATCGGGACTAAAGGCAACCGACCAGACCCAATTGCTATGGCCCTGTAAAGTACTCAAACATTTACCCCTACTAATATTCCAAAGTTTCACGGTTTGGTCAGCGCTGCAACTAGCTAGTAACTGACCGTCGGGACTAAAAGCAACCGACCAGACCCCGTTGGTATGTCCTCGCAAAGTTTTTAAACACTTACCCTCCTTAACATCCCAAATCTTCACCATATGGTCGAGACTACTACTGGCTAGTAAGAGACTATCAGGACTAAAGGCCACTGACAAGATCCAGTTGGTGTGTTCGTGCAAGGTGTTTAGGTGCTGACCCTTACTGGCACTCCAGAGCTTAACTGTGCGATCGGCACTGCCACTTGCTAATAAGTGGCTATCAGGACTGAAAGCTACTGCCCAAACTCGATTTGTATGACCTTGCAAAGTTTTCAAACACTCACCCTCATCTACGTGCCATATTTTCACGGTTTGGTCTTCACTGCCACTAGCCAGAGTTTGACCGTTGGGGCTGAAGGCGACTGAGATCGCTAACCCTTTATGACCTCGTAAATTGAGGCACTGACCGTCATTAAGATTCCAGAGTCTCACCGTTTTGTCGTCACTGCCGCTGGCTAGTTTTCTCTCGGAGTTTTTTGCACAGCAGGATAGAGAATCCTGGGTAGGACTGAAAGCAACTGAGCGGACTGTATTAATATATCCTGACAGCGTTTTTAAGCACTTCCTGTTACTAATATCCCAGAGCTTGACAGTCCGATCTTGACTTCCACTAGCAAGGAGAAAACTATCGGGGCTGAAGGCAACTGAGGAGACAAGATGGGAGTGTCCTGTTAACGTTTGCAAGCATTGACCGTCGCCAAGCTCCCAAAGTTTGATCGTACGATCGTTACTGCCGCTAGCAAGCATTTTATCATTCGGACTGAAGCCGATCGACCAAACCGTGCTGGTATGTCCCTGTAAAGTATTTAAGCACTGACCGCTACTAACATTCCAGAGCTTGATGGTTTTATCTTCACTGCCGCTAGCAAGGTAGCGACCGTCGGGACTAAAAGCGACGGTCCAAACCCAATTTGTGTGTCCCGTAAAAGTTTGACGGCACCGACCGCTATGAACCTCCCAGAGCTTCAGCGTGCGATCGCCACTACCACTAACTATTGTTTGATGTTTGGGACTGAAGGCGACTGAGCGTACTCCTTCAGTGTGCCCCAGCAAGGTGTTTAAGCATCGACCGCTACTAACATCCCAAAGCTTGACTGTGTGGTCTTCACTTGCGCTGACTGCGAGAGAGCTATCGGGACTAAAGGCCACTGACCAGACCCAGCCGCTGTGTTCTCGCCAAGTATTTAGACACTCGCCTTGAGTGATATTCCAAAGTTTAACTGTTCCATCAGCACTGCCACTAGCTAGAAATTGGCCGTCGGGACTAAACATCACCGAACAAATCCAATTTCTGTGTCCCTTACAGCTCAACAACGGTTGACCGTCTTCCGCTCGCCACAGACGAATTGAGCCTTTAGAATCACCCGCAGCCAAAAGCTTTCCATCGGGACTAAATGCCACTGATAAAATACTACCAAAGTTTTGAGTAAAAACTGACTTAGCTAGATCGCAATGAGCGAAGTTAACTTTATGCAAAGTCGTCTCTTGGAGATAAGCTTGCCAAACGGTGAGATGGGAAAAGTCGTAGCCACTTAAATCGGCCTGTAGTTGGCACAGCAGATTGAGGATATTGCCACCAACATATCCTGTCTTTGGTAACAACTTTCCCCGTAATCTCTCCAAAATTTGAGCCAGGCAATTTTTAACTCCTTTTGAATGACCAAAAATTGCAAGTAGTTTGTCAAGGATGGGTTGAAGGATGAGGCGAACTTGAGTCTCCCTCACAAAATCTTTGACGGTGGTTTTGAGCAATGGATGGCTGTGGAATAGGAGCAAAGAAGCAGAGTGGCAGGGTGGCGAGTTTTCTCTTGTTTGTGCAATAATCTCGCGGGTTACCTGTTCAATCAATCTTTCAGTGACATATTCCATTACTACTGGCTGTTGAGTATAGCTGCCAATTTGCTTTTCAATAAGACTTCGCCAGCTCAGAGATTCTAGTGCTTCCAATAATTTGGGTTTGGAGACAGTCGGCACAATGTCTGCTGCTAATTCGGATATCTTAGTCCACTCCCGATTAATCCCTAGCCAATACATAATCGTTTGTTCTAAAGGGGAGAGACGATTGAACTGTTGGTCGAGGAGTTTTTGGATGCCGTTGAAAACGGCGGTGTCTTGCGCCAGAAATTCCCCAATATCTCCGTCAAATAAGTCTTGAATCGAGGTGGCAACAATTTTGAGTGCTAGGGGATTACTGCTATAGCGAGCGCACAAGTTTTGTTGCTGTTCTTGTGACCCTACTAGTCCACTTGCTTGAATCAGAGCAAATGAAACTTCCTCTGAACCACTCAGATGGAGCGATCGTACCGATAAGTCAATCCCTTCAGAAGTAGCAAGTTCGGCTGGTTTCTCTCGTGAAGTAAGGATGAAACAACTCTGGTGGGCAGTTTCTCCCACTAGCCGAAGCAGTTCGCTATATTGCTCATAACCAGGGCGATATTTTCCAGCTCGTTCTCCTGCCTGTAAGATTGCTTCCATATTATCTAAGATCACTAGGCAGCGAGAGAAGCGCAAACACTGGAGCAATTTGCCCAGCTTCGCTTCTGTTTCCTCCTGCTCGGAGAGAAAGGGAACTAATTCGCTCA
>JASJDA010000449.1 GCA_030065755.1 Prochloraceae cyanobacterium | reverse complement strand
TACCTGGCGGTGGCGACGTTGATTATAACGATGTCATTTTGAAGCTAGAAATCAATAACGCTTAAATTAACTTCTGAGTATAAGCCTCTTCCTACTAGGACGGGGCTTATATACTGGAGTTTAGACGGTTCTCATTCTAATAAGTTTAAGTATTAGGAAGTTGGTGATTATAATGGGGGATAAAATACCAAATTAGGACCATATGGTTGTTAAATTCTTTAGAAAAATACCAACTTGGCTCAACAGATTTGGTCAGACTAGAAATCCAGTCTGAACAATTTGAAGAACTTCTGTTTACTACTTGCCTTATGGCCATATTTCCTTTATCATAAAGGTACATACGAATTCAATAAAAAGTAAATTGTTTCATGGCTGGGCTACAAATTTAGTAGTCCCATTTTTTTTTGCTTGAATCTGGTCGGCTTTTAATAAATTTAATTAATTCATATTTAATAGTAGGTAACGTAGCTAATATTCTCGTGTCATCTATGAGCTTGCCTTTTTTATCTAAAGGTACATTAAAGTCGGCTCTAACAATTACTCTTTTTCCGGCTAACTCAGAAGTTGACCAATCAGCTAAAGTATAAATAGACAAGCTCTGACCTGCTAACAACACTACATCTTACTTGTTAATTATTAACATAAAAATCCTAAATTTGTTGCCGAAAATATTGTCTCTATGTTATTTATTAAGTGTTATTGATAATGTAAGCGAGTTACCCAATTTCCTGGCAATGGTTGACAAGAAGAAAAAGAAGAAAAAGAAAACAACTACCCCAGCAGCACAACGGGACACTGGGTCAGCATCTGGAACCATTGTCGGGTTAAAGCGCTCGTCGGAGTCCGATCCCAACGCCTCTTCGACTGCATCAACTTTTAGCGACTCCAATGACAGCAAGAGCGAGCGCTCGACTCTTACTTCTCCAAAAGAAACAGAACGAACTTTTGTTGCTATTTCTTCACCACCAATCAACGAGCAAGCTGAGAATATTCAAGGTAGCTCGCGCTCTTCTACTACCCCCTTGCAAGAACCTCATAGTTCTGCACCAACCTCCTCTACTGATAATGGTGCAGTGGCGAGGGATGCCGATACTTTGATTGAGCCACTCCCCCGAATTCAATTCGGGGGATTCAGGCTAGGAGTCAATACTAACTTTTAGTCCTTCATGACTTATCTGGTTAGTACTTCCTAGCGATAAGGAGACTTGCTCTGCTGAGGAATCAGACCGCAGGGTTTCGGACGAGCCTACTCCGCTCGCAAGTTGTTGATATTGTTGCCAAGCCTCCAAACAGATCGGCTCCGACCTCTCCCACTCTTTTCGAGCGAGATGCACTGACAACTTATCCTGATTAACGAATCTCGCCAGATATGCACTGAATAAATCTCTGTGCATTACCACTCCAGTCACATCACGATGCACTCTTTGAGATAAGGATTTTTTGATGCGTTCTCCATTCAAATGAGTTTGAGATAGTGCCGTTTTATAGAGCGAGAATTTTTGGAAACTGCCCCCAGCACTTTCAGCCTTGCGAGCAATTTCTGATTGTACAAAACCTGGAGATTTAGCTCCAATAGCTTTTCCGTACCTTTTTTGCCATCCCTTTACAGAGACATTTTCTGTTTTTATATGCTTGCCATGACGTAATATTTCATTGACAATTTTTCGGTTCTGACATTTAGCATAAGCACTTTTTCGTCTTTGAAATTCTCGTTTTTTCCTTCTGGTTTTTAAATAAATTTGAGAGTTGTTCCCTTGTTTTTTTCCTTTTATTACTTGTCCTTTTTTGATAATTATTTTAGTGCCTTGTTGAATTAGGGTATCTGGTTCATAATTATC
Source organism: Prochloraceae cyanobacterium (assembly GCA_030065755.1). Classification (GTDB taxonomy): domain Bacteria; phylum Cyanobacteriota; class Cyanobacteriia; order Cyanobacteriales; family JASJDA01; genus JASJDA01. The sequence goes on along the minus strand of JASJDA010000449.1, from coordinate 3,437 downwards.
TGGATTATTAGCACGTCTAGAACGCTCCATTTTTCGCTCTAGTCGTCTTATTTCTTTCTGATATGTGGTCACATTTTGAGCAAAAGGTAATAATCCAGCTTTTTTATCCCCAACATATGCAATATTACATATGTTTAAATCCAAGCCGATAACACCGTCACTGACATAATTTTGTGGTTTTTGATAAGGCCAACCCTCATTGATTAATTGTACGTACCACCTTCGCTTCCCATTCAATTCTCGCCACAGAATCCTCACGTATTTAACTTTTGACGAAACTCCATGCTTAATAACTGGATTATCAATATCGATAATGGCATCAAGCTTTAATTTACCCCAAACTAATCTCTCGTTTTTCCAGCGTATCCCTGAGGAATTGGTTTTACCTTCCATTGAACGGAAGCGGGATGAAACTTTGTATCTTACTTTTTTAGACTGTCCCAATAAAACTTTTTTAGCCGCGTTAAAAGCACGAGTAGCTAGTTTCTGTTGAGTGTTAGAGTCTACTTTTTGAGCAATCCATTTTGATTGACGAGCAACAATGGTGGCATAGCTATGCAATTCATACTCGCTAAATCGATATTGTTTCCAGGCTTCATTAAATAATCTTTTTCTTTCAGGATTGGGTACGTATTCCTGATTTTTCTGAATCGTTCTTGGTATTGTGGTAGCTTTTTTATAAACCTCAGAGTTTTTGATTAACTTAACTCTAGTCATTGCTTCTCCCAAACAAGCATTGTAGAGTTGTCTGCCTGCTTGGAATCTAGAGCGTAACTCACGCTCGGATTTACTACAAACAATTATCGGCAATTCAGTAATAAAACTTGGTGTTTTACTCCGAGGCATTTATTTGAGATTGTAATGGTATATGTATACTAATATATATTAATTAGTGCCATGTATGCAATTTCAAAAGTAATCTCAGACAAAAAACGAATCATGGAATGATCACTGCGGATAAATCCGCCGTGTCGTCGTTCCTCCGCGCAATAAATTGACGCGGCTTCCCGACTTCCCGTTCATTTCTCGTGAAGTTTCCCCACCCTCCTTGCAAGAACCCAAAAGTACAGCACCTTCCACTTCTGCTGATAATGGTGCGGCTGCGAGCGATAATACATCCACTCAAGAAACCCCTCAATCAAAGAGCGCTCGCCAGCGTGAAGTTGAAACCGACACAGCAATGTTTACTGCTGTGGGGATTATCCTTGGTGAGGTCAACTTCACAGAAGATAATAAGGCAACAGTTGCGCTCGGCTCTAAACAATACCAGCTTTTTTACACCAAGAAAAATTACTTGGCTTATACCGGACTACAGAAAGAAATAGAGGCGACAAATAACAATACGAAACGTCTCATAGTCTATCCTCGGATGATGCACTTTCCGTCTCGTGATGAAGCACCTCGTCTTTCTTTCCAATTAGTAGGCTTCGATAAAGGAAATCATCCTGGCATTGCAGGAGAGTTAAAGAACAATGAGTTTAAGCTATGTGGCTTGTGGCAGTTTATTCCCGTATGTAGAACCCCTTGTGTTTCTATCTTCCGCAACTTCAACAAAGAGCGATTGGACTACGTAAAACAAGCAGATCCCACAACCAAAACCAGGTTCATGAAAGCCTCTCACATACCCCTACTGTGGAGAGATGCGCCTGTTAGACCGTTTAGGTTCAATCCTAAAGCTGGCAAAGACCAGGGTCATCCTAGTTTTATTTCAGTCAAAGCTAAATTTATACCTAGTCGGGATGCTTGGGGTTTTGTGGAAGAATTGGCTGAATATCGGGAAAAAGCACCGAGATTTTTGAAGGTGTCTAAGAAGGATAAGGCTCTTGCCCAGAAGGGGTCTACCAAGGATAAAGCGGCACAGAAAGGGTCGAAGAAAGATAAAGCGGCGCCGAAAGGAAATGTACCTAAAAAGGAATTTAAGGACTTGATGAAACCTACAAAAAAACCTGTTAAAAAAGTAACTGTAGATTAAGACCAATAACTGTCGATAAGAATAGGTTACTGAAAAAATATTTCAACTCAAGAGAACTAACCCCAGACTCGTTGCGGGATTATTCGACCACAAATTGACGATATGAGCATAAATAGCTGTGGTTCTGGGATCGCAATGTCCCAAAAAATCTTGAATTACTCTCAATGGTTTACCAGCCATAGTTAGCAAATAGCCTACAGTATGGCGCAGCCCATGAGTAGTAACGGTTCTACTCTCACAGTGCTTAAGAGCCGCTTTTTCTAAATAGGCGTTGACGATTCTCTGCATACTTCGCCTGGTTAGCCTTTGACCATCAGAATTTCTAGAAACCGAAACAAACATCGGAGTATCTTTGGTCAATTTCTCTCCCTCTGCTCTTCTAGCTTTTAAGTATTTCTCCAGAACTACTGCCACATCAGCAGTTAACGGAATTACTCTCACGCTCCCTTTAGCTTCAACCCTCAGCCCTACTTGCCCCCTCCTACGAATTATATCCCCCACATTGAGCCTATAAAGCCCTATCTGCCTGCATCCGGCTACGACCATTAAGCAGACTAATAAGCGATCCCGCAGCCCTACGAGGGTATTTTCGACGGGGAGACAGTCGATCAGCTTTTGTGCTTCTTCTAACTCTAAATAATTATTCCGTTCGGCGGGAGCGACCCTTTTTGTTGGCGGTTTTACGTAAATCGCTGGATTATTCGCGATTAACCCCTTTTCAACTGCGGCGGCGTACAATCTTCTCACTACAGTGAGCTTGAGGGCAATTGTTTTCACCTTGTAGCCCTTTTTAACTAGATATCGCCGATATAACAAAATGTGCTCCTTTGTCGCCTCAAGGGGGTCAATACGGTTGTACTGACACCATTGAAAATATTGTTTCAATTCGTAACGATAAGTTTTGACGGTATCGTCAGCAGCATCCCCATCGGCGATCTGGCAAAGCCAGCGCTGCGCGAGCGCACAATGAAGGTAATTGGCGAGCTCTCGGGCTTGGGGATCGTAGGGGGTGAGAGTGGAAACCATTGCTATCACGTCAAGGAAATTAAGGTCGCACAATCACAACTATACGTCATTAACAAAACGAAATCTACTTTTGACCGAGGGACTTGGCTCCCTAACCAGCCAGACTTCAATTCCACTTATCTGTTTTCAAAAACTATCCTATTTAAATTTCTTATCTTTTTTTTTTCACTCGCGATGCAATACCCTTTTCTGACAGAACACCGGTCAAATCCTCAAAACCTTCTCCCATTGAGTGTTTATGACCACAAAAGCTCCCTAACCTGCTATTTTAATAAATAGCTGAATAAAAGACCATATTCGGCCAAAAAAAATGGGACTACTAAATCTGAGAAATTTGTAGCCCACCAAAAATCCATTTAATTGAATTCTTTTATACCTTTACGATAAAGGAAATATGCCCATAAGCCAAGTAGTAAACAGAAGTTCTTCAAATTGCTCT
>JASJDA010000117.1 GCA_030065755.1 Prochloraceae cyanobacterium | reverse complement strand
TTTCTCAATAGAATGAGATATAAATAAGCCGAAACCGAGAGAAATTAATATACTGATTAGGGAAAAAGACATCATTAATAAATCGTCGTTTAATATTGATTTATTAATGTCTTATGCTTTCTCTTCCATTTCTTCCAAAGCATCATTTTGATATTGCGTTACCAATGGCATTAGATCTTGCCTGACTTGTGGTTCCAGCTTTTCTTCTAATAATTCATAAGCTTTTTCCTGGTCAGTTTCGCTGATAACTAAGTAATTATCGATCGTATTTTTATAAGCAAAAAAGTTTTTTTCTATTTGCTCTAGCCATTCAAATTCTTCTGATTCTTTTTTCTCTTTTGCAAGTGAATTCGTTTGTTTGTTTGGATATGCAGGAGATTTTATGTAAAAAACAGTAGTTTTTCTTGCCGAAAATAAAGCTGTTTCAAATCTAGATAATTGTTCTTGAATGATTTTTTGACTTCTCAGAATTTCTTCTCGATCTCGTGACTCGTTATTATTTAACAATTGTCGATCTATCTCTAGTAAAAGTTCTTGAGAAGATGATTGAATTGATTGCAAAGACTGAGTCATATCTTTAGCAGCTTTAACTTCAGACAAAGAATTTTCAATAACATAATCTGTATTCTGTTTAATTCCTGAGTTAATGCGAAGAGAGGCAAAGCCTAGACCTCCTAATAAAAAAGAAGTACCTAGAAAACTCAAGAGCAATTTTCGGTGTGTTTTCATTGGTGGAGCATTTATTAAATAATAATTGAGTATTGAATTAATATTATTTAATAGCTAGTCCTATCGACCAGATGATTATTGCTTAATTTTTGTTCTCATTTATGGGCTAAATAGCTGAAAATTTGTTAGTGAATCTGGATCGTTTCTTATAGCTAAAGTCAAAGTATAAAAAGAATAGTACGTGAGCATCTCATTTTGGCAAATATAAAGAAAAAGAAAAAAAGCGATCGATAAATAGAAACTGCGATCGGATGCATCTCTCTAAAAAATAAAGACGTAGACGAACTATATAATGCAGTCCAAATCGGTACGACGATCGAAATTATGCCTTAAAATTGCTGTTGGCTGTTAGCTGTTAGCTGTTGGCTATTTGTTATTCTCCCACTCTCCCACTCCCCCACTCTCCCACTCTCCCACTCCCCCCATCAGACCTCAAAAAATGGAACCACCAGTCGATCGCATTCGTCTCTCTCAAACCGCAAAAGACCAACTAACCAAACTCAAGCGCTACACTAAAATCGAGCAGTGGAATATACTGTGTAGGTGGGCTTTTTGTCGTTCTCTCGCCGAACCTAGTATACCCTCACCCGTACCAATTCCTGCCGATAGCAACGTAGAAATCACTTGGGGGGTATTTAGCGGAGAGTTATCGGATATTCTCACAATCGCTTTAAAACAACGCAGCTATAACGACGGTTTGGGTACTGATAAAGAAACCCTCGCGCGTCAATTTCGCTTGCATTTGCATCGAGGAATTGGTTATTTAGCAGGGGATCCAAAGCTTAAAAGTATCGAAGATTTAATCGCAATGAGTCTCAAATCTTAGTCGTCGGAATCTTCTTGAATTGTTCTCTGCGTCTCTGCGTTTCTGCGCGAGATTTACGCCAACTACAAATTAATCTCAAACTGACAAAATAAGTAACAATTGCTGTAATTAAACCCACTACAAAAGAACCAATAGAAAGAGTCCCGATCGTTGTAGCGCCTAGGGTAATTAAATCTGAGTTAGAATTTATGCTAATTTCGGATAATTGATTCTCGCCTAACAGTAGGGAACCAATCTTATAATTGAAAGCGAAAATTGGCAAATAAGTAAAAGGATTGCTGATCCAAGTACCTGCTGCTGCTGCTATTTTATTTCCTCGTAATATTATAGCTAGTGCAATGCCAATAAGAATTTGGAACCCAAAAAAAGGAAAGCAACCCGAAAATACTCCACAAGCCAAACCACGCGCGATCGCTTGCGGTGTCCCTTGTAAGCGTAAAAAGCGCACGTACCAGTAACGCACTACTCTTTTAAATCTATCCACATTCCAACTTGTTCTTCTGGAATCTTTATTCATCTCCATTTGGGTAAATTTAGTTATATCTTACCGCTAACTAAATTCTTTTACAGCTTTTTCAAGTTGGATCGCCAAGGTTGTCAATTCTTTTTCTTCTTGGAAGTTGCGGATAGTTATTGCTTTATCCTTAGATAAAATCAAAAGAGTCCAGGAGGGTTTTTCTAGTAGCAATATACTTTCAATTTCCCTAGTCTTCACTTGCGATATTTTCTTCTTATTCAGAAAAAATTGCAGGCGATAGCGATCGATAATAATATGTTTTTCTCGACTAATTTCCCATCCTTTAAATACAATTATAAAAATTGCTAAGGCAAACTCGGCAATATCTAGTAATTCTAGCTTTGGTGCAAACCACATCCAAATATTAGGAACTTCGATAACACCACTATTTCTCCCTAAATAAAATTCCAGAATTCCGTTCGCGAAATTTCCATAGTGAAACATAAATCCAGATAGAATTAGCAAAAAGAGAAAAAAGCCCGATTCTTTCCAGATCTCTTTTAATAAGTTTCCTAATTTATTTAGTTGCCATTTTAAGTAGATTTGCCATCGTTGTTTATTGGTCTCGATCTTTATTGTTTTTAGCAAAGCTAATTGATTAGATAAGTTTTGCTCTGCATATTTACCCTCACCTTGACTCGATTTAAAAATAATTGGCACCTTAAAATAATTTGCTAATACTTTTGCTTTTTTAACTGCGTCAATAACTCTTCTATGTTCGTCAACCAAAACATCACAATCGTTCTCTAAAGCTACTTCTATGTGCCATACAGTTCCTAATACTTCCTCGAAAGCCCCACTGCGAACTTGATTTTGACTAATATAAATACATTCAACTCGATCGCTCTTAAATTCCTTTCCTATCCTTTTTACCCCAGGCAGAAATATTCCGCAAAATATCTTATTTTCTTTTTGCTTCTCTAGAAGAACAAGTGTCTTTTTTCCGCGAATAAATCTTTGTCGTGCTAGCCAAATATCCAAAAACCAAACTACTACAAAACCGATAAGAATAATGTCTTTGTAGTCTTCTAAACGATAAACAGCTATAGAAAAAACGGTAAAAATGACAAATAATAGTAAACTAGCCCATTCATTGACAATTGTTTCACCTTGAATTAATTCCGACCAAATAATTTTTATCAGAAAATCGTGAATGGTTTCAAAAAATTTCTTAAGCTGAACTAGGGGCCAAATTAAAGAAGCATAAAATCCTTTGTCTGGATAGGTTACTTTCCCACGAAAGTTCATTAAAGTAAAAAAACCTCATCCACTCTATTATCGCTTCGCTCGAAGTCAGAAGTGTGAAGTCAGAAGTCAGAAGTTAAATATTTTTAACTTTTGACTTTAGACATTTTATTTTTTGGTTCGAGCTGTGGGTTTAAGACCCCCGCTAAACATAATTTTAGCGGCATATTTTTAGTTGGCGGTTACAATCCCCAACTAAAAAAATACTTCCTCCTTCTGACTTCTGACTTCTGACTTCTGACTTTTTGAATCCCAGAAACTTTAAAACCTCTCTCAACTAAAAGAACCGCGATCGGGTAATAATAAAACTAGAGCAAATTTACTTGAGAAACATTTGGTACAAGGAGAAACTATAGCCGCGATCGCCACTGCTGTTGTACCTCAACAGGGTAGTGTGGGTATTGTGCGTCTTTCTGGAGAAAAAGCCTTAGATATCGCTAAAAAACTCTTTCACTCACCAGGTAAACAACTTTGGGAAACTCACCGCATCCTCTATGGCTATATCCGCCATCCCCAAACGCAAAAATTGGTGGATGAAGCCTTATTATTAATTATGCTGGCTCCTCGATCGTACACTCGCGAAGATGTAATCGAATTTCACTGTCACGGGGGAATTATACCGGTACAGCAAGTATTGCAACTTTGTATAGAATTAGGCGCTAAACTAGCACAACCTGGAGAATTCACTCTCAGAGCATTCTTGAATGGAAGGTTAGATTTAACTCAAGCAGAGAGTATAGCAGAATTAGTCGGGGCGCGATCGCCTGTCGCTTCCGAAATTGCCTTAGCAGGGTTGCAAGGAAAACTCGCTCATCCCATCCGTCAGTTAAGGGCTACCTGTCTGGATATTCTAGCAGAAGTAGAAGCGAGGATAGACTTTGAAGAGGATTTACCCCCTTTAGATGAGGAAGAAATTCGTCGCAGTTTGGGGGAGGTATTAAACCAAGTCAAAGCTATTTTAGCTACCGCAGATCGAGGAGAATTATTGAGGACTGGTTTAAAAGTAGCGATCGTAGGTCGTCCTAATGTGGGTAAATCTAGTCTATTAAACGCGTGGAGTAGAAGCGATCGCGCTATTGTTACCGACCTCCCAGGTACTACCCGCGACGTGGTAGAATCCCATCTAGTAGTTGGGGGAATTCCAATACAAGTGCTGGATACGGCAGGAATTCGCGACACAGTCGATACAGTTGAAAAAATAGGTGTAGAAAGATCCCGTCACGCTGCTAAATCTGCCGATCTTATTTTACTGACTGTCGATGCTGCAGTTGGTTGGACATCTGAAGACGAAGAAGTTTATCAACAAGTCCGACAGCGTCCTTTAATTTTAGTTATCAATAAAACCGACCTCGCACCCTCCGACGCAGTCAAATATCCTGCAGAAATTCACAAAATTGTCTCTACTGCTGCCCAGATCGATCGAGGAATTGATAGTTTAGAAAGGGCTATATTAGATTCGGTACAATCTGGCAATTTAACTGCTGCTAATTTAGATATTGCCATTAATCAAAGGCAAGCAGCTACTCTTACCCGCACCAAAAATTCCTTAGAACAAGTACAACAGACTATCGACGATCGCTTACCTCTCGACTTTTGGACAATTGATTTACGCGCTGCTATTAGCACTTTAGGAGAAATTACAGGTGAAGAGGTAACTGAATCTGTCTTAGATAGAATCTTTAGTCGTTTTTGTATTGGCAAGTAGACTAGAGAGAGTTCCAAATCATACTATCCCAGGATTCAAATGGACGATCGTACTTGTTCAAAACTTGCTTCAATTGCTTTATCTTCCGCAAATGATCTTGGGTAATTGCTACCTTTTTGGGTTCGTTTAAAATTGTCCAAATGTCACTCAATTTCTGTACGTATTTTTCATCTTTCTCTGAAAGATAATATCCCATCAATTCCAAAGGATTTCCCCCTCGTATGTTGGAAAATTTACGTTGGTGCAGCCAAGTTTTAATTGACAAGTCAACCTGATGGCGCGCTAGAGAAAGATCTGTTAGATCGGTTACACTTTCAGCTAATTGTAAATATAGTTTGGGTATGAGCGTAGGTTGTTCTTTTGCTAAGGTTTGATAAACTTTATGATATCCTGCTACTATAGTTTTGACTACTTTTTCTCTCTCTTCCTCTGAGAAAATACCTTTCATTAATTCTGGTAATAATTTAGGAAGGAGAGGAGTAACTCCGTAGTTAACTAAGTAGTGAGAATCTATTATCCAACTAGCAAGTAAACAGTGACAAGTTACGAAAAACTCTAATAAAGAGTTTTCCGAATCGTCTGAACTAATATTTTTTGTTAGGGTTGAAATGTGATGGTTGTGTAGAATCGTACTGTAACAATATCGAGTTTGACCTTGTATTCCCCAGTACCCGACGCGGAAATCGAAGAAATCTCCATCAATTGCCGTTTCTATTATTAAGGTTGGTTCTGATTTTAGTGCGTCGAACCAATTTGCGATCGAAGCTTCTCCTTTAAAACCGCTTTCTTTTGATGTCGAACCTAAAAACTCCGTACCTCTATTCTTTTTGTCTGCTGAATAATTTTTTTCTAGAAATTTTTTAAATTTGTTTTCTAAAGGCTTGCGCAAAGAGGAAATATTGTGACCAGATTCCTCTGAATTTACTTCTGAAAAAGCGAGAATAACACCTAGAGGAACTATATTTTGTTTGGGCTGGGATTTTAAAGTTGATTCTGATTTTAAAGATATAGACCAATTTTTGTTTACATTTTGGTTTTGTGTGGTTAGTATTTTTTTATGTTGCGCTCTTTTTATTTGTTCTGATTCAGTTTTTTCTTTTAATTTCATCGAGAAAGCCTCGTTGAGTAAATTGTATTGATTAACTTTTTGAGGATAGGGAAAAAACAAAACGACTCACAAGCATTAACTTCAGTAGTGATGAAGTTCGATAGCTATTCTTAGGTTGAAGCTATACGCAGTTTAGCTTGCTTATATTCCCCATATTTGTCCTACCATCAATAATCGCCGAAATTTCTAACTAGTTCACTGATCTAGATCAGTGGTAATACTGAATTTAAACACAAGTATATGAAGCTTTTGTAATTATTTATTTCTGTATTTTTTAAAAAATTATAAAGATTAACAATTCGCTTTCAATACTTCATCTTAACTTTACATATTTAAAGATTAAGAAATATATTGCAAATTTTATTTAAATTTTATTTAAAGTTACGATAAATTAGCTTTATTAAATTTTGCTAAGCTGACGATGACAATCGAAAACAAGAACGCAAATACTCTAATGCAGGGTGACAAGGATCGGGAGTAAGATTCCCTTGAGTACTGATAATTCTACTTAGAGGAATTACCTCAACTACACTATTACTATAAGCGATCGCTTCTAAATTTTTGACAAAATTCCAATTCCATGCATCTCGACCCACAGATAAATTCTGAGAGTGGAGCCAATTTAAGAGTTGCGATCGAGCAATACCAGGTAGAAGATCCCCGTTGGGAGTATACCAGCGATCGTCTTTCCAACCCCAAAGATTGCCCGTACTGGTTTCGAGCCAATTACCATTACTATCGACTAAAATAGCTTCTCTAGCACCTAACTTTTGTACCTCCTGCAGTGCTAGCCAAGCTGGGAGATAATTACCAGTTTTATGGGTGCTGAGTTGGCGACGAAACATGGGGTTATCTGCTACCTTCGCGATCGCCCCAAATTGTTGAAGTTGTTGTAGATTTTTAGGTAAAGAGCGCCCAATAATCAACTCTCTCCCGTCGGCAAAAATAGTTATTCGCAGCACCGGATAATAGGGTAATAAAGACCGCGCGCCTTTTCGCAAGCGTTTCCAGTCGGGTAGTTGCCACCTCATAGCTTCTATACTCCCTCGCAGGCGATCGCAGTGTGCCATCCAATTAGTTAAAGGGAAATCGAGGGACTGAGAATAGACTCTTAGGGTAGTAAATACAGTAGCACCATAAAGTAACCCTGGATCGTGAATGTCCAATTCCAGGGTATTGCCTTCAATTAACTTGCCGTCGTACCAAAAAATAATAATCTTAACTATCGGATTTATTCTGACCTACAAGGTAACTTTGCCAACTATTCCATTCTTGAAAAAGTTCTTGACGTTTACTCGAACTTACTAAATAACGCCACACAAACCAAATAGTATAGCCAAGACCAACTAGCTGAAAGATTGGTTTGACTAGGGGAATGTGATTGATAGCAGTCAGTAAACTTGAAGTAACCGTGAAGACGATCGCAAAAATAATAATGCCGCCAAGAACAAGCAAAGGCACTCTGTATGCGGAGAGAAAGTCGGTAGCATAATTGCTAGTTTCACTAATATATCCCGAAATTTGTTCCCCAAATTTCATCCACTCGGGGTTAGATCCAGGGGTTGTTGTCTTTATGGGAGATATTTCTGCATTTTTTGTGGCTACTTCAGTATTAGTTGGTTCTTTTTCAGTTGGAGTTGGAGAAGACATATTGATTATTTTTCTATCTAATTAACAATAAAGGCGAAAATACCACCTTGACTTTTCATTTTACCCGCAGGCGGTAAGCTAGGAAAATTGTAGTGGTTTGCTGTTAGCTGTTGGCTGTTAGCTGTTTGCTATCTGTTATTCTCCTCTACTCCCCCTCTCCCCCTCTCCCCCTCTCCCCCTCTCCTAAACCGATCGAGCTTGCCAAAACCGATCGATGAAATGGTGAAGTTGCTGACGAGCCTTTTTTTCGTCGTGAGAAGTGAAATTACCTGCTTCTAGTTGCATCAATAGAGGAATAACTTCTGTATCTATAGCTGGTCGAAATAACTCTACGGGCCAGAATAGATCGGAAGTCATGCGCAGATCCACAAGTTCTCTAATTTCTGTAAAATCACTTTCAACAGAGGCGAGCGCCAACACCAAAGGACGTACCCAGCATAATTTTCGCTCGGCGACAACTTGAATTACTTCGCAATAGAGGTAATTATTCTGATGTTCTAAACTAACAATCTGACGTGGCACAAATTGAGAAACCGATGTTTGTCTCACTTCTAATTAAGTGCTGATTGGGTTTGTTGAGTAATTATTTCCCGAAATCTAATCTCATCTCGCTGAGGATCGGCACGACTTACCATAACTTCAAGACGATCGCCGAGAGAAACTTGACGTTCAAAACGATGAGGTAATTCCAATCCTAATTCTTCTAGCAAAATTATTCCCAAGTTTTCGTCTTCTCGCAGCCAGCGTAAAACTAAGCCTTGCCAAACACTATCGGCATTACGACGAAGATATTCTAATCCCCAGTAACGATTTGTCTGACGCTCGACTAAAGTTGCTTCGTAAGCCGACGAACTCACATTATAGAGAATCTCTTGTAACTCGTCGCTGGAAAAAGGCGGTTGTTCGCCTCGCAAGAAAGCTTTTAGTTGAAAGTGGGTGAGTAAGTCGGTATACCTGCGAATAGGGGAAGTCACTTGAGTATACAAATCCAAACCCAAACCTGCGTGGCGCGAGGGAGTGAGTCCCATTTCGCTGCGAGGCATACACCGACGCAAAGCGCAAAAACGGACGGGACCTGCTGGCAAGTTTAATAATTCTTCTTCTGAGGGTAATTCTGGTTGTGGTTGGCTTCTATAAGGAACCGCTATATTGTGTTGTTGGCAGTAGCTTCCCGCTACTTGACCGGCCAAAATCATCATTTCTGCCACTAATTGGCGCGCTACTGAGTTATCTAATAACTCAATAGTGACTTCGTCATTTTTTGTTACTTTGATCGAAGATTCTGGCATGTGGATGTCGATCGAACCTTGAGAGCGTCGCCATTCTCGGCGCAAACGAGACGATTTAGCTAATTCGGCAATCTCTGCTTCTGCTTTGATATCCAAATGCAGCATCTCGTCAACGTCTTTATAGGTGAGGCGATAGGTGGGTTTAATCGAGGTGGCGTGGATGTTGTAATCTTCTAATTGACCTGTTTCGTCTAAAACTACGCTAAAGCTCAAAGCCGAACAAACTTGACCTTGTACCAAACTCATTGGCCCAGTTGCCAACTGTGAAGGGAACATGGAAATCATGCCAGTGGGTAAATATAAACTGGTGCTGCGTCGTCTGGCTTCTAAGTCTAATTCGTCTCCTGGGTTTACTAATCTAGTGGGATCGGCGATGTGTATCCACAGCCTCATTTTACCCTCGTCGAGACGTTCGAGACTCAAACCGTCGTCGATTTCTTCTGTACTTTCATCGTCGATCGTATATACCTTGAGATGAGTTAAATCCAGACGATTGAAGTCTGGATCCGAAGGAGGAGACAAGCGAGTTGATTCTGCCACTTCTAGCACCTTTTTAGAAAATTGAATTGGATAGGAGCTGCGGCGTAGAAATAGGTTTTCGTGCTTTCTCCACCATCCTATATCTACTAATAAATCAAAAGCAGCTTGTGGGGTTGTCGATCGCCCTGTTTCTTCTAAAATTTCTTGAGCTTGACGCAATCCTCCTTCTGGCTGTAACACGTATTTTTCTAATGTTTCTAGCTTCGAGCGATCGCTAGCTTCCCATTCTACTGTTTCACCGTCTATTGCTTGTTTTAAGCGAGTTAGAAATCCTTCTTTTTCTCTAGTACGCTGCTGTTCTACTTTAATCTGATGTTTTATTTCTGCTACTCGATCGGCTGGACGAGGTTCGTAAAGGTCTCCTTTTTTTTTAAAGTAGATTTTATCTTCTGAAAGAAGTACGTGAGCTGCGTAGCATAAAGAAGGGTTTTGGTCTGAAAATAATAGCTGCGCCATTTGCACTGGCGTTGCTGTTTCTCCTTCCTCTGCTAGTATTTCCCAGGCTATTTCCAGACTACTTGGATCGAGATATGGCTCTACTTCTCGGACAAAGCTGGGAATATCCGAAGGCGTGTAGGGGCCGCCGTCTATCTTATACTCTATTCTTTGAGGGCGAAGTTTGTGAGATTGCCCTTTTTCGTCTACTGCAATCCAATCTTTTTTGCCTTCCGGACGTTCTGTTACAGCAAGACGGCGTTCCCCTTGTATCCTAAATTCGATTAGCTCTCCTTTTTCCACCAGCTTTGTGTTTTTAAAATTAACGATATTGTTATTACTAATTTCTAGTTTATCTTGTCTTATAGCTAGATTATTGAGACGCTCCTCCCCTGGATTTAGGAGGACGCTCGCCACAGTAATAGCAGAAGGATATTTTTCTATCCCTCTTTGTTTATAAATGGTAACAAAGCTACAATTCGAGCTCGCTTAATAGCTGTTGTTAATTCTCGTTGCTGTTTGGATTTGAGACCTGTCAATCTTCTAGGTAGAATCTTACCTCGTTCGGTAATAAATTTACTGAGCAGGTCTACGTCTTTGTAGTCAATGGGGTCTCCTGGTTTTATTGGTGAGAGACGCTTGCGATAGTATGATGTCATGATTCTTTTTATCTGTAATTGTTACTTGTTCGTTAATTGCTATTATGAGTGTATTGCGTTGCGATTGTTTTTTTGTTTGTTTTTTCCCAATAACTGCGATCGCGAAGAAACAATCTAATTTTTATGACAATTAGCTCTAATTATTTAATTTCTTTGTGAACTGTATGTTTATTGCAGTGGGTACAAAATTTCTTTAATTCCAAACGTCCCGTAGTGTTCCGACGGTTTTTACTAGTTGTATAGCGAGACACGCCATTCGATCGCTTATTTTCATTGCTGCGACACTCGGTACACTCTAAGGTAATAATCAGTCGAACCCCTTTCTTGCTTGCCATGGCTCAGTCGTCTTTTATTTTACTCTTGTTAATTTATACACAAATTATTATTTTCTCATCTTATATGCGATTTCGTCAAGCCAGTCTTTGAGACGAAGATCTAAAGAGAATCCGCGATCGCTTTCTATGATGAGAGTGCCAGCTACTCGATCGTGAAATGCTTGAGAATATTCTGGATCGCCTAAAGCCAGACCGCAATCTATAAACAAGGGTAACATTAGCAATAACATAGTAAGACTGCGCCCCAGACCCGCGTTTAAGCCAGAGATGGCAAAAGCAGCAGCTACACCAGCAATTGATTCTCGCTTGGTTAGGGTTAGCAGATCGGGAATAGAATTAAATTGAGGATCGATGACTCTCATATCCAAAGCCCAGCGACCCAGGCTTTGACCCTTATTTTTTTCTACCACCACCACCCGCAAAATCAGCCAACTCAGCACAAATACTAAAAATTGTACGAACCCATTACCACCTAGGACGCTCAAAAACCAAGCGGTGACAAGATCGATGAAAAATGCACCAGCCCTTCTTTGAAATGGTACCTGGGGATAGGGTTTTTCAGACCTTTTTTCGTCATACATAGTCGAGGGTAAGATAAAATCCTAAACTACTCCATCCTAGCTTCCTCAAAGGGCGGGTCACAAAGCTTTGACTATTCTTCAGAAAGGATTGTGTATATCTCTCGTTTGACGCGGTTGAGAAGTTCTCGCACTCGACTTATTTTGTCTGAATTCCCACTACGACCCACCTGCATAACGGCTCCTTTTAGCTCTCTGAAGGCGTTTTTTAATTCGACTAACTGGGGTCGATCGTTGAGTTGCTCGATCGGTCCGATTGAGTTGCTGCGATCGGCAAGTAGCTGTCTGCCACTTTCTGTAATTGTATAGATTCGTTTCCCTTCTACCTCTTCCCCTGTAATATAGCCTCCTTCTTCCAGCATTTGTAGTGTGGGGTAAACCGATCCAGGACTGGGTTTGTAAAACCCCCCATGACGACTTTCTATTTCTTTGATTAATTGATATCCGTGTTGGGATTTTTCTTCAAGCAAGGTTAGCAAAACGTATTTAATGTCACCACGGGAAAACCTTCGTTCATTTCCCCACTCCCCCCATCTTTGACGACCTCTTCGAGCAAATCCCTTCCCTTCAGAAGCAAAAAAGAGAGTTTCGTCCTCAAATTGTCTACCTCGTCTGTGGTTTCTTCTCCATCTGGATCCGCGAAATTCTGATTCAAAATACATAGTTTTAAACTCGATTAACCACTAAATAAAATATATCACGATATATCGTTAACTGGAGTTGACAAAAACAGGAGTAGAATATATGGCGATCGCATTACATATCTAAAATAGATGTATAAATTAGAGTCGATCGAGCAGGAATCGTCGTGGTGTGAAGTTTCCCGTTATGCCATCAAGTCCAATGTGGATATGTTACGAAAAAGAGTTGGCAAAGATGTTATTCTCGGTGTAGTAGTTAAGGCGGATGCTTTTGGACACGGTATCTTACCTTGTGCTAAAGAATTTATTGCTGCTGGAGTGGACTGGCTAATTGTAAATTTTGCTTACGAAGCGAAAATTTTACGCCAAGCTGGAATTGACGCACCTATCTATATTTGTGGAAATGTTTCTGCTAGCCAAGCGCCTATAATAGCCCAAACAAAGGCGAGAGTAGTACTTTACGATCGCGAAGTAGCTTTAGCACTCGATCGAGCTGCTAGAGAAGTAGGACAGCCAATACCAGTACATATCAAAATTGAAACTGGCACGCACCGTCAAGGAGTTGAGTTAGATGAAGCAATTGAGTTAGCAAAGTTAGTGAGTACACTAAACGGTTTAGTCTTAGAAGGAATATCTACTCACTACGCGGATATTGAAGACACAACAGACCATAGCTTTGCCCGACAACAACTGTTACAATTAACAGAGGCAAAAAAAGCTTTCTTAGAGGCTGGATTAGAAGTACCGATGGTGCATTCAGCTAATTCGGCTGCAACTATTCTTTGGCAAGAAACCCACGGATCGATGGTAAGAGTAGGAATAGCAGCCTATGGACTTTGGCCCTCAACAGAAACATATGCTACCGTACTTCAGACATATGCCGATCGCGGGGAAGGCTTCATACCCAATTTACAACCAGTTTTATCCTGGCGCACCCGTATCGTTCAAGTAAAAGAAGTACCAGCAGGAGAATATATCAGTTACGGTCGCACTTTTCGGACAACTTATCCGATGCGCATTGCTATTTTGCCATTAGGATACCATGAAGGGTACGATCGGCGACTGTCTAATTTAGCTCACGTATTAATTAAGGGTACGCGATCGCCTGTTAGGGGAAGAGTTTGCATGAATATGATGATGGTAGACGTGAGTCACATTCGGGACGTAAAAGTAGGGGATGTAGCAACTTTATTAGGAAGGGACGGGGAAGAAAGAATAAGTGCAGAACAACTTGCTAGTTGGATGGGAACAATTAACTATGAAGTAGTATCGCGCATACATTCAAGCCAACCTCGTTTTGTAGTGTCAGGAGAGAATCATTCAGAGGTGGTAGGTTTTCCCTCTTTGACATACTCTAATCACTAAAAGTTATCCCTTTTTTGTTATTTTAGTTTTCCTTGGATTTATGCTGTCAGTCCAACAAGCAGAGTCAATTATTTTAGATTTAGTCCAGCCTCTACAAGATAGGGAAATAGTCAATTTAGAAACTGCAACAGGTCGCATTTTAGCAACGTCAGTTAGCAGTAAACTAGACTTTCCCTATTGGGATAATTCAGCGATGGACGGATATGCAGTAAGATTTGCTGACGTAGAGAATTGCGATCGAGATCGACCTGCCATATTAGAAATAGTAGAAGAAATTCCTGCCGGATATAAACCCCAACAAACTATAAAACCCAGACAAGCAGCGCGGATCTTTACTGGTGCGATGATACCAGAAGGTGCGGATACTATAGTTATTCAGGAAGATACTGAAAAAGAGGGAAATAAAGTCAAAATTCTCTCATCTCCTCAACCTCAAGAATATGTCAGAAAGAAAGGAACTTTTTACCAAGCAGGAAACCCAATGCTAGAGGAAGGTATTGTTATTACTCCTGCAGATATTGCCATATTAGCTACTGCTCAATGCACTAAATTAACAGTATATCGTCGTCCTCGCGTGGCAATTTTTTCTACTGGAGACGAGTTAATTACTCCAGATATGCCTTTACAACCAGGACAAATTGTAGATTCTAATCAGTATGCTTTGGCTGCAATTGTGGCTGAAAATGGGGGTATACCTATTAAATTGGGAATAGTACCAGATAAGCGAGAGTTACTTACTGAAACTGTTTCTCAAGCTATCTCTCAAGCAGATATAGTACTTTCTACTGGGGGTGTCTCTGTAGGAGAATACGACTATGTAGAGCAAATTTTAGCTGAGTTAGGGGGTGAAATTCACATCCGTAGCGTTGCGGTTAAACCTGGTAAACCTTTAACTGTTGCTAGTTTTGCTAATTCTTGTCTTTATTTTGGCATTCCAGGAAATCCAGTTTCAGCTTTAGTTAGTTGCTGGCGTTTCGTACAACCTGCTTTAAAGAAGTTATCTGGAGTTTTAGGAGGTTGGAAACCTTTATTTTTTAAGGCACGATCGCTTCAAGAATTGCGATCGAATGGCAAGCGAGAGACTTATGTGTGGGGAAAATTATATTTAGTAGATGGTTGTTATGAGTTTGAAATTGCTGGGGGCAGTCACAGTAGCGGTAATTTAATTAATTTAGCCCAAACTAATGGTCTGGCGTTATTACCTGTGGGCGAGACTGGGGTTTCTGCTGGAGATGAAGTATTGGTGATGCGAGTTAATTATTGAGACATTATCCCGCCCTCAACTATCCAGACTATTGTTTGTAGCGGGACTCAGACATTTTTGGGGTTTAAAAAAGCCTCAAACCGATACACAGTAATAATTTGACCTGGATTTATTTTTTTTCTTGATATATCTGGATTTCAGCGATTTTTTAGGCTTTTTTCTGGTTATTTTTGGTTTGAGTCCCGATAATTGGTTCAGTTGTGTAGATCTAGTTGATTCCTGACTATCCAAAAGACTAAGGATCGCTACAATTGCTACTCGAACCCCCTAATTACAGAGAACTCAGATCCCATCCCAGTGCTATTTGACCGGAAAGCTTGCACTGAGCTTCTTCTCTAAGTGGGTGATATCTTGCTCCTTGAGCATCACGAAACAATTTTTCTAGTCCAAAAGAACGGTAAAAAGATCCTCCTCCAGCAACTTCCATTGCCAGATCGACCACCTTGAGAACAGATCGTGCTACCAGAGTTCGCCCCGTTTGCACTTGATTTGTGGTTTCAAAACCAGGTTGACTAGTAACTGCTGTAGAAATCATGTGTTGAAGAGCTAACTTGGCAGCGGTCAACTCATTGTCTAAGCTGCCTACCATATAGCACACATGCTCTTCGTTGCTACGTTTTCTTGCCTTTTGAACTGCTAGATCCCGTGCAGCTTCCGCAACTCCCACGTAGACGGAATAAATCAGTGGTAACGCGATCGCAACAATAAGGTGGAACGCTGGATGCCATTTGCCTTGTTCTCTGCGCACAGCGATCGCTTTGTCTGATACAAAAACATTAGACAGCAAAATATCGTGAGAGGCTGTTCCGCGCATTCCCATCACTTGCCAGGTGGGTTCAATAGTAATCCCTGAAGCATTCATTGGCAGCCCAAAGTGCAGCACTGTAGGGCCAGCGTCTGGATCTTGATAGACCGCGCTGGTCATTAATAAATTACCAGCAGGTGCGCCACTAGCAAACACTTTGCGACCGTTAATTAAAAAACCGCCTTCCACCTGCTTTGCTGTTCCAGATCCCTGCAGCCAGTCCGAGCCGCCACTACTGAGAAGCACTAGCTGCTCCTTGGCAATGCGTTTCAATAAGCCATCGACTAGTGCATTCTGATGATGCCATTTCCAGGTCATAATCATTACCTGATGAGTATGCATCGAAAAGGCGAGAGCTGTCGAACTGCAATAGCGTCCTAAGATCCGCAGCACATCGCAAAGATCGGCGTGACTTGCTCCGCCACCTCCTAACTCTGTAGGAACGCCTGCAGCAATAAGTCCAGAAGACTTTAAAGTTGCAAAGTTATCAGTAACAAATAGATCGGATCGATCGGCTTCAGCCTCACTTTTAACAAATTGTTGTCCCAGAGATTCGGCAAGGGCACGCCAATCAGTTCCTTGTTCCTGTCCCCCCGTTTCTCTCACTAATTCCAGCATTTGAATGCCTCCTAAAAATCTGGAAATCTTGTGATATTTTTATTCTAGGTTGCCAAAAATAGTTTTAAATTAATTTTGCTTAACAGCTGATGTTTAATTAGGGTTCCCAATGAAGTCAGAAATCAGAAGTCAGAAGTCAGAAGTAACGCTCTGCACGTTGGTATAAAGCCTCCTCATTTTATGAGGAAAATATAAAAACATAATTCAATAATTTCTACCTCTTTTTTCAAAAAGCGGAGCGCCCCAAGGGAGGTTTCCTCCGAGTAAGGACGCACCAAGCGGAGGTAAAACTTCTGACTTCTGACTTCATACTTCTGACTTCGTGAACGCATCCCCACTCCCCTATTGAAGTTCGCAAAAGGTAAAATTTATGGCAGAAATAAGCAAAGATTCTAACGAAGAACGAGATAAAAATTTGGCTGTGTTGTGTCATATTTCTTCACCAATAGCTTTTCTACTTTTCCAAGGATTTACAAATGGGGGTTTGATTCTTATTCCTATTGCTAATTGGCTCGCACCTTTAGGGATTTGGCTATTTTTAAGAGAGCGATCTGATTCTGTCGATCTTCACGGTAAAAAAGTTTTGAATTTTCAAATTACTTTTAGTGCGATCGTCATAATATATCAAATGCTAAATATATTTTTAGTTACAGGTCTTGGTTATTATTTATCATTAAAAGGTAACATTGAAGACTTATCAAATTTGCAACTAGAAAAAGCTGTAGATGTCGATTCACTGATTAGAGGAATTGAATCGATCGCAAATACCAGCCCACTTTTATTATGTTTGTTCGCGATCGTTATCTTGGGTTTGTTAGGGCATTTTTTCCTCTGGCTGGCTTCGTTTATTTTAAGCGGTATAGCTGCCTATCGAGCTAAAAAGGGAAAAGTTTTTAACTATCCTTTTAGTTTAGAAATTTTTAAATAGATTTTTGCCAAATTTTAATTGTCTTGTCTGCACTACTACTAATAATATTATTTCCATCTGGACTAATAGCAACAGATAAAACTTTGTCTTTATGTCCTTCGAGAGTGCATATTTGCTCGCCAGTATTTATTTTCCAGAGCTTAATAGTTTTATCCCAACTACCACTGACGATCGTCTTTCCGTCTTGAGTGAAAGCAACAGAAGCAACTCTATCTATATGTCCTTCTAAAGTGAGAATTTTTGTTCCTGTTTTGAGATCCCACAGTCCGATCGCGCGATCGAATCCTCCAGTTGCTAGTAGATTCCCATCTGGACTAAATGCTACGCACAAAACACTCGAATTACCTCGTAGCGATCGCCTAACTTTCCCATCAATGATATTCCTAATTCTCAGTTGTTTTTCCAACCCACCAGTGACAAATACTTTTCCATCTTCTCTAATAGCAAGAGATGATACTTCTGCAGAAAAACCTGTTAGAGTGTCGAGCAGCTTTCCCGTATCTAATTGCCAAATTTTTACTGTTTTATCTGCACTTCCACTAATAATATTTTTTTTATTTCTAGTAATAGCAACAGATATAACTTCATCTTTATGTCGAGAAAATAAATCGCCAAAAATTCGGATGAGTTGTTTAGTTTTTGCATTCCAGAGTTTAATGGTTTTGTCACTACTACCGCTGACAATATATCTACCATCTGAACTAATAGCAATACAGCGAATTCTATTTTTATCTCTGAGATTACCTAATAGCTTTCCCGTACTGAGTTGCCAAAGTTTGATATTATTATCGTAGCTACCACTAACAAAAATTTGACCTTTAGGTTTAAAAGCAACGCAAGAAACCGTTTTAGCATGTCCCTTTAGGGTTTGTTTGCATCGCCACAATTGTTGTTTAGATTTTGGCGAGTAATAAGATTTTGTATGCTGTTGTAATTTTAATTCTGCTGCTTTTTGAAAATCGGCATCAGCTCGATGTTCGTATCCTAGTTTAGAAAGGATAAAGCCTCGATATTGGTAAGCTTGGATGTAGTCAGGATCCAGACGAATAGCGAGGGTAAAGGCTTCGATCGCTTCTCTATATCGTTCGCTTTCAGCTAATTTTGCTCCTTCGTTATAGTAAGTTTTTGCATCATTTTTTTGGGTATAAATTTCTGAAGTGAAAGTTGCATTTGGATTAGTTGAATAGTATTTTTGTAGTTGTTCGTAGGCTTCGGCAATTATTTTAAATTTTTCTTCTGCTTGTTTTTGTTTTTCGGGATTATCTATAAAGCGATCGGGATGCCAAATTTTAGCTAATTTACGGTAAGCTTGTTTGACTTCCTTTAGGGATGCATTGGGTTTAAGTCCGAGAATTTCTAATGCGCGATCGAGCCGACTCATTGACTATAGAATATTTATTTTTTTTGTTAATAAAATTCTCTTTTACTATATCAAAATCAACTTTTAGCGTTCTGAGAGCTAACAGCATTCGCTGCGATCGAGTCAATTAAGTTGGGTGCTAACAATTTTAACCAAAGACCTAATTTTCCTTTGAGAGTCATTACTAGCTCTCGTTTTCGATCGCTCATGGCTTTGAGAATCAAATCCACACACACTTCTGCGGACATAGCCTTTTGCTCCTCGTTGTCTAAAGTAGCTTTTACAGGTGTTCCATCTGCTCCTAAAATGCGCTGACGAATGTCTGTAGCTACGAAACCAGGAGACACAACTAATACATCTACTCCCGTACCTCGTAACTCTACCCTCAGAGAATCAAAAAAGCCTTGTAAAGCGTGTTTGCTAGCTGCATATCCACTGCGAGTGGGAACCCCAGTTTTCCCTGTTAGAGAGGAAATAGCTACTAGCAAACCGCGAGAATTTTTCAGGTGAGGTAGAGCATAATAGGTACAATAGACGGAACCGAGATAATTAACCTTCATTATCTTCTCAAATATTGAGAGATCTTTTATCTCGTCAAACCGCACCGACATACCTATTCCTGCATTATTTACCAGACAATCGATCGCGCCAAAAGCAGCTAAACTGGCTTCTATAAGTTTTTGACAAGCTTCAGAATTAGTTACGTCAGTAGGAACAGCAATAGCTTGACCGCCTTTTTGAATGCACTCCCTAGCAGTTGTTTCTAAAGAAGTTTTATTGCGTGCTGCTAAAACTAAATTTGCACCTTGTTGTGCTAGTTTTATTGCTAAAACTTTTCCAATTCCAGCAGAAGCACCAGTAATGATAACCGTTTTATTAGTAAAATTCATAGAGCGGGTACTTTTATTCTAGCGATCGCGTCGTAAGTCAAAGAGCCGAGATATAAAGTATCTTCAACTTCTTCAACGCTGGTAACAGGAGAAAAGGACTCAGAAGAAGGATCTTGCAGATTGTAAACTATGCTTCCCTCGCCATCAATACCGAGAACGAAGGCGTAATTTGGCGGTATTGGTCGGATAAAATCGGGTATGCGCGCGAATATTTTGCGCACAAAGGGTTTCGAGGCGAATTTATCTAGAAATATATCTCTAGGATAGGCGATCGCTATCCAAAATATATCTTTACCGTTTGAAGAGATCCCGTCGGGAAATCCAGGCAAATTATCGATAATAACTTCCGAACTCCCTTGTCGATCGCCTGTGAGCCAGTATTTTTTCACCTGATAAGAACTGGTTTCAACTACTAAAACAAAACTTTGGTCTGGACTGACCGCTATGCCATTGGCAAAATATAAATCTCTCAGAAGTACAGTTGTTTTTTGGCTTTTTGGATCGTAAACGAGTAAGCGACCGTTAGGACCGTGTTCTATTAAATCTATCGCATAATCTTCAATGGGAAACTTATCGGATGCGTCAGAGAAATAAATCTTACCATCTGCAGCCACGTCTAGATCGTCTGTAAAGCCGAATGCTACTCCTTCAGCTTCAGTAGCCAGTACAGTCAGCTTACCTTGAGAGGATACAGATAATAAACCTTTTTTTGCGTCAGCAATAATCAAGTTTCCCTCAGAGTCGAATTCCATCCCTAGGGGTCGCCCGCCAGTATTGACAAATTCTTCACTTTGGGTTCCATCTTTTGCAAACCGCATGATGCGTCCGTCTGCAAAAGAGCCATAAATTCGCCCTTGGGAATCTACATCTACATCTTCGGGTCCAATTCCTACTCCTCGAGCTAGCTTCTCCGCTGCTGATAGGTAGTTATTAGACTCATAAACTCCTTCTAATTTAGGAGATTCTTTTGGATACCATGTCTCTGGGGTGACGGGAATAGGCCAAAATAGCAGATAAATAAACCCGAGCGCGATCGTAACTAAGAGAATATTTCTAGCAATTTTCATAAAGCCTATTTTCACCTTAGCTGGCTGTTGAAAAATAGGATAACATTTTGTCGAATGCTAGAAATACTTTTTATTGGCTCTATTTAGCGCTACAAAGGACGATAAACTCGATAATTAATGTTGGGGAAGATGTTATCAATTTCTTCTACCTTTTCCAACCAACCGGAGTCTATTTTACCCATATTAATATCTTCGTACAGTTTATTAAAGCGAAGTAAGTGCGATCGAGTCCGACGAACTGCATAGGGTACCATTGTTCCAGTGCGCATAATAAACGCCCAGTCAGAGGATTGAGCTAACAGCAACTCCCGCGCTGCTTGATTCAAAGCTTTCCACTCTAACTCATCTACAGGTTCCCTACAACCCAATTGAATCATCCTTTCAGCTGCTTTGTGCAGGTGGGGATAAATCCAAGCATTAGTCTCGTTGAGCCAATATTGGTGAAATCCTTTATGTCCCCAACTAGACTGAGAAGGACGAGAAACTTGTTGAGTAGGGTTGTGACGCAGATAATCTGCGAGGTGAGTCATTTCAAAAACATCTTGGTCGTGCCAGGACTTGCGGAATAAGTAATCAATAAACCAAGGTCCTTCGTACCACCAGTGACCGAATAACTCAGCATCGTAGGGAGAAACGACGATCGGAGGACGGTGCATCATGCCAAACAGACGTTCTATTTGCCGTTCCCTGTTATACATAAAGTTACCAGCGTGTTCTGCTGCTTTTTCCCTTGCCCAATAAGGGTCGTAAAGTGCTTTATCGGATAAGCCAGCCTGTCTGCTAGTGATTTTATGATATTTAACACCAGTATTTTTACGCTGACCGTTGGGCATGATGTAGGGCTTAATATATTCATATTCTGCTTCCCAGCCCAAATCTTTGTAAAATTCCCGATATTCTGGATCTCCTGGATATCCTACTTCTGAAGACCATACTTGTTGAGAAGATTCGTGATCGCGTCCGAAAACTCCTACTCCTGTTTCGGTAAAGATAGGAGCGTAGGTGCCAAAACAGGGGCGAGGACGGGCGTAAAGAAGACCGTGTCCGTCGGTGAGGAAATAGCGCAAGCCAGCATCGGCGATCATTCTTTCTAGCCCTTCATAATAGGCACATTCTGGCAACCAAATGCCTTTGGGGGGACGACCGAAATGCTCTTCATAGTGTTCGCAAGCTACCTGAAGTTGAGCCCAAACTGCTTGGGGATACATCTTCATTAGTGGCAAATAACCGTGAGTAGCCCCACAGGTAATAATTTCTAAATTGTTGCTGTCTAGAAACTGTTTGAATGCTCCTACTAAATCGCGATCGTATCTTTCCCAGGTTTGCCGAATGTTATGGAACTCTTTAGCGTAATATTCGGCAAGATAACGAATGTGACCGTGATGCTCGTTGTGATCGATTTCTTTTTCTATCAATTCTTGTAGCAGCGCCAAGTGAGCATCATAGCGCTCTTGCAAAAGAGGATCTCGCAACATTGACACCAACGGAGGTGTCATGCTCATGGTCATTTTAAAATCAATCCCGTCTCTTTTTAAGCCTTCAAAGACGTGTAAGAGGGGTACGTAGGTTTCAGTGATTGCTTCAAACAACCACTCTTCTTCTAATACGTAATCACTTTCGGGATGTCGTACGAAAGGTAAGTGAGCGTGAAGGACGAGAGCAACGTAGCCAAGAGCCATAGTAGTTTCGCTATTTTTTTTGAGGTCAGTAAAGCGCTAATTAAAGATAAAGTTAATTTTATACTATCTTAAAGATTCAAAACACAAAGTCGATAAAAAAATTATCCCTCTCTTATTTGGGTGTGGGGAGAGGGGGAGAGGGGGAGAGTGGGGAGAGGGGGAGAGTGGGGAGCAGGGGAGCAGGGGGAGTAGAGGAGAATAACAGATAGCCAACAGCTAACAGCTAACAGCCAACAGCCAACAGCTAACAGCCAACAGCCAACAGCCAACAGCTAAGAGCACACAACTGTAATTTTTTTTGCACGCTTATTAAATAAAAACTCTAAAATAGACATTAAACTCTAGTTAAGGTATAACCGAAAGCAATAAAAAGCAAATTTTATTATTGTTGTTATCACAAATGTTAA
>JASJDA010000001.1 GCA_030065755.1 Prochloraceae cyanobacterium | reverse complement strand
GAGCTTGGAACTGGCACGCATCCCAAGGTAGGAACTTTAACTCTTGCCAATAACGTAGTCAGTTAAGACTTAAGCTGGTCAGCTAACTGAAGAGGAGGCACGAAGCCCCGCTACTTCAGTGCGGGGTGCTGACGGCTGAGGTAAGGTCAGTATATGCTCGCATAATGTTAGCATTTTTGTGACAAAAAAAACTTCAAAAATAAATCTAATCTTTTTTTTATGGCGTTATCTAAGATTCGATTGATTATTTTTTTCAGGGTTTATTTTGTCTTCAAAAAAAAAAGTAATTTAGTTTGCGATTAGGGTTTCTTACAAAAGTAAAAATAGTTTTTTCTCGACCAAATTGCTTTTATAATTGCCTAAAATAACTTATCTGACCAGGTTTATAACTTGACTGCTATAGAAGGGTTACTCATTAAAAATAGATTCATTGGTTGCCTATCCACCGTTGAGTTTTGACATCCTCTTCTATAAGAGGAAATTGGTTGAGGAGGAAGGGTACAGTCCCCGCTCCAGACTTGTCGCTGTTCCCTATTGTCAAGAGGCTGTCTCTGGAGGTTTCTTCCAGAGCTTGTAAGCCCCGCTGTTCCCTGTTCCCTTTGAATTTATTTGTGGAATTTCTCAATTAACTTTTCTACCTGTTTAGCGATCGCTTCAAATAAACGCTGTCCGTATTTTTAAAAATTCTTCTATGCATCAGCTTGATTTATGGTAGAGATCGATATATGCTAAAAGCAAAGGGCGATCGTCACAAAATCCTTTTCAGGAGCGCCTGAAGGGAATTGTCTAAAAATAAGGGGAACCTTTATGAATTTTATCGCTTAGATAACTCAGCGCCTGACTTTTATTTTAAGGTTGTCCTTCTTTTTAGATATTCTTCTAATCACAAATGTAACCGCTAGGTGCGACTCAAAAAATGCCTCGAAGTCCCTATGGATAAATGTTCGATCTAATTCGCTTGGGGCTAATTTCAGTTAAAAGAGGAAAATATTTATGGAGTCTAGAGCTTTCTTGCTAGTTGACGAACGACCCATTTCTCTCAAGCAAGCAGTAAACTATCTTCAAACCTCTGGAAGGCTAGGAGATTTAATAGGAGAAATTTTGCGCCAATCGATCGTAGAGCAAGAACTGCACGAGCGAGATGGTGCCGATATCGATCCGGCAATGGTCGAGCAGGCGATCGTTGATTTTCGCTTGCAGAACCAGCTTACCGAATCCAAAAGATTTCAAGAATGGCTCGCCAGTAACGGCATGGATTTTACCAGTTTCTACAATCAGGTTTCTTTTCGCTTTAAGCAGGAGCAACTCAAAGCTCGGGTTGCGGAGCCGAAACTACAAGAATATTTTATCGAACGCAAGATTTTTCTAGATCGGGTAGTCCTTTCCCGCATCATTGTTGACAAGCAAGAACTGGCTGAAGAGTTACGCAGCCAAATTGAAGAAGGAGCAAGCTTTGAGCAACTAGCCAGAGAGTATTCTCTTACCGACGATCGGATTG
This sequence comes from Prochloraceae cyanobacterium, assembly GCA_030065755.1. Classification (GTDB taxonomy): domain Bacteria; phylum Cyanobacteriota; class Cyanobacteriia; order Cyanobacteriales; family JASJDA01; genus JASJDA01. The sequence goes on along the minus strand of JASJDA010000001.1, from coordinate 97,808 downwards.
TTAACGGCATGATGGGACCGATCGGCAGGGGGACTCTGCCAGATGAACTCAGAGCAGCTGTTGATTCGGCTAGTCCTGGAAAGTTGTTGGGACCGCTAGAACTCGAAGGACGTTTCGGTTTGTTTCGAGTTGAGCAATTTCTGTCGGCTTCATTAGAAGACGAGCAATTGAGGGAACTTCTGCAAAATGAAATTTTTGAACAATGGCTAGCACAGAAGATTCAGAAGCTAAGCGTCAAGCTTCAAGTAGACTAAAAATTGTTGATTCCCAATCGACTAACTTACCCTGGGAGGAACCGCCCTTTTGCTGGTTGAATCTTCAACAGCAAGTAGAGCTGAAAACTCAGGCTGAGACTATTACCTATAGCCTAGGAGAAAAAATCTGGTTTACAGAAGCGATCGGATACCAGCTATTAGTGGTTTCTGGGAAAGTGCGCTTGCGAGAAGAAGAAACTGCTAAGCCATTGGCTCTCCTGAAAGCAGGTGATTGGTTTGGCGACTTGCTAGAATTGTCTGGGCAGTTCAAAGCGGTAGCTGCCAGCAAAGAAGTGGTGCTGGTGCGTTGGAAAGCAACACTGTGGAGTGAAATCTCCTCTCCAGAGATCGATCGGTTCTGGAAGCAATTGCGATCGCGCTATCAGCCACAAATTTCTGAAGCTCCCCAACCCGTATCGGGTTATCCCTTTGTCTCCAGCCCCAACACCGCTGCTGCCTGTCTGACGATGGTGGCGCAACAGTTGCAAAGCCCAGCTCAGTTAGAGTGGGTGCAACGTCAAGTGCGGGGACAGCGTCCCAAACATTTGGTAGAAGCTGCAGAAAAATTGGGCTTGCAGTTTAGCAAATTGCAGGCAACTTGGCAGGATTGGCCGCAGTTATCGTTTCCAGCTTTGCTGCACTGGGAACAAGAACATTGGATTGTCGTTTATGGTGTTAAGGGCGATCGCTTAATTGTCGCCAACCCCCTCAATCCCAGTCAAACTTGCGAAAGCCTTCCTCGGTTTATGGTCGAACCGGCTTGGAACGGTCAACTGTGGCAAGTCGAACCGATTCAGCGGCAGGAAAAATTTAACCTCAGTTGGTTTTTACCAGCAGTTTGGCAATATCGGGGGTTGCTCTCTGAAGTGCTGCTGGCATCTTTTACATTGCAACTGCTGGGGTTGGGCACTCCGATTATCACTCAGGTAATCATTGATAAAGTAATGGTACAGCAGAGTTTGCCTACCTTAGATGTTATGGCACTCGCCCTCTTGTTCATTGCCATTTTTGAGGCGATCCTGGGGATCCTGCGGCTCTTCGTCTTTACCCACACAGCCCGACGCTTAGATCTCAAATTATCTGCACAGATATTTCGCCATCTGATGCGGCTGCCTTTGGCTTATTTTGAGTCTCGTCGCGTGGGAGACACCGTGGCGCGAGTGCAGGAGTTGGAAAACATCCGCCAGTTTCTCACTGGCACTGCCCTGACAGTTGTTTTAGATGCCATATTTGCCGTGGTCTACCTGGCACTAATGTTCTACTACAATGTGAAACTTACCTTAGTTTCTCTGGCAGTACTCCCATTTTTTGCGATTCTGACTCTGGTGGCAACCCCCGTGCTGCGCTATTGGCTCAATGAAACTTTTAACCGCAGTGCGGACAGTCAATCGTTTCTCGTCGAGACTCTTACTGGGATCCATGCCGTTAAGGCTCATGGTGCAACAGCGACGGCGCGGGAACGCTGGGAAGGCTTGTTTGCTCGCTTTATTCGCACCGGCTTCAAAGCCTCTACCACTTCCAACATCAGTAATAATATCAGCGGCTTTCTCTCAAATTTCTCTTACCTCCTGATTCTCTGGTTCGGAGCCAAATTGGTTATCGAGCAAAAGTTTACAGTGGGTCAGCTAGTCGCCTTTCAAATGCTTTCGACGCGCATGACTGGACCCTTATTGCGCCTAGTACAACTGTGGCAAAATATCCAACAAGTTTTGCTCTCTGTAGATCGAATTGGCGATATTCTCAATGTCGCCCCAGAAGCCGAACCAGGAACTGGTTTAGTTTTGCCTCCCTTGAAAGGTCAAGTCACTTTCGATCGAGTTTTCTTCCGCTATCGCCCCGACCAACAACCGATCGTGCGGGGAATTTCCTTTACTGTTGAACCAGGGATGTTTGTCGGTATTGTGGGTCGAAGTGGTTCTGGTAAAAGCACTATTTCCAAACTATTGCAACGTCTCTACTTACCTGAATCTGGGCGCATCCTCATCGATGGCTTCGATCTCAAAAGTGCTGACCTAGCTTCTCTAAGGCAACAAATCGGGGTCGTTTTACAAGAAGATTTCCTCTTCAATGGTTCTATCCTGGAAAATATTACCCTAGGGAATCCCGAGATTACTGCCAAACAAGTAGTCGAAGCCGCTCGACTAGCAGTCGCTCACGATTTTATTTGCGAACTTCCTCAAGGTTACGAAACTATTGTGGGAGAACGAGGTACTATGCTATCTGGCGGTCAGCGACAGCGCATTACCCTAGCTCGTCTCTTCCTTTCTGACGCTCCAATCCTGATCTTAGATGAAGCGACTAGAGCTTTGGATAGCGAAACAGAACAGCAGGTACTCCAGAACCTAAAACGCCTCTGTGAAGGACGCACTGTTTTCATGATTGCCCATCGCTTCGATCCCCTGCAACGAGCTGATTTGGTGCTTGTGCTGGAGAAGGGGGTGTTGATGGAGCAAGGAACTCACCTAGAGCTGATTGAGAAGAAGGGTTTGTACTGGTCGCTTTACCAGCGTCAGCAAGAGCGGCTGGGGTAATTGCTCTTATTTCACTTTCTTGTAAAGCTTTTTGCCTATTTTTCTCGAATAATCAAGTTTTGTAAAAAAAGTTACATTTTTATTTGTTATAAAATGATATAATTAAGGATTTATTTATAATAAAAATAGAGTCAACGGTGGGGCACACCGAAATTTTAGCTTTAGGAGTGAGTAAAAAGACTCTGCTAATACTCTCTCCCTATTGAGTGCTGGAGGCCCCAAAAAATGACATTGTCATCACAAAAAAACGAATTATACTCCAATGCTAATACTTTCGATACATCTGCACTAGCATCGGGGTTATTACCATCAAATTCAGTATCTCCGCTGGAACTGGGCGCTTCATTAAGAGCCAGTTCAGCCCCAGGGTCTACAGGGGCGACTTACGATCTGGGAACTTTGCCTAGAACACCGATTCAGCGCAACAACGAGTTTGTTACTCCGAGGGATCCTACTGATGTCTTCAAGTTCAGAATCACTGGTACCCGCAACATCAATCTGAATCTTCATGATATCAGGTGGGGTGATGCAGATCTAAGGTTATATCGGGATAGCAACAGTAATGGTATACTCGATGCGAATGACCGACAGCTTGCAAAGTCCCGTCGTGGAAGCAACAAGGATGACTTTATTAACTATCGAGCTGGAACAGGTACCTACTTTGCCAAAGTAGAGCGCTTCCGTTCTTGGAGTAGCTCAGGCAATGTTTACTACGATCTTCATTTATCGGCTACGCCTACCAGACAAGCCAGCAACCTGTTGCCCAATGAAACTAACGTTGGCATTCTTAGTAATACCCGCATCTTCAATAAATCGATCGGTAATACTAATACTGCAGATGTTTATCGCTTTTCCCTCAACAGTATCAGAAACGTAAGTTTGTCTCTTACTGGTCTAAGTAGGGATGTCGATTTTCGACTAATTCAAGATACCAACAATAACCGTATCGTAGATAGCGGGGAAGTTATTGCCAGTTCCATTCATGGAGGAAACTGGAATGAAGCAATTAACAAAAACTTAGGATCTGGGAACTACTTTGTTCAAGTCTATCAATATTCTGGTAATACTAACTATTGGCTGAAGATGGCAACAAGTACTCCAGTAGTTACAGTCTCTATCAATCGAGTTCGAGCCTTAGATAGCGTTGACAGCTTCGGGAGCAGTGCTGATTTCTATACTAAAATTAGGATCGGTAATTCGACTTGGCAAAGTGGAAATATCAGCAACGATAACGATATATCGCCATATTGGACTTATAGTCGGAACGTAACTAGCCGCTATGTCCCTATCAGTATTCAAATTTGGGATAAAGATGGCTGGCTTAACCCTGACGATCATATCGATATTAATCGAAGGGCAGGGGTTAGAGGACTTTACTTAACTTACGACCTGCTTACCGACAGAATCAGTGGAGATATCTCTGGAACTGGAGGACACATAATGTACTCTCGTGGATATCAAAACGACAGAGCACAAATGTGGTTCAGAGTGGCTGGTGGCGATTGGTATAATCGGTATTTGCAAGACTTAAAGATTGGAGAATGGGCTCGCAGTTGTGCTGCCGACGGTCAACTGAGTCGCAACGACATGATGAAAATTCTGCGACAATCAAAAGACGGTAACGTTATTGACTTTATCGAGCTAAGAGATTTGCGGAAATTAGTCAGCGATCGACGTGGAATGATGACAAAGGGAAGTTCTGGTTACGTCTATCAGTTGACAAATAAAGTTGTTAACTTCCATCCTGCTAACGCTTGGTGGACTGGCGGTGCAGCAAACCGCACCTCTTTAGGTAACTTGGTTGCTGGTGCTAGTGCCGATCGTCTGGAAAAACTCATTCGTAAGTGGTTCTTGGGTGAAGATCTCCCACTTGCTTATCGCTACAACAGTTCAGCTAGGGATGGCAGAACTCCTTATACCTATCTATCCGTCCGTGGATCTTTGTTCCGAAATGGTCCTAACCCTCAAGATATTAATCAGGGCGATCTTGGTGACTGTTACTTCCTAGCAGCCTTAGCTGGAACAGCTCGCCGCGTGCCTAGCTGGATACAAAACATGTTTATTCCCAATGGTGACAATACTTGGACAGTTCGATTCTTTAGACCCCGAGTTGGCTATGAATATATTACAGTCAACAGATGGCTTCCAACGAATAGTAATGGACAGGCTGTTGGACGGGCTGTTTATGCTGGTTGGGGTGGCGGACTCTCCAACAACCGGAATAATGAACTGTGGGTAGCTTTGCTGGAAAAAGCTTACGCTCAAATGAATGAGTCTGGATGGCTTGGGCAAGATAATGAAAACTCTTACCAGAAGTTCGATCCAAACTATAAGAAACAAAAAAACCACAATTACACTGGCATTAACAACGGCGATCCCCTATCGGCACTGCGTCACATCACAGCGCTCAGCACTTCGGGTTCAAAGACTTCTAATTTGAGTGATTTTAACTCAGTCGTGAATGCCTTCAATAATGGTCACATTCTTACTTTTACATGGGGAGGCCATGTTTATACCCCGATTAATTACAATTCGACTACAAGGCGGTTTCAGGTCTACAATCCTTGGGGTCCTTCCTTTACCCGATGGATGACGTGGAATCAGATTGTAGCTCAAAAATCTACGTGGGGTTATGCATACATGATGTAGGTTAAGCATCAAAATAGGTAGTTGTCCTTTTAAGTACAGGCAAAAAGGTGGGTGAGATACAACTTACTCTCACTTACCTTTTTATCAAAATCAAACGCTTCAATCTAGCTATTTGAGAGGGTTCGATATGCTCAGACTATTGATTTTACTGGCTTTAGCTAGCAACACTGCTTGCAATACTGTTCCTTTTGTAGACCCTAACTCTTCGCAAAACTATCCCACCGTTGAAACTACCATGCTATCAACAGCAAAAGCTTCTATTCGCCAAGTCATCCTGATTGCTAGAGAAGAACACTGGCCTTCTGAACTAGTTTCTCCCCCAGATATCGGGTTTGCTTCTGTGTTCCTCCGCATCGAAAATCCTCAAAATGAAAATGCGACACTGACAATTAGAAGCATTAAAATTCAAAATGCGTCTGATGGTACCTTGCAGGCGTTTAGCCAGGAACCAGCACAAGAGATCCTTTTAGGACCACTAGAAAATGGGGAGATAGTCTTTCATTTGAAAAATCGAACTGGCTATTCCGGACAAGACCAAGTGAAAGCTGTTGTTACCTATCAGATTGGCGAAAGGATCAGTACCATTGAGTCTGAGCCAGTTGAAGTAGAGCAGCAGTTAATTACGGGTTCTACCTCACCGAAAATGCCTCGCTAAACCTACGAGTGACTGGCTCAATTAAGAATGTTAAGATGGATTTTCTGCGAGTCACAATCTCTCCAGTAGCTACCATACCAGGAGTAAATCTTACTTCTCGACCCCTCACCTGCAAGGAGTTTTGGTGTAACTTAATTCTAGTAGGAAAAACCAAACCTAACTTTTCGTCTTTAATAGCATTGGGACTAATTTTCACCACAGTGCCATCAACCGTGCCAAATTCCTGAAAGGGAAAAGTAGCCATCTTCACTTTTGCTCTCATCCCCTCCCGAATAAAACCAATATCGCGGTTGAGGACTTTAACTTCTAGCAACAATTCTTCACCTTCTGGCAGAATGGAAAGCAAATCTTCACCAGGTTGCACTGGTCCTTGGGTTGCCTTGACATTATAAACTGTTCCAGCGAGTGGGGCTTTGATAGTTTCTCCTTCGTGTCTCTTTCTTGCTTCCTTAAGCTGACCTTCAACCGTCGTCAGTTCTTCGCGGCGTTTAGTTAGCTGGGTCAGGATTTCGCTCTGACGCTCCGACTCCAAACGTGCAGATCGATTGCGAGCAGCTTGATAAGCCTGTTCGGCTTGGCGAATTTCCTCTTCTTGGATCGCAATATCTTTTTCCAGAGAAGTTATTTTATCTTGAATTTCCGTAATTTTGTCTCTGGTACGAGTAATCTCATCTTCTGCCTTAGTTAGGTCTGCTTCAGTTTGAATTACTCTGTCTTGAGCCGCTAGATACTGTAGTTTGGCAATAGCACCTGGTTCTAAGAGAGTTTCTAGAGCTTGTTCGGTTTTTCGAGCGATTTCTAACCTAGCTTGAGTTTTGCGAAAGATAATTTCAGCTTTGGCAAGGCTGGTTCGGGCATAGGCTAAATTAGTTTTGGCATTGACCAAATTTTCTTGCAAGCGATCGAGGCGAATTTTGGCTGCATTGATGACAGCAAGTTGACGATTGGCTTCAGCTCTAGCTGCTGCATAACGGGCTTTAAAGTCTTGGAGACGGGCTGCCAACAGCTGATCTTGCAGGGCTGTTCCAGCAATTATATTGCCAGTACGTTCTGCTTCCAAACGTGCTAAATCTTCCCGAATTAGTCGAGCAGATTGAGCAAGACGGTCAACTTCTGCTTGTTTTAAGGTTGGATCTCGTTCGATGAGGATTTCTTTCTTGGTAACGAAATCGCCTTCGCTAACTTTAACTTCGGTAATCGCACCTTCTCCTAAAGCTCTCACAGGTCGCACCTGCACTGAGGCAATCAACTCACCTTGAGCTACAGCCACTTCCTCAACTTTACTAAAGTGGGCCCAGGAGATCGCTCCAAATACCAGTAAGCTGAGGCTAGCTGCTAACAAGCGAGTGTATAAGGGCGGTAACTCTTGCACAGCTCTACCTAACTCAGAGGATAGATAATCCTCGGGATTGGCAAATTGTTCTTTCGTCTGACGAGCTTGAGTTGGAGAAGCAATTAGGGAGTATTTCATTTTATTAGCAGGATTATACCTACTTCAGAACTCGATTAGAGATAGCATCGCTCTTACGCCTGTGGCTAGTATCAATTATCTGTAATTTGATAACAACCACAATTTTTCATTTCTCCTTTACTCTTAATTCTGCAAGCAATTGGAGAATTTAATAATGCTCTACTTTTATTTTATAAATATTTACTGATACTTGAAAAACTTTTAGAATACCCAGAAAATGATTCTATTATTTATAGTGTAGTCCGATTTAAGTTAGCTTATGAGACAAAGGCGTAAACTAGCGTAAATTGAGAAATACACTATAAATAATTAATACCTCGGTGGCTGTATCTTATCTTTTTGTCTATTGGCTGAATAAATATACTAAGAGCTTATTAGTGGGGGTAAAATCTTAACAAAATTAACGTGGCTTTCACCATAGAAACTGTCAGCTAAAATGATCTTCAAATCTCAACCCGATTGCTTGTAATTTTGAGATCGTGTCTCCAAATATTTCAGGTTTAATTTTATATTTATCTGATTTTTTCAATCTTTTTTTGGGTTTGAAAAATTCAAAGGTCAAGAGATTGGTTTAGTTTGCGTTAAAGATCAATAAATTGTCCCTTAAGCTGTAGTGGACGGGGTTTAACCATTGAGCTCAGATAGACACTGAAAAACGATCGTATCTGAATGTTAAGTTTTTTTAGAAAAACTTTATTATTATCAATAGTAAGTGAGAAATAAATTTACGAGGAGATTACAAAGCAATGCTAGATAAAAAACTAATTATACTAAACATTAGGGTCAAAGAGTAGAGGAAGTTGTCCTATCTTGCTCCTGTTAAAAACGAGCAAATTACGTCAAATTAGATTAAAAAATAAGAATAAAACCCGTTTAAATAGGATTATACTCATGCCATATAGTAGAATTGGCACCTATGTACCCAATACTTTGCTATGGACATCAATCGTTACCTTAATTACTTGGTCTTGGCTAATAGGGACTCCACAGACAATAGCAGCAACTAAAGAGGGACTGACAGACGCAGATAATTTATTGCGTCAAGGAATAGAAGAATATCAGAGCAATAAGTATAAAGCAGCGATAGAAGCTTGGCAACAGGCACTAACAATATATCAAGAACAGGGAAAAAAACCCTCCGAGCAAAAATACTCTCAAAAAGCCTTACTGCGCAAACAAGGTAAGACTATGAGTAATTTAGCATCAGCATATTATTCATTGGGAGAATACAGCAAAGCGATCGATTACTATCAACAGCGTTTGATTTTGAGCCGTTCTTTGGGGGATCGCTACGGAGAAGGAAAAACACTCAACTCATTAGGAAGAGTATATTACGAGCTGGGAAAATATACCAAAGCATTGGGACTTTACAAGCAAAGTTTAGCGATCGCCGATGAGATTAAAATACCTCAAGGACAAGCAGTTACCCTAACTAATTTGGGTCAAATATACGCAGCGTTAGGCGATTATAGTAGGGGGATTAATTATTACCAACACAGTGTGACAATTGCCAGAAAAATTGGCGAAAGCGATTTAGAAATGCGGTCTTTAGCTTATATGGCAATAGCATACAAAGAGCGAGGACAATTACACAAAGCCATAGATTATTTTAAACGAAGTCTAAAACTAGCACGAGAAATAGGCGATCGCGAAATAGAGACAATATCTTTAAACAATATAGGTATAATTTACTACGAGCTAAAACAATACGATACAGCGATAAAATACCAAGAAAAATATTTAGATTTAGCAAAAAAAAGAGGAACGCAAAAGCAACAAGCAGAATCTTTAGACAATCTAGGTAACATCTACTATGCTCGCTTCGAGTATAACAAAGCCCTCAATTATCAACAGCAAGGTCTAGCATTAGCCAAAAAAATAGAGACTCCTTTACAGGAAGCAAAATCTCTAGCTAATCTAGCCATTACATATAATGCCAAAGAAGATACAACTAAAGCGATCGATCTAGCCCGACAAAGTTTAGCCTTAGCAAAAGAAATCAAAGCTCAACAACAACAGCTTATATCTCTAGGTAATCTGGGTACTATCTACTATGGCATGGGAGAATATGACAAAGCAGTTGATTATTATCAGCAGCAATTGAGCATTATACGAGCCATTGGTATTCCCGATCGAGAAGAAATTGCTTTAACTAATTTAGGCAAAGTTTATTTAGCTTTAGGAGATAATGCCAAAGCAATAGAAGCATACAAGCAGATTTTAGGGTTTGTCAGAAGACAAGATAAAAAAGAAGATGAAGCTAAGGCATTAGTAGCCTTATCAAAAGCTTATTTAGCCCTTGGCAACTATACTAGAGCAATTGAGTATCTCAAACCCTATCTAGAAGTCACACAGAAGATAGGCGATCGAAAAGGAAAAAAAGTAGCTCTTGAGGCGATCGGACTGGCTTTTTGGCGCACTGGGAATCTAGAAGAGGCACAAACCTTTCTCGCACAGAGTATAGGGAAACAAGGATCTATTCCCAAATCATTAGATATCAGCGCTCCTCTCAGACTTTTTCTATCCCAGCAGCAAGCCAACCCCTATCATATCCTGCAAAAAGTATTCATAGCCAAGAATAAACCAGAAAAAGCTCTAGAAATCGCCGAAAAAGAGCGAGAGGAAAACCTAAGAGATTTATTCGGTTACAAATTCTACCCTCAACCAGAATTATTGAGAATTCCACCATCAAGCGATCGGATCCAAGAAATAGCCCAAAAGCAAAAAGCGACATTAGTAACTTATTCTTTAGTCAGTGCTACAGAACTCTATATCTGGGTAATTAAACCTACAGGAGAAATTATCTTTTCCTCAATGGATCTCTCCCCAACTGGAATAACTTTTCCACAATCTACTTTAAAATCTATAGTCGATCGAACCATTTCCAGTATGGGCGCGAACGCTTCAAATGTCAGCGCAATCGATCGAACCAGACTACTAAAACAGCTCGATCGAATCTTAATTGAACCAATTGCTTACTTTCTTCCCAAAGATCCAGCAGAACCAATTATTTTTATCCCTCCAAAAGAATTATTTTTAGTTCCTTTTGTCGCTTTGCAAGATAAACAAGGAAAATACTTAATTGAAAAACATACCATTTCCATCGTTCCTTCTATTGAAATACTAGATTTAGCACAGGAAAACCAGCAGCATAGAGAAAAAACAAAAGACGTATTAGTCGTAGCAAGTATCAATAATTCAGCTCCGATCGCTTCTGCACTCCAGCCTTTGGCGATCGCTCAAAATCTTAATAGTGAAACCGCTGTTAAAAAGAAAATGCCAACAGCATCGGTCATTCATTTAAGCACTAAAAGTTTATTTGACGGTAAACAAAGCGCGATCGCTTTAACAGCTTCCGATCGAGATGATGGCTGGCTTACTGCTGTTGAAATACTCGAGATGAATTTAAATGGTAAATTAGTCGTTTTGAATAGCAAAAATCTTAGAATTGGTAGCAATAGAAGTAAGGACATTATGAGTTTATCTAGTTCTTTTATTAGTGTGGGAATAGAAAGCGTAATTATCCCCCTGTGGTCAACTCCAGACACTCGCACCACCAAGTTAATGAAGGAATTTTATCATCACTGGCTACAAGGTTCTAGTAAAGCTAAAGCTTTGCGTCAAGCTATGTTAACTACTATGAAAACTCATCCTCAACCACAAGATTGGGCAGCATTTTCTTTAGTTGGAGAACAGTTTTAACAGTTGTCAGTTATCAGTTATCAGTTATCAGTTGTCAGTTATCAGTTAACAGTTAACAGTTAACAGTTATCAGTCACCATAGGCTTTTCCAAAATTATATTGTTGCGATCGCTAGCCCGCTAAAAGTCTCAGAGGCTATAAGCTGTCATCGGACCTTTGATTTTTTATTAAGAAAAATCAAAGGTTTAAGCAAATGGAAAAAAGCCAAAAAAAAAGTGAGTAAGCTTAAGAACAAAGTTCCTGTGGGAGTAAAATTTAAAATCAACTAATTAAAAAAAGAATCAAAAATAATAGCTGGCAAGGAAAGAAAAATGTGCGGAATACTTGGGGTTTTCGGTAAAAATCCAACCAATAAATCTGACTTCGAGATAATGTTGTCAAAGCTAGCCCATCGCGGACCAGATGAGACTGGCATAGTTAGAGAAAATAACTTGATTTTAGGGCATCAGCGTTTAGCGATTGTGGATGTAAGTGGTGCTCATCAACCTTTACAGAATCAGAAAAATCAACTTTATGGAATTTGTAACGGAGAGATTTATAATTACAAAGAACTACGGGAACGCTTTGATTCTAGCTATGCTTTTCGCTCCCAAGGAGATAGTGAAGTTTTACTGCCACTATACCAAGAATTAGGCTTGGAACTAACTAACCATTTAGATGGGATGTTTAGTTTTATAGTTAGTAATGGTAAAGAATTGTTTGCCGCTAGAGATCCGATCGGGATAAAGCCCCTTTACTATGGGAGTATAGGCGAGTGTGGGTTCTTTTCCTCAGAAATCAAAGCTCTAATTCAATATACTGATTCGATTCAAGAGTTTCCCCACGGTCATTATTACAAATCAGGAGAAGGATTTTTTCCCTATTACAATTTACCGGAAAACTCTTCATTTATTACTGATGTAGAAGTAGTTCTAGAAAAAATTCGCTCCTGTTTGTCATTAAGCGTGCAAAAGAGATTAATGTCTGAAGTGCCCGTAGGAGTTTTTTTGAGCGGAGGACTAGATTCGAGTATAATTGCGGCCCTGATGGCAGAACGCCTGCCCCAATTGCATTCTTTTTCTGTCGGACTGCCCAACTCACCAGATCTCAAAGCTGCTCGTCTGGTAGCAGAACATCTAGGAACAATTCACCACGAATATATTTATACAGAGGAAGAGATGGAAGCAGTTCTTCCTGATGTAATTTATTATCTAGAATCTTACGATCCAGCTTTAGTGCGCAGCGCCATTCCCTGTTATCTGGTTTCTCGCCTTGCCAGTCAATATGTGAAGGTAGTTCTGACTGGAGAAGGGGCGGACGAGTTGTTTGCGGGCTATAGTTACTTTGCCAATTACGACGACGCGATCGCTTTGCATCAGGAATCGATATCTATATTAAAAGGATTGCACAACTTAAATTTACAGAGGGTAGATCGAATGACTATGGCTCACAGTCTAGAAGGTCGCGTGCCGTTTTTAGATACAGAATTTATCGAACTGTGCCTCAGCATTGACCCAGCGCTCAAACTACACAAAACTTATGGCACAGAAAAGTGGTTGCTCCGGCAGGCATTTGCCGATAAGTTGCCAGAAGAAGTGGTTTGGCGGGAGAAGATGGAATTTGCCCAAGGCTGTGCCTCATCGACAATCTTGTCAGACCGTGCCAAAACTAGCATTTCTCAAGCAGAACTAGACGAGGCTCGTCGAGATGGATTTCCCGTAAGTAGCAAAGAAGAGTTATTCTATTACCGGATGTTTCAAAGTCATTTTCCCCATCCCGATGTTGCTAATCTCATTGGCAAATGGCAAGGAACTCTTCATTAAGAAAATAAAATTATGCAATCAGTCGGAGAACAAACCTATACCCAAGCCGTCAGAGAAGGCAAATACGATCTGTATGTCGGCAACTTGTTTGGCAAGTACGACAACGTCCGGACTTACTGGGAAGACCAGTTAACTCGCATTGCTTTGCGACCTTTTCTGGGGGAATTGGTAGAGCGCCGTTGTCAGAACGATCGAGGAGTACGTATTGTCGATCTCGGTTGTGGCGCGGGACAGGGATACGAAATCTTGACCAAAATCGATCGTCGCGATTTAGACCTGGGCTTGCAACACAAAAGAGTATTGCCAAAAGAGAAAATCGATTTATATTTGGGGTTAGATATTAGTGCGGCTATGGTAGAAAAGGGTCAGACCCTTTTTGAGAGCGAACCCCACGTGGAATTTGCTCAGGCAGATTTACGAGAAGGTTTGGGACGTTTAAAAACGGAGCAAGAGCCTTTTGATATCTATTTCTCTTCTTACGGTTCCCTCTCTCATTTAATGCGCCAAGATTTGGTCAAACTGCTAGAAGATATATGCCAACACTCTCGCAACGATAGCACGATCGTACTCGATTTTCTCGGACGTTACTCCATCGAATGGCCCGATTTCTGGGGAGCTCGATCGGAGTCAGAAAAAGTGCGGGAATACACCATGAGTTATTTGTATCCCCCAGCCACCAGAGAAAAGATTGAGAGCGAAAAGTTTCCCTTGCGTTTCTGGGCTGGCACAGAAGTAAAAGAACTAGCTAAAGAGTTAACTGCAGCTACCGGAGTAGGGGTAGAAGTATTAAAATTGATGGATCGCTCCCTATTAGTGGGTCGGCATACGGATACTCAAGAATACAATCCTCAGCTCAAAGCAATTCGTCGTTCAATTAACTCTCTCCACGAAGATTACCTGCGCACCAATTTAGAAGAACTGCTGATAGATCCTACGATCGTACCAGACCACCCTGTAATTGCACCCCAGTTGCGCCAACTAATTACATCTTGGAACGTGGTAGTAGAATACTGCCAACAGCGGCTGTGGAAACGCTGTGCGCTGACGGAATTAGAAGGATGGGATAGTTTTACCAAATCATTGCAGTTTGCCCTGATGACTGTCGATCGCGTAATCGCCGATGTCGGCTGGATGTGGTACGGCGATCCGCGAGCTAATATTATCGAGCCGCAGTTGGGCTATGCTCTGCGAACACTAGAATATGAAATGCAACAAGGATGGGGCTGCGGTCACGGTTTGGTAGCTATTCTCAGAATCAAAAAATAAGCCAATAGTGATAAATTTCTGGGAATTCTTGCTCGATCGCCAGCTAGAAATTGCCCAACAGACAGTAGAACATATAGGTTTGACTGCGGCATCTTTAGCCATTGCTGTTTTGGTGGGCGTTTCTGTCGGGGTTCTTTTAACTCGATATCAACGAGTATCGAATCAAGTCATTGGTGCAGTGGGCGTTATTCAAACTATTCCCAGCGTGGCGCTGTTGGGATTTCTGTTACCTGTATTGGGAATAGGGGTTATTCCTGCCATTGTTGCTTTGTTTTTATACGCGCTTTTGCCGATAATTCGCAATACCTACACTGGCATTGAAGAAGTAGACAGTTCCATTAAAGAAGCAGCAAAAGGTATGGGAATGTCCGATCGGCAGATTTTATTGCAGGTAGAATTCCCCCTAGCAATTCCGGTAATTTTTGCTGGCATTCGTACCGCTGCCGTTACTACTGTGGGGGTGGCTACTCTCTGCGCTTTGATCGCTTCTGGTGGCTTGGGAGAGTTCATCTTTAGAGGTATTGCCCTCAATAATGTAGACATGATTTTGGCGGGAGCAATTCCCGCAGCAACTCTAGCCTTGCTCTTAGATTTCCTCTTAGGAATCGTCCAAAAAAATATCGCTCGCTGGCTCAAACTGATTCCGATCGGGGCAGCAGTTTTAATAATTTTATCCCTGTCTTGGCTGATTCTACCCAATCTCTTTGGCAATTCCTTTACTGCCGGATTTACTTCCGAATTTATGGAAAGGGCTGACGGTTATCCTGGATTGCGCCAGCACTATGGTTTAAAGCTAAATACTCTAGAATTAGAACCTGGTTTGATGTATAAAGCCATCCAGGAAAAGAAAGTCGATCTGATTAGTGGGTTTTCTACCGACGGGAGAATCAAAGCTTACGATCTGAGGGTCTTACAAGACGATCGTAGCTATTTTCCCCCCTATTATGCTGCCCCTTTAGTACGGGGCGAAACTTTGCGCGCATATCCCCAACTGCAAGATGCCTTAGCCAAACTAGCAGGTAAAATTTCTAACGAGACGATGGCGGAACTAAATTATCGAGTCGATCGCCTCAAAAGACCGACCATACAAGTGGCGCAGGAGTTTTTGTCGGAGTTAGGATTAAATACGGCGACGCAACGCAGCGGCTCTCGGGATCTGATCGTCGCTTCTAAGAATTTTACAGAACAATACCTGCTGGCAGAAATAATGGCAATAGTAATAGAAAATTACACCGAGCTGGATGTGGAGTTAAAAACCGGACTGGCAGGGACTAAAATCGCTTTTGAGGCTTTGCGACGGGGAGAAATAGATCTCTATCCTGAATATACCGGAACGGGTCTGCTAGTAATTCTCAAAACAGATCCCGACATCAGAGATAGCATTATTGCAGATAAAGATAAAGTTTTTGCTTACGTCCGAGAAGAAACCAAACAAAATTACGATTTAAACTGGCTCGCTCCTTTTGGCTTTAACAATTCTTATGCTCTAATGATGCGTAGCGAAGATGTAGAGAGGCTCGGCATTAATTCAATTTCTGACTTAAAAGATTATTTATCAGAGTAGGGAATAGGGAATAGGGAATAGGGAATAGGAAAAATGCCGTTCCTGTCCCCTAATTTCTGCAAGAAGTCTAATATACTGAGGGATTGAGAGATACTAAAAAGAAGTAAAACCGATCTCGGCAGCAAAAATCCACCTTCCCATGACAGATATAATTAATATTGACTCTTTAAACGAAGAATTTTCTATTTTTAGCCGATCGTCTTTGAACTTTATCGAAAAGTTGCATCGCCAGTATCAATTTTTCCAAGCAGGTAATGTTGCTGCTGACATTCCCGAACTGGCAAAAGCAAATCCAGATTGGTTTGGTATTAGTATCGTGGGAATCAACGGTCAGCATTTTGACATAGGCGATACCGCCGAACTATTTACTATTCAGTCTATTTCCAAACCATTTGTCTATGGACTGGCTTTAGAAGATCGGGGAGAGGATTACGTTTCTAAGCGCATCGGCGTCGAACCTACTGGCGAATCCTTTAATTCCACGATCGAGCCCGACGAAATTTCTAAAAAACAATACAATCCTCTAGTTAACGCTGGAGCACTCGCTACTACAGGCTTAATTAGGGGTGCCAATGCCTCCGATCGCTCCCATCGGCTATTAGAGATGTTCCGCAGCTACATCGGCAGAGAGGTGCAGATCGATCGATCGACATATCATACTAAGCGAACTAGGAACCATCTCAATCGAGCCCTCGCTTACATGATGCTCGATTTCGGTTTGATTGAAGAAGATATCGATGAAATTCTCGATCTTTACTGTCAGCAGTGTTCCCTAATGGTTAGTTGTCATGACTTGGCAGTAATGGCAGCTACTCTGGCTAATAATGGCATCAATCCCATAACTGGAGAACGCGCTCTCAATTCAGCCTATGTGAAAAATATTCTCAGCATTATGTACACTTGCGGGTTGTATGATTTTTCCGGTCAATGGGCTTATAAAGTAGGAATTCCCGCTAAGAGTGGTTTGGCAGGAGCCATTATTGGCGTCATACCTCAACAAATGGGCATTGCTGTATTTTCACCACCTCTAGGAGAACACAGGAAAAGCGCTCGCGGGGTGAAAGTATTCGAGGAGCTATCTGCCAAGTTCAAACTTCATACTTTTCAACAAGTTTCGGCTCCTCAGATAGTAACTCAAGACAATTATCCCCCATATTTCTCGACTCAGAACCAAACAAATGGCGTAGATGGGGATTCGTTAACCGAATGTTTGCAAAGATTGTACGAGCAATATCTTCCCCTAAACACTGGCCGAATTTACACTAGCGAGCCCGATCTGGCCCCCATCGATCGCGATTGGTTTGGCATCAGCGTGGCTACCACGACTGGTCAAGTTTATTCGGTCGGCAATTGGGATATTCCTTTTTTAATTCAATCGATTTCCAAAGTTTTTGCCTACGGACTTGCCTTAGAAGACTGGGGACGAGACTACGTATTAAACGTGGTCGATGTAGAACCAACCGGAGACCCTTACGATTCGATTATTAAACTTCAAACCCAGTCTAAACGACCCTTTAACCCGATGGTCAATGCTGGGGCGATCGCTACTACCAGTCTCATTAAAGGCTCAACTTCTGCCAAGCGACTCAATCGGATTTTACAAATGTATCAGCGCTACATCGGTCATCGAGTATTTGTTGATACCCCTACCTTCGTTTCCGAACAAAGTCACGGCGATCGCAACTGGGCCATCTCCTATCTACTGCGCAATTTCGGGCTCATTAAAGGCGATATTCGCTCCCTTCTCGATCTTTATTTGCAGCAGTGTTCTGTAATTATTAACTGTCGAGATTTAGCAGTCATGGGAGCCACTTTGGCAAACGGCGGTATTAACCCGATTACGGGCTCCCCAGCAATAGCTGCCGAGTATGTGCGAGATCTTCTCAGCGTCATGTACACCTGCGGCATGTATGACTTTGCCGGAGAATGGTTATATAAAGTTGGGTTCCCTGCCAAAAGCGGGGTAGGAGGGGGAATTATTGCTGTGGTTCCAGGTCAAATGGGAATTGCCGTCTTTTCAGCGCCTTTGGACGATCGAGGCAATAGTATTCGCGGGATCGAAGTTTGCCAGGAGCTTTCTCGCCGGTTCAATTTACATATTCTAGACTAATAGAGTTAAATTTGACGTATTTATGGCGATCGACACTTTCAATTGGCGATGACTTAGGGCTACTGAAAACCCCTTTCTATCAGTCAGACCGTAGGTCTGTTGATAGGGAGGGGTAGTTTATTTACTGACAATTCCCGACCACTGAACCTTCTTTTGATTAGTGCGTCGATAAGAAAAGAAATACTCCTCTTGCTGGTAAGTACAAAAAGGCGCGATCGAAATTTGTTGTTTACCGATCCCTAATTGTTCGATCTGTATTTCATTTACTCTCCTCACGTCCAAGCGCACCCGTCCTGGTTGAGAATCTTCTAATAATGGCGAGTCTGCTAACTCCCACATAGCCTCTAAAACAGCTTCTTTGCGATCGACAGAAACAATACTCGCGCCTATTTCTGCTGCTACAAATTCTGAAACTTGATATATTTTCCCATTAATAGCAGGCCCCATAGCAATACGGAGATTATCTAAAGAGCTACCAGAAGATAGAAAATGACCGATTGCCTCTGGCACAATTTTTTGTGCTGTCCCTCGCCAACCTGCGTGTACAGCCCCTACTTTTCCACTAATGACATCGCCAATTAATACTGGGGTACAATCAGCACCAGCTACCCATACTGCTTGTTGTTTCCCATCAGTAACAATACCGTCAGCAGGAGGTAAATTTGTATTTGAATCTTCCTCACTCATTGCTGCTTCTATTTCTGTTGGTAATAATACTTTATTGCCGTGAACTTGTTGCACGCGATAAACTTTGGCATTGGGGTGTAAAATTTTTACTAGTGTTTCCGGCGATCGAGGGTAAAATTGTCGGCTAAAAAAGCCGTGCTGCCACTCTTGTAGTAAGTTACAAGTTAAATATGGCATACCTTCCCAATGTTGCCATTGCCAATTAGAAGTAACAGTTTCACTCTCGCCGATCGCAGAGGTAGATATTTTCATAAAATTAGAGATAATCTATTTAGTTTTTAATTGTGGGATTCGATCGACTTCAGTTTGACACAGCTTTACTCAATTTTTCTGGCGATCGAAAAAAACTTAAACTATCGGTTCATATCTTCGATCGCATTGCTTCTACTAATCAAAAACTCTGGGAATTTATCGATCGAGGTCACACTTTACCCATTGTGGCGATCGCATCCCAACAAACTGCAGGAAGAGGACAATGGGGAAGGTATTGGCAATCTTTACCTGGGGGACTATATTTATCTGTTGCTTTAGCTACCCAGATAAAAGCGATCGACGCACCTCATCTAACCCTATCATCTGCCTGGGGAATTGCTAATGCTCTGCGCAATAATAATATACCGATTGTAGTTAAATGGCCTAACGATTTAATTCTACAAAAAGGCAAACTCGGCGGTATTAAAACGGAAGTCCGCACCAGAGAGGGAGAAATTACCCAAGCAGTTATTGGAGTTGGTATCAATTGGACTAACCCAGTCCCAGATATGGGTATTAATCTCGAATCTTTCTTCAAACAACAGCCTAATACATCTTCAATTACTTCCCTAGAAATTTTAGCCGCCACAACCACCGTTGGAATTTTATCTGGATACCAAAGGTATATCGCAGAAGGAATCGAAACTCTACTAGCTTCTTATCTAGAAATCCTTGACAGTATGGGTCATTCTGTGGTAATAAATGGCTGTCCTGGGGAAGTTGTGGGAGTAACTTCTCAAGGAGAATTGCGAGTTAGGATGCGCTCGCCTGGTACAGTTACTGAAATATGCCTTCAACCTGGTCAAATTAGTTTGGGTTATTAATTGGTTTGAGTCTTGCGTCTAAAAATTTCAATACTCTAACTATAGCCTCCTCAAATGCGTGTACTGTCAGCACCGCATGGGGAATGCTTGTTTTTATCCCACTATCTTTTCTTTGTTGCTCGCTAATAATATAGAGTTCTATGTTATCGCCAAACTCTTGTTTGAGGGTTTCAAAGCGATCGGCTGGAGAAATAGAATCTTCTTCATATCTTAAGGCTAAAATGGGACATTCTTTAGCTCTTTGTTTAGCTTTTTCTAGTTCCTCTGGAGATATGCCAAGAGCTTTGCGGTGTTCTCTACTTATGCTAAAAGGAAGAGAAGGTTGACTCAAAACTGGAGCCATAACTCGTTCGTCAATCATTAAAGAGAGAGCAAAACCACCTGTCAAACACATGCCAATTGCTCCTACACCTACACCTCCACATTTAGCATAAATATCTCGACAAAGCGCCCTCAACCATTCTGTAATGGGACTAGATTTATTTTTAGCTAAAGTGCGAAACTCTTTGCTAATACATATATGAAAAGTGTATTTAAGAGTACCCAGCAAACTCATCGGCTGGTTTGGTTGACCGAAAAATAGAGGAAGATAAACTGTATAACCTCTATCTACAATTCGCCGAGCAAATTGAACGCATTCTGGTACTAAACCAGGCAATTCGTGCATAATCAGAACTGCTGGTCCAGAACCTTTATAATAGACTTTATGCTCTAAATCTCGATCGCGAAAAGAAAAATTATCCCAATCTAGCATCTTTTTCTAAGATAAATGCTCGCGTGCTTTCTAAGTTTAATCCATAGAAGTTACGGTAAATTGTGTTGAAATTTCCAATCCTTTTGGGATTTGCCGATCTTAGCTTCCATAAGTTTCACTAGTTGTTTTGGAGTTATCTGGGGATTTTCCTCTAGAATATTATCAATAATATGGCCGCCAATAGGCCCTATCTGTTTAGTTATTTCTTCTCTAACCTCTTGTAAAAATCCCTCAGTAAGGACGATATTATAAGATTTATTAATTTTATCCGTCATGCATTCCAAAAATTGTTCGGCAGTTATCTGGGGATTTTCCTCTAAAATATTGTCAATAATATAGCTGCCAATAGGCCCTATCTGTTTAATTATCTCTTCTCTAACCTCTTGTAAAAAGTCATCAGTAAGAGCAATATTTTCTAATTCCTTTGTTGGGGTCTCTTTAAATATCTCCATCTCAACTTCTTGTACAACTAAAGAATCTTTCTTAGGAATAGGTCGCGCTTCTGAAACATGTTCGTGTAATTCACTTTTTATCTCTTCTGATGAGGGTAGAACAACGTCAAAGGGCAAGTCAACCTCGTTCTCTTTATTTAGCTCTTCTCCAACATCTTGTAAACATTCCCCATTAAGAATGAGATTGTGGAATTTATTAATTTCATCCGCCATACATTCCAACAATTGTTCGGGAGTTATCTGAGGATTGTCCTCTAAAATATTGTCAATAATATAACCCCCAACAGGACCTATCTGTCTGGTTAGTTCTTCTCGAATTGGTTGTAAAAATTCATCAGTAATGGCAATATTTTCTAATTCATCTGTTGGAGGATCTTCAAGGATATCCGTTTCAACTGTTTGTAGATCTAAGGAATTTTTATGAGAAGTATGAGGAAGCAGAGAGAGCCATTCATCGACGCTAGCTGGACGCTTGTGCGCTTCTAGCTCCATTCCTCGCATTATCGCTTCTGAGACATTTTCACTTAATTCACTCTGTATATCCTTTGGCGATCTGAGAATATTAACATAGCGAACGCGCAAGTCTGCTTCTAGAGGAACTCTACCTGTGAGTAAAGTATAAAGAGTAGCAGCTAAACTATATATATCAGTAGCAGGAGTGAGAATTGCTTCGGGTCGCTCCTGTTCGATCGCTGCGTATTCAGAGGTAATCAAAAGCTCTTTAGTTTTTTGTGATAAAAATTCTCGATCGATACCAAAGTTTTTTAGCCTCACTTCTTGGTTTTCTTTACATAAAAGCAAATTTTGCGGTTTAATGCCTAAATGTAGGAACCCATTTGAATGTATTACTTTGAGAGCTTCTCCTACCTGCCGAATGTAATCAACAGCTATGGCTTCAGAAATGGGTCGATCGGGCATTACTATACTGTCTAAGGTAGAGCCAGTAATGTATTCCTTCACTATGTAGGGAAGTCCGCTTTCTGTAAAAAATTCGCGGAATTTAATTATTTTTGGGTGGCAACATTTAACCAGTTTTCTGGCTTTATTTAAAAACTGTTTTTTTAGATCGTTAAGGTCACTGGGCAACAATAAATTTGTGTCGATCGTTTCAATTGACACTACTTCTTTTGAAATTTGGTTGACTCCTTTGTAAAGGATACTAAAACTATCGGATTTTAATTCTTCTAAAACAAGATATTTGCCCTTTTGTAAAATCTTATTAATAATAGAGTTCATAAAAATTTATATAAATCTCGGAGTATCTCAAATGAATTGTATCTCAGTCTGGTTCGCGAGGTCATATGAATTACCCTCGATCGGTGATTAAAATCTTAATGATTAAGTGAAGTTCGTTGTTTCTTTTTTATTCTTTATCCTCGATCGTTTAATTTCCGTAATTTATCGGTTAATTTACCGAGGCGATCGCCACTATACTCGTGCTGAAAGCTTATATGAATTAATATGCTAGCTAGGGTTTGGAGTGCTTCGATACTCGGTATCAATGCAGTTAAAGTGGGAGTAGAAATAGACGTATCTGGCGGACTGCCTAAAATTATTGTTGTCGGGTTACCAGATACAGCAGTACAAGAATCTAAAGAGAGGGTCAAGTCAGCTTTAAAAAATGCTGGTTTTGCCTTCCCCTTACGTAAAATTGTCATTAACCTCACTCCTGCGGACTTGCGTAAAGAAGGCCCTAGTTTCGATTTACCTATTAGTGTAGGGATTTTAGCCGCCTCCGAACAGATAAATCCTCAATTGTTAGGAGATCATTTATTTTTAGGAGAAGTCTCTCTCGACGGCAGTTTGCGATCGGTAGCAGGAGTATTACCGATCGCTGCAGCAGCAAAAAGCTTGGATATAGTTGGGTTGATAGTCCCTGCTAATAATGTTGAGGAAGCGGCCGTAGTTGAAGATATAAATGTTTACGGGTTTAAGCACCTCCAAGAAGTAGCCGACTTTCTCGATCGCCCCGAAAAATATACTCCCTTTCAATTAGATAAAAAGAAAGACCGTCAAATATTTTCCCTAACTATCCCAGACCTAAAAGATGTTAAAGGACAATCCCACGCCCGTCGCGCCCTAGAAATTGCTGCTGCTGGAGGGCACAATTTAATCTTTGTCGGCCCTCCAGGTAGTGGTAAAACTATGTTAGCCAGACGCTTACCTGGTATTTTACCTTCGTTAAGCTTTAAAGAAGCCTTAGAAGTTTCTCAAATATATTCTGTAGCTGGATTTCTCAAAAATAGAGGCTCTCTGATAAGAGAAAGACCCTTTCGCAGTCCTCATCATTCTGCCTCCGGTCCTTCTTTAGTTGGAGGCGGTAGTTTTCCCCGTCCTGGAGAGATATCATTAGCTCATCACGGGGTATTATTTTTAGACGAACTAACGGAATTCAAACGCAATGTTTTAGAATATCTCCGCCAACCTTTAGAAGATGGGTGCGTTACTATTTCTCGTACCCGTCAGTCAGTCGCTTTTCCCGCACAATTTACTCTCGTCGCTAGTACCAATCCCTGTCCTTGTGGCTATTTTGGCGATCCGATTCAAGGTTGTAGTTGTTCCCCGCGACAAAGAGAACAGTATTGGGCTAAACTTTCTGGTCCCTTGATGGATAGAATTGACTTGCAAGTGGCTGTTAATCGTCTCAAACCCGAAGAGATGATCGGAGCTGAAACTGGCGAGGATTCTTCATCTGTCAAAGAAAGGGTCATAGCAGCACGCGATCGCGCCCTTCACCGCTTTCAAAAAGAAACCAATGTAAATTGTAATGCTCAAATGCAATCTTCTCAATTGCGTCGTTTTTGCCAATTAGATAATGTTAGTCGCAATTTATTAGAAGGGGCGATTCGCAAATTAGGACTTTCTGCTAGGGCAATGGATCG
Source organism: Prochloraceae cyanobacterium (assembly GCA_030065755.1). Lineage (GTDB taxonomy): Bacteria > Cyanobacteriota > Cyanobacteriia > Cyanobacteriales > JASJDA01 > JASJDA01. The sequence goes on along the minus strand of JASJDA010000001.1, from coordinate 73,953 downwards.
CATCTTAAAAGTATCTCGTACTATTGCAGATTTGGCTGGAGAGGAGGAGATAAAAAGCGATCGTATAGCAGAAGCTATTCAGTATCGCACCCTCGATCGAATGCAATAGACCTCTTGGAAATTGGTACATTGGATCTTTTTCCCTTACCAGAAGAATGTTGATTGATGGGTTGGTCTTGCTCTCCTTCTTCCTTCTGTGAAGCAGCCAGAACAGAAGGTAAGGGCATTCCCATAGCTGCAGTTAATTCCCTTGGTGGGGTTTGACGAGTTGGAGAGGCGAGATATTTGCCAGTGTGGATAGGAGGAACCGCTTTGAGGTTGTGGTGGATGGTATAGTAACGATGGGTTTGCTGTCTAACTGCTGCTCTCTCTTGTATTGATTCATTGGCTACTTTTTTGCGTAACTTGATAATAGCATCAAAAATGGCTTCTGGGCGAGGCGGACATCCAGGTATATAAACATCTACAGGAATTAGCTTGTCTACCCCTTTAACCGCTGTAGTAGAGTCGCTGCTGAACATACCCCCTGTGATAGTGCAAGCGCCCATAGCCATCACGTATTTTGGCTCTGGCATTTGATCGTAGAGCCTTACCAATGCAGGAGCCATCTTCATGGTGATAGTTCCCGCAGTAATAATCAGATCTGCTTGGCGAGGGCTGTTACGCGGTACCAGACCAAAGCGGTCGAAGTCAAAGCGCGAGCCAATCATGGCGGCAAATTCAATGAAGCAACAAGCCGTACCGAACATTAACGGCCAGAGGCTAGAAAGCCGCGCCCAATTGTAGAGGTCATCTAATGTGGTCAGAACAATATTTTCTGATAGGTTTTGAGTAACCTGAGTGGGATTAATAGGATTGAGAATTTTTTCTTTTTGCTGCTTTTGCGCAGCACTTTTAGTTGTTAAAAAGGTACTCATTTTTTTTCCGATTGCTAAAAACCCGTTTTAACAGTTGTCAGTTACCAGTTATCAGTTATCAGTTGTGAGTGGGATCGACAGTCCCCCTACCTTTATAGGTAGAATGTCTCTCTCTTGGTTTAAATCCATGAGGGAGACCTGATAACTGATAACTGTTCACTGTTGACTGTTTTAAGGCTCTCCCTGAGTCTGAGTCAGTTCGCCAGAAGCTTGTTGCACTGATTCAATGAGCCCTCGCACTTGCGAGATCCCTTCTGAAGGCTTGAAACCCAAAGGAAACTTGCCCCGACAAAGCATATGCAATCCTAAAGGCACCAGACCGAGCAAGCCCTGCAGATCTCGAAAATAATTCCCTACTACCATCAGAGCAAACTGACGCTCGTCAATCCAGCCTCCTTGTTTGACTAAATTCACTAATACTTTTCGGTGGCGGATGGAGCGGCTCTCTGAAGCCTCCTTACCTTTAAGAATTTGCTGTTTAATTTGACTGATTTGCTCCATCGGGGCTACTCCCATCGGACAAACTGCATCGCACATATAACAGCGAGTACAGCCCCAGACTCCTTTAGTTCCTTGATTGTATTTTTCGAGGCGTACTTTCGTCGCTCGATCTCGCGAATCTATCAACATCCGCTGTGCTTTGGCTAAGGCATGGGGTCCGACAAAATCAGGGTTCACCTCGCGGGCATTGCATTCAGAATAACAAGCACCGCACATAATGCAGTTGCCTGTTTGATTTAACTGCGCTCGCTCTTGAGGGGTTTGTAAAAACTCTCGTTCTGGAATAGCCCTAGAACTGGTGCTGATATACGGCTCGACAGCTTCGAGATGTTGCCAGAAACTTGTCATGTCCACTATTAAATCCTTAATCACGGGCATATTGCCCATCGGAGCTACTATAATCTCTGGCGTTTTAGAGCTTAATTGTTGTTGCCGTCGCGTCAGTTCACTGCTGACGTTTTCTTTACAAGCTAACGCTGACCGACCATTAATTCTCATCGCGCAGCTACCGCAAATGACATTGCGGCAATTTTTGCGAAACGTTAAACTCCCGTCTAGTTCCCACTTTATTCGATTCAGACAGTCAAGAATCGTATTCTCTGGCTCCACATCGAGGGAATAAGTCTGAACTCTAGGAGGGCTATTGTTTTTTTGTCTAATCACTTTAAAAAGTACTTGCATGAACAAATTAATCAAATAGTGAGAGTTTGCTTATTGACCGGATTGTTCGACAAGTTTTTTGAAGCGAAGGTACGCTTCTTCTGGGGTAAGAGTTTCCGATTCTTCCCCGTTAGGTAAGGAAAATTGCCAGCAGTCTGAAAACAGATGTACGGTCAAACTAGGGATTAGTCCTAACGAGAGCGCTTTTTTTCCTAGTCTTTCTGCTTCTTCTGCTAAGGTAAATGCATCTTGGAAGCGATGTTTGCTCGTCATATTGCTCCTCCTGAGGTAATTACTTTACTAACCAAGCTGCCCCTTCAGCAGTGAAAGCAGCCCTGAGATTAATCCGCAGATACCGATCGAAATAATGAGGATGCCAAATAGCAAAGCAAAGTAGGATGCTTTCATGGCTAATAGGCTTGAGTGCCCGACAACGTTACTGGCAGTTACGAGTAGCAGCCCAGAGTCCGGTCAGTGGCTTTCCCAGTCTCTCGATCGTGGTTGACAAATTCTAGGATGGCATTCAGGAATTAGAGAATGATTTTTTGTTACTTGAATAGGCTTAAACAGCTAGTTGCATTTATTCGAGCGACAACCGATTTAATATGTTTAGATTCTCGGTCTAGTTCCTGAATGCCATCCTAGGAGAAATTTGTTACCTAGGAATTACTTTCCAATGAAGTCTGCCTTTGCGCTTGAGAAACTGATATGGCTGCAGGCTTTTTCAGACAAAGCCTTACTTCTATAGTATCGCGTCAGTAAGAAGTTAAGGTTTTGAAAATTTTGTCAAGAGGCTAAAGAAAAGACCTCTTGCAAAAGTATCAATAAAACTTATTAATTTTTGAGATTAATTTTTTATTATAATTAAAGTAAAAAGCTAAAAAATAGTAGATTTAGCTGGAATCTAATTTTAACTCGCTTCGCTCGAAAGAAAGGAGAACAGGGTTTAAGTTGTTAGTTAATTTAGAGTTTTTTAACTTATTAATAGCATTAATTTAATGCTATTACCTACTATCCTCAATTTAAAAAATCAATAGCTAATTTAAGAAAGCACTTAAATTATTTTAAAGATTTGGCAATGAATTTGGGCTTCTCTAAGCCCAAATAATTATCAATTTAATAAATAATTTAGCTAAATAGAAAGTTTAAAAATACGAACAAGCTGATGAAAAAATAGCTCGTAATGGAGGTGCAGTTAGCCATGCCAGAAAAAATATTAACAACACTCTTATTGATTATTATCTCAGGTTGTTTTTTTGTTTTGAATCTTTTTGTAGTTTCAAATCTTAAGGAGCAAAGTTATACTATGACACATCAAAAATTTCCCCTCGATAGCATGAGTGCTGAATTAGAAAAAGTAGCTATAAAGCGCTTTCGAGATCTAACATTAATTCTGCCAGAAAAATGTGCGATCTATCGCCGGATTGAAGATAGAGTTATGGTACTTTATCTGGATTTTCTGGCTTGTCCTCAAGAGCTTTCAACTATTATGAAGCATTATGGGACATTAACCGTAGCTTCTCATAAATTAGGGCTAGCAGATTCTTTAGTGTTTAGCATTAGCAATCATATCGTGGGATGGACAAATCTAACTAAAAATAATTGAGATAGTCGTTATGACTTTTCACGGGGTCTTTCTGGCGATCGTGAGAGAGGGAAGTGTGGGGAGTTAATTAAGTAATTAATCTTTTTATGTTTTTACTGCGTTCTTATTCTGAGGGAACCTCTTTGCTGTCGCTCAGCTTTCTGACCATTTCATTTAAATTTCTCCCATACTCTCTCTCCTCTCTATATCCTCCCACACTCCCAATGTTCTTTCTTCTGCTGAGCCCTCAATCCTAATTTCTAGCAAAATTAGCCGGATCCTGATCCCGCCGATGATTAAAGGGAATGGCTTGCCCCTGGCGATCGCCTATTAGAGCTGCGGTTTCCTCCAAGGATTGCCTCAGTCGCTTGGCTGCGTAGATAGACATATCTCTGGGTACATTAATTCTGTCGCGCAAGTATCGCAGAGCCGGATCTGACCCCTGAGGAGGCGTGCAGACTTCACCTGTCATCATGCGTGTCAAGGCACAGCGGAGAGCTTCATCAAACAATTTGTCACTGGCTGGGTTGACTTTAATGATATTTTGGCGGTGTTTGATTACTCGTTGGAGAGCTTCAGCGCGGGAGTTTTCCGGCTCTGGATAAGTCACATCTGGCAGTCCAGCCCAAGGACCACGATCGACTCTTGCCTTATTGACTAACATTTGAGGTTCGCCGTTTTCCCAGCAGCCTCCCATCTGGGGTGGCAGATCGTGGACGTGGGTGTGGAAATCGCTTTGGGTGCCTCGGTAAGTAGGTCGGCTTTCCATAGCGTCAAACCAGGCACCAAAACCAGGGTTTTCTTCTCGTAAAGAGTAGCCTTTGTAATAGTAAAGGCTGGCGTTCATGCGTTCCACATAGGGCGTAAAGATTACATCAACGGTGCTGAATTTATCTAGAAAGTACGGTCCACTAGTGCGACTTAAAACATCTTCGATCGCAGCCACTACTTTTATGAATTGGTCTCGGTTGTATTGTTCTTCTCTAGAAGATCTAGTTCGATAGCAAAGCCAGGAACACCAAGCTCTAAATAGAATTCGTTCCAGGTTTCGTAAAGGAATAACTCGCGGGTCTTCCATGCCCCATTCTAAAGGGCCAAAAACCCTTTCTAGGGCTATTAAAATATAGTCGCTTTCGGTAATAAGACTGCCATCTAACTCGATCGCCGGCAACATACCTGATGGTACTAACCGCTTGTACCAGCTTTCTTTCTTTCCATAGCAGAACATCGTTACCTTTTTGATGCGGTAAGGGATTTGTTTTTCCTCCAGCCACAGCCAAATTTTCTGGCAATAGGGACACCAGGCGTGGTTGTCGCGGTATAGAGTAACCCTTACGTCTGCTTCAGTATGCCCAAATAGGCGCAATTGGGCTTGAGCGTTGGTGGGGCCATTGATAGTATCTATTTGAAAGTCTGTGAGGGCTTCTAGTTCTTGCCAGCTTAGGGGCGCGACAGTCATGGAAGTAGGTGTCCTTATAAGCTTAAATTTACCGAAGATAAAAAGTAAAAATTTGATTAATTTCTGTTAATTTTATCAATATACGGCTCATTTTTCAACTACTAAATAGCCTCTCAGGAGCTTCTAATATACCACTCACATATATTTCACTTAGTCAAGAGAAGCTGAAAATAGCAAGTATTGGTATATTTGATGAATAAAATAACTAAAATCGTCCTCAGTACTATTTCCATAGCAGCAATTTCTTTAACCACAATGGTAGTGAAAGCTGGTGGATGGGATAATTTTAAGCTGCGCTATTTTCATTTGACAAGTGTTTTGCACGATCGAGACAAAGAACTAGAAGATATTCGCAAACAAAACATTAATCTTGCTAAATACAGCCGCATCGATCTAACAGAACTTCTCAACGGCGGACCGCCAAAAGATGGTATTCCTAGTATTGACAATCCTAAATTTGATAATGCTCGAACTACACCTTTTGCTAAAGATGAATTAGTGATTGGGGTGGTAGTTAATGGGGAAGCAAAGGCTTATCCTTTTGGGATTATGAATTGGCACGAAATCGTTAACGATCGCATTGGAGATGTTAACGTTACTGTTTCTTACTGTCCTCTTTGCGATACGATTGTTGCTTTCGATCGCAACAATACGACTTTTGGCGTGTCAGGAAAACTATATCAAAGCTGTTTGGTGATGTTCGATCGCGCTGACGAGACTCTCTATTCTCAACCTTGGAGTATGGGGATTGTTGGCGCTAAAGTTAATAGAGAACTTAATAGAATACCAGCTATTAAAACGACTCTTGGTGCTTGGTTAGAACAATATCCCGACAGTAAAATTCTCTCTACCGATACGGGTTATACGCGCAATTATCAAGACTATCCTTATGGAACTTATTACACGGACGATCGCGTGATTTTTCCCGTTCGCCATAAAGATAAACTAAATCTGCATCCCAAAGCAATAGTTAGTTATATATGGGAGGCGAATAATGATATTGTTCCTAATAGTTTTTCTGGAACGAGTTATCAATTTCCTCACGAACAATTGAAACAAGTTGGAGAAAAAATAGTGGAATTTAATGGCAGGAAAATTAGAGCGCGTTGGGACAGTAATTTAGCAACTGTTATAGTTGAAGAAATGGACGGTACGATCGTCCCCAGTTCTACTGCTTTTGCTTTTGTTTATCCTGCATATTTTGACAAGTAAAATCTCGCTTTTATAGACTATTAGAGTTGTTATTTATTTCCTCTTTTTTCTCTTCTGTAAGCTGTATCTTTTTTTGATATTTCCAAGCAATAACTGTTGAAAGTTCGGACATTTCTCTAGCTTTTTGTTCGGTCATTTTTGTTAATTTTAAAACTTCTTCTAGTTCGGCTATTTGTTGTCGATTTAATTGAAATTTTGTCATGACCAATTTCCCAAACGAGTGGTTGTATTATTGACGTTAGTTTTAACTTCCAATACCTGCTTTAGTAAATTTTGTAATTCTCCCTGTAGCTGTTCAATTGATTCGAGAGAGACTTCACTAACAGAAAAAGCCTTAACAGTAGCCTCTATATGAATTCGAGAGATTTTTAAGAAAAATAAAATGGTATTAAAATAAGCAAAACACTGGGCTAGTATAGCATTATCTGAAAAATTAGATAATAATTGTTGAGCTAAGTTGACTCCCTTGGTTACTTCTTCCTCAGTCTGGTTAAGTTCTACAAAGAGTTGTTCTACAATAGGTGTAATTTCTGGGGATATAGACATTAATCTCGATCGTATAAAGAAAATACTGCTCGAACCATTCCATCTTAAAACACAAGGGGACTGCAACCATAATTTTTAATTTCGTTGTAGGGGAATTGTGTATATTGTGTTGGACGTATTAGTGGGTGCTTGGTACAACCGTTAGAGACTCGATTCTAAGAATCTGAAACTATAACGATAGTTTAGTTTTAGAGTATCAAATCAGCATATCATCTGATAAAATCGGCAAGATATCAATCCCCCTAACTTATCAGTAACTAATGTCATCTGTAGTTGTCACCCTCAAAAACACTCTCGATCGACAGAATTTAATTATTACACCTCCAACTTCTGGACTATCTTTACAAGGAACTATTAATATACCTGGTGATAAATCGATCTCTCACCGCGCTTTGATGTTAGGAGCGATCGCCGAAGGAGAAACGATCGTAGAAGGACTCTTACTAGGAGAAGACCCCCGCAGTACTGCTAGTTGTTTCCGCGCTATGGGTGCAGAAATTTCGGAATTAAATACAGAAAAGGTAGTAGTAAAAGGTGTAGGACTAGGAAACTTACTCGAACCAGAAGACGTGTTGGATGCGGGTAACTCCGGTACGACTATGCGTTTAATGTTAGGGTTACTCGCAAGCCATCGGGAAAGATTTTTTACCGTGACGGGGGATAATTCTTTGCGATCGCGTCCTATGTCGAGAGTAATTAAACCATTGCAACAAATGGGTGCAACTATCTGGGGACGTAAAAATAATTCGATCGCACCTCTAGCTATAAGAGGACAGCAACTCAAACCCATACACTACCATTCTCCCATTGCTTCGGCTCAAGTCAAATCCTGCATTTTATTAGCTGGTTTGATGGTGGAAGGAAAAACTACTGTCACCGAACCCGCACTATCTCGCGATCATTCTGAGAGAATGTTACAAGCATTCGGGGCAAAATTAGAAATCGACCCCGAAACTAATAGTGTTACGATCGCAGGACAACCAACCCTACAAGGACAAAAAGTAATAGTACCTGGGGATATTAGTTCTGCTGCTTTCTGGTTAGTTGCTGGTGCGATTGTCCCTGGTTCGGAATTACTTATAAAAAATGTTGGCGTTAACCCTACTCGCACTGGCATTCTAGAAGCATTGGAAATGATGGGAGCAAATATAGAATTAGAAAATCAAAGGATAGTTGCGGGGGAACCAGTAGCAGAGTTGAGAGTGCGTCACGGGAAACTAAAAGGATGCACTATTGAAGGCGATATAATTCCCCGTTTAATAGACGAAGTTCCTATTTTAGCAGTAGCCGCAACATTTGCAGAAGGTACGACCACAATTAAAGATGCAGCCGAATTAAGAGTTAAAGAAAGCGATCGTCTCGCTGCTATTGCTTCGGGGTTAAACCGCATGGGAGCTAAAATTACGGAATTAACCGATGGTTTAGAAATAACTGGCGGGACTCAACTAACTGGTGCGGAAGTAGATAGTTATACCGATCATAGAATAGCTATGAGTTTAGCGATCGCTGCCCTCAATGCTAAAAATACTACTACCATTATTGGTGCTGAAGCTGCTGCTATCTCCTATCCCAATTTCGTTCCTACCTTGCAACTGATTAGTGGGTAGAGAAGAAAATAGAAAAAAGTTGAAGGTTTTTAAATGATTATAAGATAGTATCTCGATCGGCTGAATTGGGATTGATTTCCCTGTAAAAGTTACTAGTAGGTAAAATCGATTTGACTGCGATTAAAATTAGGTAACATGAGAGCAAAAGTCAATAACCTGCTGAAGTGATTACAGGAGATTTATGGTTAGTAATCTGGGCAAGAAAAGATTCGATGCCTTATTTGAAATTAGCCGTTATGCTGTTAGTGGTGGTGCTGTTTCAGCTCTACCCCTCCCAGGTACAGAACTACCCAAACAAATTGCTCTGACTGCTTCTGACATCTTCATGTATGCCAAGATCTGGAAGAGATATTTTGACGAAGATTTATCGGACAAGGAACTCCACGAAATACTGGGACAGTTCGGTTTAATTACGATCGCTGCGGGAGGAACCACATACCTCGTTCTTAAAAGTAGTAGCGCCATAATAACAGAGATTACCAATCGATTTGGCCCTGTTGGTTGGGGTGTCTCTGCTGCGGTTACAGGTTCTTTGACGGGTTTATGCGGTCTTGCTTGGCTGTTGTATTGCGATCGTCTCTACTGTGACAGAAAAATAGCTGATGCTTAGATCGATTATAGGTATTAGGTTCGGGGATAAGAAAAAAAAAGATAAACTTAACGCCTTATAATCTTGCAGGCATAGGGAGCGCTCAATTGTTAAATTATTAGCGTTCAGCAATATTGTGACAAGCTTGGCAAAAATCAGTTAGATTTACAAAGTTTATCTGTTTTATATTCGATACATACAAAACCGATCTTCGATAAGTTGCAAACATGAGAAATTTTTCACAAAAATAAAACGGAAAAAATAAAGCAATGAAAATGCTTGCCGGAAAAGTTGCAATTGTTACAGGCAACACTCGGATTGGTCTTGCTACAGCTCAAGCAATGGCAAATGCAGGTGCCAGTGCGGTTATACCATTTCTCAAAAGTAACTAGAGAGATAAGAAATAGTTTTTATTAATAAAAAAAGCTCAAATCCCTCTGTTCCCTATTCCCTATTCCCTATTCCCTGTTCCCTAAGTCTCTCGTTCTAGTCTTATATAATAGAAAAAGCGCTCGATAAAGAGCTTAAATCAAAAGCTGTCCATATCTAGACCGTGCCACTTATCTAAATCTTATTTTTCTCTCAGAATTGTCTCAGTTAAGCCAATCACTATATTGATAGAGTTAATCCTCGATAAATAACTTCTAGATTGACTCTATTGTTTTTTAATTTTTTGGAATGATTGTTCAATAAAATTCTAAGGGGGATAGAAAAAACAAGAATGACATTTTTAACCGTTGAGAGCTTTCCATGCGAGCTGAGGAATGCAATCTTTAAAAGACAACTAGTTGCTGGAGAAAGACTTTTCCGGTGGGGCGATCTAGTACGAGGTTTCTACATAGTTGAAACTGGGCGAATTAAACTAACTCGTCCCACCATTGAAGACAAAATGGCATTTTTACAGTTTGTCAAACCAGGTGAAAGTCTAGGGGAAGAAGCAATTTTTTCTGATTTCTACTCTTGTACTGCTATAGCTGAGGTAGTTTCGCAAGTTATTGTTTATCCTCGGCAATTGCTTTTATTAGCTATACGCCAAAATCCCGATCTAGCAGAAGAGTTGATGAGGATGCTAATCAGAGAAATTGACTCATTCAAAGTCAGTTTGGAGTTATGGAATATTAAAAAAGCCGATCGGCGACTACTTAAATATCTGCGATACTTAGCTGAGCCTAATAATGAAAAATTAGTCAATTTAGATCGACCTTTAAAGGAACTCTCTACTGAATTACGCTTTACCCCAGAAACAATGTCTCGCGCTTTGGCAAGATTGGAAGGTCAAGGCCAAATTACTCGTCATCAAAACTCGATCGCTTTAAATAATTCGCCAACAAATAGTTATTAATCTTTAGCAATATTTTGCCAAATTTAGTAAAAATAAGCAAGATAAATAGGCTCAAAAGTGACAAAGTTGGCACATAGATTGGAATAAATATTTAGATAACAAGAATCAGGATTGGAAAACTATGCAAAGAAGAACTTTATTAAAATATGGAGCTATAGCTACTGCATTTTTATCAAATCCACTGCTATGATAGCGTTACGATATATAAATTTAGATGAATTCAATCTACGAATACCAATTAAATTTGATTACTTACAAACAAAGATATAAACGCCAACGTCATTTTTCTCAACGACTGCGTTTGATTGTACCAGAAGATAAATCGGCCTTGGTTAATTTAATCTTAAGTGGTTTTTTAAATCATCCAGCTTACGAGCAGCAACATCGCACTGCTGCCGAACAAGATATAGAGGCTTACTTTGGGGGTAAAGTACACAGTCCACTTCTAAATTGCTCGTGTGGATACTGGAAAGAGCAAATACTTATTGGTGCGTGTTTAATTAGTTACTGGAAAGAACGTGAGTGTCCCCTAATAGATTGCCTAGTAGTACTTAATAACTATAAAAACAGAAATATTAGCTCAGTCATTTTTCAAGCTAGCCTCGATCGCCTCACTTTGGCTGGATACTCTGAAGTTCGTGCTGTTATTAGTGATGAGAACGCATTACCTAAACATTTAGCTCAAAGGCTTGGATTTACTAAATTAGAAAAATTATAAGGCTCATCCGATTTGGCTATGCCAAATCGGATGAGCCACTAATCATTTTCGCCAACAGACAGGAATGACGCCAAAAGCTTATCGTCGAGGATAAACAGATGCAAAAACAAAAATAGCCTCTCTCTCTCGATCTAAAACAGGAAGAAGCAACGATACAGATCTTTCCTATGGGTAATAACACATTCTTTCTCATCAGTAACAGACGATCGTCTTGGAAGAGGTAGTATAAAAAAATATAATGTCTCTGGAAACTTGAAAATTAGACATGAAATTGGTACGATTTCTATCGTTGTTCGTAACTTTGGTACTTGCACTTGCGATAGCGCTCCTGTACCCACTTGAACTGATTTCCGATAAAGTCTTCAAGGGAATTGTTGCGGGACTAATCGGTAGCTTTGTCTTATGGGAAGCTCTTCAGTGGAAAGAGTACAGCTCTGGCATCGAGAAACTTTTGGAAAATAAGCTCGAAGAATACCATCTAAAGATAAGAGGTCTGCTTGACTCAACATCAACTAACCAAATTTTGAGGTTCAATAGCTCCAAAGAAAGTTACGAATATCTGACAACAAGAATATATAAGGCAAAGCTCAAGATTCTCGACGTTACAATGGGACCGAGCATCTACAGGGAACTAAAGAATCTCCCAGAATATCGTCAAAATTTCGCCAAAGCGAAAAAAGAGCTCCTCAAAAAAAATGAAATTAATTATAAACATATTGCAATAATAAACAATGTAAGTCGTTTGAAGCGAATCGAAGAAGAGTTGAATTACTCTAAAAAATACTTTGTTGGTCTTTTGAATAGTACAGACGATATTCCCAAAATCAGCTTTTACGTTATTGACGATGAAGAGGTGATTATTGGAGCCTTAAATATGTACGACCCGACTAAAATATATCACGATATAGCCATATCAAATCCAGACATTGTGGAACTATTCGTCCGATACTTCGATCTTCTTTGGGATAAACACTGTGAAATTATTGATAACGACAAAACTAGGGAGGAGATCCTCGGCCAACTCAAGCGTAAACTCGGAAATGAATATAGTTACCCACCGTCAGATCGGGGAGATTATGGGCAAAACTAAAGCCACAGCTCAAAGATTCTTCAATCCATAAGAAGATTCCCTATTAGAACCAAAAAAGCATTGATTCAAGCGCCGCTACACGGATCGCGCACGAGATCGTAGAAGACAAATTCCTTTAACACCCCCGACTGCTGCGCTCTCACGTACGAGTCAGCAATTCCAGGTTATGTCCATTAGGGTCATAGAAATAGAATCCGCGTCCGCCTTTTCTTTTGTTAATTTGTCCTTTGTTCTGATGCATAGGGTCACTACTGTATTCAAGACCTGCCTCTTTTACTCGTGTGAAAATAGAATCAAATTCAGAATCACTTACATGGAAAGCATAGTGATGTGATTCAAATTCTTCCCTCTCGGCAAAGTCAAGAGTCAAAGTATCATTAACACGCACAGCAGCGAAGTGACCTACAGGAGATTCAACTTTTAGACCAAAAATATCTGCAAAGAACTTTGCCGATGACGATTTGTTTTTTGCTGGAACTATAGTGTGATTTAGGGTAATTGTCATGTCACACCTCTTTACCCGCTCTTATTTTCTTTTCTTCGATCTTATCTCTTTAACTAAAAACTCATAATCTCTAAAAAGTGATTTTTGTATTTTAGTTAATCAAGACAAAAACTGGAAAACATGCATTAATTGCATTAGATAAATGCAATTAATGCAATTAATGCATATTTTGGTAACTAAAATGTGTAATTAATTTTGTGTAAGCAGTTAAGTCGAATTTTTGGTGGCTTTAGCAATGATACTATGTGGAGACAATATGGCAATAACAGTATGGCTGGTGAATCTAACAATGATATTTTCTCTAGTGGGTCTGGTAACGATAGTATGTGGGGCGGCTTTGGTTTCGATCAACTTTATGGTGGCAACGGCAAAAAACCCTTAACATAGCAAAGATGCCGATCTGTATTTGACTAAAGAGCAAAACAGAGTTATCGAAACGGCGATCGCAGGCAGGAAAAAAAATTGTCCATTTACTGATATTACCTGAGTTGCTCGCCAGCAACATAAACCCTCGATCTATATTCTTTTTGTGTAACCTCAACTAAGTTTATGTACTTATTTAAGTATAGTCAGTAAAGTCAGAAAATGAAAATAAGGCCAATTCTTTAACTGTTGCGATCTCGCTCGTCGGCGCAAACTATATCATTAAGGCGATCGGCGATCGCACACATCATCTGGAAGAGAGCGAGGTAATAATACAAATAAACTTCAATACATACTTCGAAAATAAGCAGAAATTTATCTAAATTAATAACATTCAAACCCAAACCATATTTTCGAGTTTATGTCAAGCCTAAATTCCTATGAGATTAGATATCGTGGAATTGAGGAGACTTTAAGGATAGAAAGTCAAATTAGCTATGAGAAATACAGTTACAGCATATCTGTTATGGTGTTTTTGGTTTTTGGGTTTTGCTGGGATTCATCGTTTTTATCTAGGCAAGCCTCTAACTGGTTCGATCTGGTTCTTTAGCTGGGGGGTGTTTGGTATTGGACAGATTATTGACTTGTTCATGATTCCATGGATGGTTGAAGAGCAAAATTTCAAATATAGAGCGCTTTACGGTTTGACTCCTACTGCTGAGATTTCCCCTTTCCAGACAATCTCTATAACCCCTCAATCAGATACTCATACAATCCTAAAGCTACTCAAAGAAAATAAAGAAGCCACCCTAGCCGATTGCGTTCTGACCACTGAAAAGGACGTTCAAAAAGTAAAAGAGCTTCTTCTACAAATGCAGCGCGACGAATTAATTGAGATAGGCAATCGGGAAAGTGACGGAGTTGTCGTGTATCGGATAGTTTAATTATGGAAGCGCAACACCCTAAAAGGAACTGGGCATCACCGAGTCTCAGAAAACAACATTGAAACCCACCTTGCGCACGTCAAATCGTCATATGCCTTGTAGTATATGATTCGGCTATTTTTGCGGGAGCACAAGCGCTGCTGCAAGCAGTTCGCGCTCGGAGGAATTTTGGCTATTTTGCAGGTGGCCTTCGATCGAGATCGATGAAACAGATTGGAAGAAACGACAGATAATTCGTTAAACGCCATTTTAATTTGTTACAGCGACACTAATCTGTTACCGATGACAAATCAAGTGTTAATGTACATAACTGTTAACTGTTAATAGGCTCCTTTTCCAAACAATACAATTCTGACAGTTTCAACTAAAATATCTAAATCTAGATTGAGCGACCAATGATCGATATAATATAGGTCTAGTCTGGCAGCATCGTCAAAATCCTCGATGTCCGATCGACCGGAAATTTGCCACATTCCAGTAATTCCAGGAAGCACTCGATGGCGAATGTGATGCCACTCGTCGAAGCGTTTCACATCTCTGAGTGGTAAAGGTCGCGGTCCCACCAAACTCATTTGACCTAATAAAACATTAAATAACTGAGGTAGTTCGTCGATGCTGGTGCGACGCAAAAAATGTCCTATGGGAATAATACGCGGATCGCGCTCCACTTTAAACATTATCCCGTCTTTAGTTTTATTTTGCGCTTCCAATTTTGCCTGAAGTTTGGCTGCATTAGCTACCATAGTGCGGAATTTCCACACTTTAAATATTTTACCGTGTAAACCTACACGCTCTTGGCGAAAGAATATCGAACCTGGAGAAGAAATTTTGATAGCGATCGCTACTCCCACAAACAACGGAGATAAGATAATTATTCCAAACAAAGCACCAAAAAAATCTATCCACCGTTTCAGTCGATAGTCCCACCCAACTAATAAAGATGTTTCCACTCGCAGGGTTGGAAGTCCGGCGAATACTTCTGATGCTCCGCGACGGTGTAAAATTTCTAAACTAGAAGGAATTAAGCGCAAACAAATACCCGATCTCCTCAGTCGCCAGTATAGAGTTGAAGCTAATTTAGTCTGGGGTAATGTTTCTGCTAGTACTTGTTTGGCTCCAGATTTAATAATAGCTTTTAAGGTAGCTGGCGAATTAGCAGTGGTTGCTAGTGCTGCCCCTACTACTTTATATCGCACTCGCCGCAAACTATTTGAAGATCCTCTTCTGCGCACTATTTCTGCTAACTTGTTGAGTCGTCCTGCTGGAGCGATAATAAATACTGGGACTGTAGTCTGTTTAAATTGAGGTACAACTAGAGCTAATAACAGACGCAAACTAATTATTGAGCCTACACTACCAAACCAAGCTGTAAAAAAGAGCGATCGAGGCGGATCTAATTTCGGATCGTAAAAATAAACTATAACAAGAGATAATAAATAAACTATACTAACCAGTTGACCAGTGCGGACGTAGTTTTGAGCTTTACTCGTCGAGTCATTATACAAACCACTATAGGCAAAAAATAATAAAGTTATTGCCGCAAAAATCCAAAATGGACTGGGAATACCTAACCAAACCCACCAAACTAGTTGAGGAGGAATAGGAGAATAAAACTTGTTTAAGTATCTAGCAAATTGCCAGGCGATCGCTAGGGCTGAAATATCACTTAGTAGTAGAATATACCAGTGTTTCCAACTAGCAAGATGAAATAAGCGAATTTTCTGAGGTGCGCGAATATCTAATAATGGTTTATATGTTTTACCTGGGGAATTATGCATGGTAATTTTTAAATTGGCATTTTTTATGTCAGTATTAATAGCAAGTAAGACTATAGGAAAATCTCTATAAACTTACTCTCAGATTTACTCTGAGTATTCCCACAGATTTCATAAAAACCGACACCCTTGTTGAGGAGAGGGGGAGTGTGGGGGGTGTGGGGAGTGTGGGGAGGGGGAGAGGGGGAGAGGGGGAGAGAAACAAATAGCTAACAGCCAACAGCTAACAGCTAACAATTATTTATTAGTAATTGAAGCTTTTTTGAGCAATTGCAAGGTAAATAATAGTAAAAATACGGGGTTATTAATTAAATATCGCCGCCACAATCTTTTTGGCTCGGTAACGAGACGATAGAGCCATTCTATTCCTATTTTCATCATCCAGCGGGGTGCTTGGGAAACTTCTCCACTGTGGAAGCTAAAAGCTGCACCAACACCGATCGCCACTGCTTTTAGTTTTCCTTGCACTCTTGCCATCCAATATTCTTGTTTGGGACAGCCTAGGGCAACAAAAACTACTTTAGCATCAGTTGCGTGAATGCGATCGATATCTTTTTGTTGTTCTTCTGGTGTTAGAGAGCGAAATGGAGGAGAATAACTACCAGCAATTATCAATCCTGGAAATTGTTGTTTTAAGTTGTGCTGTAGTTTTGCTAGCATTGTTTCCGTGCCGCCATATAAGTAGATAGGTATACTAGTTTTGGCAGCGCGATCGCACCAAGCTAACATTAAATCTGGACCGTAAACTCTAGATTGTTTTTTTACCCCCAGCAGACGCATTGCCCAAACTAAAGGCATTCCATCGGGAGTCACCAACGCTGCACCATTGACAACTTGCCCGTATTGTGCTGACCAAAAACAACTCATTATTACGTGAACGTTAGCAGCTACGATATAGCAAGAAGTGTTGTTATTTGCCCAAGTTTGGATACGATCGCAAGCATCCTCGTAACTAGTAGCATCGATGCGAGTGTTAATAATTTGTCTAGCAGACATTAATTTAAAACCTGGCGATAAATCTCGATCGTCTTTTGATAGTTAACTTCTGGCGTATACTGCTGTAAGTAAACTTGACGGCATTGCTGACCTATACGGGTCATCTCTATATAATTGTTCCCACTCCACTCAATTTTCTCTACCCAAGCATCGATATCGTCGGGAGAAATTAAAAAACCTGTTTCCCCTTCTTTAACCAATTCTGACAGCGCACCCAAGTTAGAAACTAGCACTCCCCTACCACAAGCAAATGCTTCTATTACTACTCTGCCAAAGGTTTCGTACCACTGGGAAGGAACTATAATAGCGGTAGCTTGTTTTATTGCTTCCCAGACTTTTTGACTGGGTTGATATCCTCGAAAGTTGACGTTATTTAGTTGGCGATCGCTTTTTAATTGTTCTAATTCCTGTCTTTGCGCACCATCACCGACAATTTCTAATTGCCATTGCGATCGTGCTAATTTTTCCCAAGCTTTAAGTAGGGTAATGATTCCTTTTTCTGGTGAAAGACGACCGATGTATAAAAATGTAGGTCGATCGGGAAGAGGGGGTATTGACTGACCTACTAATGGATCTGGGGTTATATTGGGTTTGACGTAGAGGCGATCGCTGCTAATTCCTATTTCTATCAGTTTTTTGGCAGCAAACTGACTGGGGGTTATAAAAGCATCTACATCTTTTAACCAAGTCCCGCGCCAGCGATTATATGTAATCATATTCCATACACCTAAAGATGCGGGTAGAGAGCCTCGATAACAGCGATAAACCAAACCGCGCCAGGGATTTTTACCTATACAAGCTTCGCAAATCTTTCCTTTTCGAAATAGATAAGCATTCAAACAACCCAAACGAAAATTACGTAAATGTTGAATAGTGGGAATATCTAAAGATTTAGCAGCAGCGTGAATAGAAGGAGAAAATAAAGGAAAGAAATTTTGGACGTGGAGTAGATCGGGTTTTAATTGTTGGAGTTGCAATCTGAGTTGTTGATAGCTTTTATTATTCCAAGCAGCAGTAAAAAAAAGTTCTAATTTTTCTAAAGTAGAGAATTTTTCTATACGCTCGTTGCTATCTTCTAATAATGTTACTTTGTGTTTATTTTGACGCAATAAATCTATTTCTGCTTTAGTAGATGCATCTTCACCTCCAGCATATTGATAGCGGTTGTGAATCATCAAAATATTGTTAATGTTGTCGCAATTACAGTTCATATTAATCGAACTTATTTAGGACTGAGCGAGATCTCGATAAATTTTTGCTAGTTTTTTACCTTGTTCGATCGAATCATATTCCCTTTCTATATGTTTCCGTCCAGCATCGAGCATTTCTTGCCATTTATCTGGATTATTAACAAACCATTGGATATTTTTCGCGAGTCCTTCAATATCTTTTTCTGGGGCTAACAAACCCGTAATACCGTGTTTAATTACTTCTGGGATGTCGCAGTGAGTGGTACTTACAATTGGCATTCCTGTAGCTGCCATTTCGGTAATGCTTACTGGCGCACCTCCTTCTGTATCTCCATCCTCAGCAGTTATGCTAGGAGAAATGAATAAATGGTGTTTGTATGCTTGTTCGAAGAAAACTTCATAAGGTTGATATCCTAATAAATTAACTTTTGAACCCAAATTATGTTTGTCGATCGCTGCGAGAATTTTTTCTTTTTCTGACTTGCTTTTCAACTGACGACTTTTGGGCTGGCTTTTGCTTGCGTCGCCAATAATAGTAATTTCCAGAGGAATTTCATGTTGTAACCTTCCTAATGCTTCAATTGCATAAGGAATTCCTTTTTTTTCGACAAAAGATGCAGCTATTAAAACTTTTAGAGTTTCTCGTCTATTCCAGACTCTAGGTTGATATTTAATTTTATTTAGTTTAACTCCTAAGTGATGCACTTTAATTTTTTCTGGCGGACATCCCAAATTTTCGATACACTTAGCCATGTGAGAGCCTTCACAAAGAATGCGGTCTGCTTTTTCAAATAGTTGCTGATAGCGTTTAACCCAAATAGGATCGTTTTTCGGTATAGAGTTAACATCGTATCCGTAAAAAGTAACTACGTGTTTTAGTTTGATTCGATCGGTATTAGGAAGATCAAACCAGGCTATATGACCGAAGTGTGAATGTAAGATTTGAATTTGATATTTTTGTGCTTGTTTGAGTAAATATGGAGAATGTTTTATTAGTTTAAGTTTGCGCCTTCCTTTTTCCCAAAGAAATTGCCACAAAGATTTGTCTAGAAGACTGTGGATATTTGGTAAATTAAATTGATCCAAATTTTGAGTGCGATCGCAAACAATATGATTTTCTATTTCTTTTGGTAGGTAATATACTTGGTTATACATCCAAGTTTGAGTCGTAGGCAACCAGTTGGGAAAACTTTGAATAACAGTTATTTTATCTTTAGACATAGGGGTTTAGTGTTTCATAGAAAAATAAAGAGCTTCATTCAGGATTGAATCATATTTTTTAATTAATTGCATTAGTTTATATTGGTTTTGTATTAATATTAAATTTTGCAAATTTTAATTTATGTTTATAATTACGATCGTAAATTTTGGTCAGATATATTGGTAATAAATATCCTTTTATTTTTCATACTATTTTTGTTATTTTTCTTGCTATATTTAAAATTTCTAGTAGTTGTTTGCGATTAATTAACCAGCTTACTAAGAGGTAAGCAACAGTACCTGCGAGTACTAGAAGACCTAGAACCCATTCAATTGGTAAATTCTCAGGCAGAACAAACTTAACTACTAAGATTGTAACTAACATCAAAACACTACTGATAAAAGAATTATAGAGAACTCGAAAAAAATCTTGCATACGTAATTCTATTAGCTTAAAAGCAATTACATAGCTGGGATAAGCAACGGGCAGGGTAGCGGTATAAGCAATAGCAACTCCAATCATTCCCCATTGAATACCAATTAAAAAAGCTAATACAACTATTAAATTTGCTACCAATCCCCAATAAAACATTACATCTGTACGACCCTTAGATTGATAAATAGGTGTTAATGTTGTTGCTATAGACTTAGATAAAACAAGAGGAGATAAAATTGTCAAAAGTGGAACAATAGCTATCCATTTCGATCCTAAAATTATTAAAGTAAAAGGCTCACTAAGAGACATAAAAATTATCATCAAAGGAAAAGTAAAAAAGCTAATAAAACCAATCAAATTCAAGTATAAACGACGAAATATGTCGTTATCATCTTGTATTTTTGCTAAAGTAGGAAATAACACTCTGGTAATAGTAGCAGATATATTTTGGGATATAAAACTAATAATACGGTATGCGAGATAGTAATATCCTAAAGCTTGAGTACCTAAGAATTTGCCAATAAGTATATAATCTAGATTAAGATGAAGATAGTCAATGAATCTGTAACCTGTCAAATATAAACTATAATTACTAACAGATTTAAGAGCAGTCACACTAAATGTTAGGCTAGGTTTCCAACTAACATTGAGCCAACAGAGAATGAAACTAGTGATTGCTGTTAACAATGACTGATAGACTAGACTCCATACTCCTAGACCCCAGAAAGCCAGGATAATACCAGTTATAGAACCAAGAGTAGAGCTGATAATTTCTATTTTAGTTAAACTATAAAAATTAACATTTTTGATTAATAAAGTTTGTTGCAACTTACCTAAACTATTAATTACAAATAACATAGATAAGGTTTGAATCACTGGAATTAATCTATCTTCTTGATATATACTACCTAATAAAGGTGCGCTAAAAAATATGATTAGTGTAAAGCATAAACCTGCAGCAACATTAAACCAGTACGTACTAGACAACAATTTTTCATCAAGATCTTTTTTCTGAATTAAAGCTTCCATTATTCCCAGGGAATCAAACATAGAAAAAAACTGAATATATATCATTGCAGTACTCATCAAACCAAGATCTGATGGTTGAAGCAGACGAGCTAAAATGATAACAGTTAATAGATTTAGGAGTTGACGATATACTTGATAAATAGAAGTCCATTTTATTCCAGAAATAAAATCTTTTTTGATTGACATATGTAATTATATAAATATTATGCAGATCTATTTTTTAAACAAATAAACATTTCGTTTTAATGAAATTTTTATGATAATTTCTAGCAATTTTAAAGTATATTTTATTTGAACGATAATTTTAAAATGTAATGAATAAATGATGTCGTATTTTAAAATTATTAATAAAACATTTAGAAATATTTGAGTATTGTTTTTTTCATTTAATGAAAGATAACGAAAAGCACTCCCCCAATATTTTTTGATTTTTGTCTCAATCTTATTTATTTTAATTGTCAAATTATGCTTACTTAGATATTCAAGAAAAATATTTTTTTCTTGATGTAATAAAAGACTTACTTGCAACCAAGGACGAGGATTGATTTCATAAAAAAAATATAGTCCTTGTTCTGTGTAAATAAACTCAATTTCAAATATTCCATCTAAATTTAATATTTTAGCAATTTCATCAACAGATTTTTGCAATTGAGGTTCGCATTCATCTAATTTAGCAAGTGTAGTAGTACCTCCATAACTAGTGTAAGGACTTTTGACTAAAGAAGTAACTTGATAACCAAATGATTCTCCAGCACAAATGTATCCACACCAAGAAACATTAATACCTTCTATAATCTCTTGAATCATGAATTTGCGATTCAAGTAACTTTTTTCAATAAATTCCATAGCTTTTAAAAATTCATCTTTAGTTTTTGAAATTATAAGTTTAGAAGGAAAAAAATTAGTGAAACTATCTTCTTCATCTTTAATAGCTGGTTTAATAATAACTGGCCATTTAATTGTTTGAAGATATTTAGTTTTGTTGAAGTATTTGTTTATTTTAACAATCAAAGTTTTTGCTTTATTCAAATTTGTAAAATCATGTTCTTTGAGCAGGGAAAATAATATAAATTTATTTGACAATTCTTGTGAATTATACGTTCTGTTTACTGTTGCACTACCTGGAATTTTTAAATTTTCTAGATTATTAATTTGTTTATTATTAATTATTTTATATAGATTATTTAAGACTAGCTCATTACTCGGAAAAACCCAGACGATATGCTTTTCTAAAAGTAAATTTAATTCCTCGGCTATTAACTTCAAGTTTTTAGCTTGTATTAAATAGACACGATCTTCCAATGAACTTACTAAGACTTGATACAGAGGCCTGTCTATCTCTTTTGTACCTGATAGTATTACTATACATTGTTTAGGTTTAGCCATCATTTATAAGTCATAAAGATTTTTCACAAATAAAAACGCAATCTGTAAATGAACTAGCGATTTTTCTCTTGACTATGTATCGATCGATATGGAAGAATAATCTATTTAAGTTTAACCATTTAGGATAGTATTTATAGATTTGAGTCATATAGAATAATCTGTATATTGGACCAAATCCTTTTTCATTAATAATTTTAAAATCTTTGAGTTTTAAGCCAGCTTTAGAAAAAATCATGTTAAAGTCATTTTTAGTTCTAACTTTTTTAAAAAAAACACCTGATTCCTCTACTGTATATGTTTCTAAAGCAGTCTGTTCAAAAAATACAAACTTTCTGACTTTTGGGAAAGCTTCTAGATATTTTTTCAACATTAATTGTAAATTATTGTCGCTAGAAAAACCAGCTAAAACCCACATAGTAAACATGACATTTATATCATGTTTGCCATTACTATTATCCATAAATTTATTTAAGCTAGTGTAAAATTCTAGATTATTTTTTTGAAGCGTAGATTGTCTAACTTTAGCATTTTGAATTTGTTTATCGGCTATATCAATTCCATAGCCATGCTGAATGTATGGAGATAGTGCAAACAGATTACGACCAGAGCCACAACCAATTTCTAAAATATAATTTTCCTGAATATTTAGGACAAATTTTTTAATGTAAAATTTTGACCAGTAATCAATATAATCACACTTCAATCCTTTGCTATCATTCGGGTCAATCGTAGATTGTAAATAATCTTTCTCTGCCCAAATATTAAAAATATTGGCTTGATGTAGTTCTTCTTGCTTAAAATCCATGATTTATGACTCCTTGATAGTTCTTAAAAACTTTCTAATTTACCAATCCCTCTTGTATATCCTGTATTAGTTTTTCAGTATTTTATAAACAGCTGCAATTACATCCTCTACGTCCCCATCGGTTAATTTCGCTGATATAGGTAAACTTACTGTTTCTCGTCCAACTTTCATCGCATGGGGATAATCTTTTGGTCTCCAACCGAAAGTCTTTTGATAGTGAGGGTGTTCGGGAATGCTTAGATAATGTACGCCAATACCAATTTTTTCGGCTGTCATTGCTTCTAGAAACCGATCGCGACTGATACCAGTTCTAGCTTCATCAACTAGAATCGAGTACAAATGATAAGCATGTCGGGTATCGGGTTCTATATCTGCAGGTAAATCGATCGCTAAATCGGCAAATGCTTCATTGTAACGTTGCCAAATCTCCTGACGACGCAGCCAATTTTGCTCTACCCTCTTCAACTGATGGATGCCAATAGCTGCTTGTATGTCCATCATGTTGTACTTGTAACCAGCCTCGTGAACGAAATAATGCTTGTAGCCACTATCAGAAAAACGCTGCCAAGCGTGGCGACTCATCCCGTGAAGACCTAAAACTTTGATTCGACTAATTCTTTCTTCGTCAGAGGAAATTATCATCCCTCCTTCACCTGTAATGACATTTTTGGTGACGTAAAAACTGAATACGCCAAAATCTCCAAAAGTTCCCGCTTTTGCCCCTTTATACTCAGTTTCTATAGCATGAGCGCAATCTTCTATTAGAGCTAAGTTATATTTTTGAGCAATAGTCATAATCGCGTCCATATTACAAGGTCTTCCTGCAAAGTGAACTGGTAAAATAGCGCGAGTATTTGGAGTGATTTTTTTCTCTATTTCTACTGGATTGATATTGAAAGTTTTGGGATTTATATCTGCTAAAACAGGTGTGGCACCGCTATGAATGATGGCATTAACACTAGCGCAAAATGTCATCGGAGTAGTGATGACTTCATCTCCTGGTTGTAACCCCAAAGCAACACAAGAAAGATGTAGTCCTGCGGTACAAGAATTTAGAGCAGCAGAATATGGCGTGCTTTTATATTTAGCAAAATCTTCTTCAAACTGCTTTACTTTTGGTCCAGTACCTAACCAACCGGATTTTAAACTATCAACAACTTCCTCAATTTCTGCTTGCTGAATTTGAGGAGAACCGAACACTAAGAATTGCTCTCTCATATGCTTAAATTATTTTTGTTTGAGCTAGGTATTGATACCGATCGAGTTTTTACTGGAGCGGTCTACCTATACTTAAAGTTCCCAAATTATTCTGAATATCGATCGCTATATTTGTGAGATTACTTAAATAAGAAATAACTTTTACATTGCTATAGAAACTAAAAGAATGGAAGCGGATTTGCCATCGGGTTTGTTACCTTGCCAGTTTCTCGACAGCGATCGGCAAATAACCAGTCTGTATTGCCGATAATTTTACCTAAATTACTCTTTCCTTCTAATTTTTGGCGAATAAATCTCGGTAGATGCTGCATAAAGGAATGGTTCATTTAGCAACGATTTCTGAGAATTACTTAGTTGTCTATACTTAAATTTCCCAAATCCTTTACAAAAACGATCGCCCTTCTGCTGAATTCACTATTATTTGAATTAGAGAGAGTCTTCCACCGAAGTCGATCGAGATTGGAAGTTGACGATCGCCGACGGATTAGCCTCGAAATCTACCTAATGTCTGTTTATACAATTCAATATACCTTTGGGCTTGTAATTCTACAGAATATTCTTCAATAGCTATCTGGCGACAATTTTGACTCATTGTCTCCCTGAGTCGATCGTCCTCTAATAGTTGCAAGATAGCCTGACTAAAATCCTCGGCATCTTCTAGTTTAGCAAGGTATCCTGTCGTCCCGTGACGCACTAAATCTGATACTCCTCCCACATTAAAAGATACCATTGGTCTTCCACAAGCCATACTTTCCTGCAAGACTAAGGGTAAGTTATCCGCACGAGTAGGAAAGACAAATAAATCGGAGGCTGAGTAAGCAATTACTTTAAGGCGATCGCCACTAACATAACCTAGGTTTAAAGTCTTAATTCCTACTGTTTCAGCTATTGTTTCCCCACCATTTCCTATGGTTAATAAGAGTAAGTCTTGTTTGAGGGTATCTGGTAAGTTAGTTAATGCAGTTTTGAGTAAATCCCTTCCTTTACGTCGATCGTTAAGGTTGTGGGCTACAAACATTAGGACTTTTTTCTCTGGAGATATATTTAATACCTGACGACACAAAATAGGATCTAGGGGTTGATAAACTTCCGTATCAATTCCATTAGGTACGTGATGTATCGAAAAACGGTTAAGCATGCTTTGTTTAGCTTCTTCTGCTAACCATTTACTGGGAGTGACAATAGTTAAATTGGAACGATCGTACACCCAATTTTTTAGTTTCCATTCTAAATGAGTATTATCTCTAGAAATAGAGGGATAATTGTCAAGATAAGGACATTTACCACAACCTGTTTTCCATCGATCGCAGTCATAACTATAGACGCAGTGTCCCGTAAAGGCCCACATATCAGCAAGTCTGAAAATAGCAGGTTTTTCTCGATTGAGTTTAGGAATTGCAAGGTAGTTAAAGTAAGCGCCGTGAAGATTGTGAAAGGTTAAAATATCTGCTTCTTGATAGAAAGGATGCCGATCGAGATTAAAGGTACTGAGAAGATTGATATAATTAACTCCTAATCGAGAAAAAACTTTAGATATAAAATTTTCAATACTATTTCTGCGTTTAATTTTAGCTATTTGCTTACTTGTACTTTTTCTTAACTCTACAAGCATCTTTGAGTTAATTCCTTGTTTGATTAACCCTTGATGCAGTCGATAGGAAGCAATCGCTGCCCCTCCGCTCATATCGGAATAGTTAATATGTAAAACTTGCATGATTATTACTAAACTATTACTCAAAATAAGTGTTTGAAATTATTGCGATCGATTTTGAAATTTAGTTATTTTCAATAATCTGATTTATTTCCAAAAATACGATCGGGAACCAACAAACACCCTTAGCTAGTTGTCTGACAAGCATTGACAATTACATCTATATCATTCCCGTTAAATGCAGCTAAAGTAACATCCCGATCGCTACCCAATCACCATTATCAATTGATTCAAAAATGAATTCACAACTGATAACTGATAACTGATAACTGTTTTAAGCAACCACTGACAAGCCCTCTACTATCAAAGAAGGAGTGTAACAAGAACCATTCCACTTAAGGTCACCACCTAAAGCAATTAGTTGTTTCAAGGCCGTATATATATTCCCAGCTACCATGGTATCTTTAACTCGACCGACTATTTTACCTTTCTCGACTCGATAGCCTAAATCTAGATTAATCGAGAAGTCGCCAGAAATATCAGCGTCATCTCCCAACATTTGGTCTACTATTAACCCTCGATCTAACTGACTCACTAAATCTATTAGGGATCCTTGACCTGGTTCGACAAGTAAATTTATTAAATCTGGGGTAGGATAGCGACCTAAACTGGGACGAAAACCATTCCCTGTAGTTCCCGTTCCTAAAATTCTCCCCGTGGCGCGATCGCTGTAAAATTGTTCTAATCTTCCTTGGGTAATTAAGGACAAGAACTTTGTTGGCGTACCTTCGTCGTCAAAGGGACACTCATAGGGTTTTCTATCTGGCTGCTGGGAGAGAGTCAGACGATCGGATACTACTAATTCTCCTTTAAGTTCGCTCCAAGGAGAAGACCCCTCTACTACTCGCTTACCACTCAAAGCATCAGACACCGTAGCCCACAACATGGTTGCTGCATCGGGGGTAAAGACAACGGGAATTTTTCCCACGGGTGGAGATACGTTAGACTCAGCCCATTGTATGCGCTGTAAAATCTGTTGGATAACTGTTTCTGTATTGAGTCGATCTCTGGTATATTCACCGTCGTAAACACCTAAAAAATCTTCCCCGCGCACCCATTCCACCCCAAGAGAGTAACTCAAGGAGATATCGGTGTATTCGCAGTGGAGTCCTTGGGAGTTGATTAGAGTGGTTATGTCTGTTTCGCATTCAAATTCGGCGTTGCAAAGTACTTCTGGATAAATTTCCCGAATTTGCGCGATCGCCTCTTTCCCTATTTCTATTAATTCTTTTACTCCTATTTCTTTTCCTACTGGGGGATGTATTTCCGTACGCGCTGAACCTATTTCGATCGTTTCTGGGGGGTTGAGTTGAGATATGGCGATCGCTTTTTCTACTAATGCTTCTGGTTCTACTTTTCCGTATGCTACTGCTAAACCAGGACAACCTTCTCGCCACAATCTTAGTGCTGTTCCTTCAGATTGAGAAGATTCTAACTGTTTGAGGCGATTTGCTTCAAAGGATACGGGACGAGATAGCGATCGTGACTGATATACTTCTGCATGAGTCGCCCCTGCTTTGAGAGCTAATTCTATCAGTTGTTCTGGATCGTTTTTCATCTCAAGTTTCGCCAAAGCGCTTTCAAAGTTAATATATTTGATTTACTGCTCGATTACAATCAAAATTTTAATAGTAAAATGGTCTTAATCCTTTGGTCGGCAATACTTTGAGATTTTTTAGGACTTAACAAATAACTTAGGATATACTTATGACTGACAACTTATTAGTTATTTCTCAAGCTGCCAAAGCAGTTGTCACTAGAGAAGTACAAAAACCTTCTCCCGATCTAGTAGTAGAAGCGCTACTGACGGAAGAAAAAAGTTCTAAGAAGAACAAACAAAAATACAATTTAGATCGCTTAATAGGAAACTGGCGCTTGTGTTTTATTACTGGAACCAAAAAAACTCGCGATCGCGCTGGTATTGTTTTAGGTGCAGGACGTTACGTTCCCAATTGGGTGAA
This sequence comes from Prochloraceae cyanobacterium, assembly GCA_030065755.1. Taxonomy (GTDB): domain Bacteria; phylum Cyanobacteriota; class Cyanobacteriia; order Cyanobacteriales; family JASJDA01; genus JASJDA01. Next base: position 46,208 of record JASJDA010000001.1, on the reverse strand, counting down.
AATTACAATTTCTTACCACAATGAAACTAAGTTGGAAGTAGAACAGGAAAACAATTTTGAGGCTGGTTGGGTCGAAAATTTAGTTGAATTTGGCCCTTTAAAGTTATGCGTTAGTGGCCCTATTAAATTATTGTCTGGTAAATACATACTTGCCTTCGATTTTACTAGGATGACTGTGGAATTGTTCGGTTTCAAAGTGTATTCTGGTTACATTCGTGACGGTCAAGCAAGCGAAGAAAATTTTTATCAAACTAGTTTTGCAAAGCAAGCATCATTTTTTGTCTATTTTCTAGTCACAGAAAAGTTTATCGCAGCTAGGGGAAAAGGAGGGGGTTTAGCTATTTGGGGAAAAGATTGAAAAGTCAAAATACTTGATTTAAGAGTTTCCCAAATAATAGGGAGACGCTTTTGAAAAGCTGAGTTATAGTTGAATGATTAAAACAAAATAAAAAAAAGTATGACAAAAGGTTAATTTCAGTCGAATTAATTGGACAAATTAACAGCTATGTTAGGGAAAATACTCCACAAACGGCAAAAAAAACGCAAAATCTCGGCTACATGCGGTAATTCGACAATAGTATTCCTATTCCTAATTTTATTATTCCCTGGATTGGCTGGGTGCGACAGTATTTTTAGTAAGGAAGTAGAAGCACGACCGAAAATCAATCGAGAGAGACGATCTCCAAGAGTAGAAGTAGCGATCGCCAGTTTAGATCGATTGCGGGAACCTTTAGCTTATATTGGCAATACCCAACCAGTCCGACAAGTATCGTTGCGATCGCAAACGGAAGGAAGATTATTACAACTCAATGTAGACGTAGGCGATCGAGTCCAAATTGGGCAAGTTTTGGCTAAATTAGACGATACTATTTTACGAACTAACCTCAGAGAAGCCGAAGCAGAATTAGCTGCGAGAAAATCTGAAGTTAGAAGCGCTCTCAATGAGGTCTCAAATGCTCAAGTCAGAGCAGAACAAGCAGAGGTAGAATTACAACAAGCCAAAGCTGATGCTGCCAGAAACATCAGTCTCGCTAAAGCTGGCGCCCTCTCCCGCCAACAAGCTGAAGTAGCCCAAAAAGATGCTGCTGTAGCGGCTAAAGTATTGCGATCGGCAAGAGAACAGATCCGCATCGAACGAGAAACATTAGCCACCGCACGACAAAGAGTGAAAGTACAGCTTTCTGCAGTAGCGGAGGAAAGAGAAAGGCTATCTTATGCTAATCTGACATCGCCCATTTCGGGGATAGTATTTCAGCGCCTCACAGAACCAGGAAACTTAATTCAACCAGGAAATGAACTATTGAAACTGGGCAATTTTAGCGAAGTTAAAATAGTGGTTCCTGTCTCCGAATTAGGATTATCTCGGGTTCGGGTGGGACAAACTGTTAAAGTTCGTTTGGATGCTTTTCCCCAGCAAAAAATACAAGGTCGAGTCAGTCGCATTTCTCCAGCCGCCGATATTACCGCCAGACAAATCCCTGTAGAGGTTATTATACCCAATCCTCAAAGACGCATCGGCAGCGGGTTATTAGCTAGAGTAGAATTTGGCGATCGAACTCCAGACAAAATAGTAGTTCCCACAACAGCTTTACAAGGAAAAGATACTGTATTTATTGTCGAGGGCGACGGTGACAGTGCAACTGTAAAAGCCCAAACAGTCAAACTGGGCGATCGCTACAACGATCGCGTAGAAATAATTTCGGGACTAAAACCAGGCGATCGTTTTGTAGCCCGCAGCAGTCGTCCTTTAACAACAGGTCAGTCTGTACGTTTAAGCGCCCTTTCCCAATTTTAATTATGAATCGATTTAGTATCAGCGCTACAGCAATTCGCCGTCATATTGGTACGCTAGCTATAACTACTACAGCGATCGTACTGGGATTATTTTTTGTCTTTCAAATTCAAGTAGATTTGCTCCCTTCTATTACTTATCCTCGCATTGGAGTGCGTTTGAGTGCCCCTGGGGTTTCTCCAGAAGTAGCAGTAGAAGAGGTAACAAAACCCCTCGAAGAAGCTTTAAGCGTTACCGAGGGAGTAGTTCAAATTTACTCTAGAACCAGGGAAGGTCGCGTTAGTATCGACCTTTATTTTAAACCTGGTGGAGATGTAGACCAAGCTTTAAACGAGGCTACAGCTTCTTTTAACCGCGCTAGAGGAAGGTTGCCAGATGTGGTAGAAGATCCCGTTATATTTAAGTTTGAGCCTTCTGGATTGCCAGTATACGAGTTTGCTTTACAATCTCCTTCTTTAAAAGATGTAGATCTGCGGGTTTTTGCTGATGAAGAATTGGGGCGAGAATTAAGTGTAGTTCCTGGAGTGGCTACTGTAGACGTTTCTGGAGGAGTAACCGAAGAGGTACAAGTCAGGATCGATCCGGTGCGTTTGCAAGCTTTGGGATTGGGATTGACCGACGTATTAGATGAGTTGGAAAATCGCAATTTAGACGTGTCTGGGGGACGTTTGTCGGGGGGTAGAGAAGAGCCTTTAACTAGGACTGTAGGGCGCTTTCAAACCCCTGAAGAGATTCGGGACGTAGCTTTTAAAGTAGGAGATCGACGGGTATATTTACGGGATTTTGCAGAAGTAATTGACGGAACCGCAGAACAACGGGTGTTTGTTTATCTCAATAAGGAACCAGCAGTTAAGGTAAGCATTCAAAAGCAACCCGATGCTAATACTGTTGCGGTCATAGAGGGAGTAAAAGAAAGATTAGATTGGTTGCGCAAATCTGGTTTGATTTCTGATGATGTAAAGTTAATTACTACTTTTGACGAGTCGGTATTTATTCGCAACGCTATTAGGAATGTAGCTGTATCTGGTTTGAGTGGTGCCATATTAGCAGCTTTAACAGTTTTATTGTTTTTGGGTTCCCTGCGACAAACCCTGATTATTGTTATTGCTATTCCTCTGGCTACTTTAACCGCGATCGTCTTGATGAAGTTATTTGGCTTATCTCTGAATATATTTAGTTTGGGTGGATTAGCCTTGGGTGTGGGTATCGTGGTCGATAACGCGATCGTGATGTTGGAAGCGATCGCCGAGGGGGTAGATATAAGAGCCAAAAGATCTCTCAAACAACGGGATGCGATCGATGCAGCCGAACGCAGCAGTACTGAGATAGAATCGGCATTATTAGCTTCAACCAGTACTAATTTAGTGTCGGTAGTACCGTTTTTATTGGTTGGCGGATTGTTCTCTTTGTTATTCAATCAATTAATTCTGACTATTAGTTTTGCTGTGGCTTCATCCTTAGTTATAGCTTTAACTGTGGTACCGATGTTAGCATCTCGTTTGTTAGCTATTCCTCGATCGAGTGGGTTGGGTAACTTCTTTTTATTGCGCTGGTTCGATCGCAGTTTTCGGGCTGCTAATAGAACTTATCAATGGTGGTTAGGGTTAGTATTGCGCTATCGCTTGCTAGTTATTGCGATCGCTTTTATTGGTTTGGGCGGTAATAGTATTTTATTAGCAGGACAGCTCGATCGAGAAATCCTACCTCGCATTAATACCGGACAAGCGAATTTATATGCTTCATTTCCTCCTGGGACTACTTTGGCAGAAAATCGTCGAGTGATGAAAATGGTGGACGATATTTTATTGAGTCAACCAGAAACTGAGAGTGTATTTACCACTGCGGGAGGCTTTGTTTTCGGTAATAGTAATTTTCCTAACGTATTGCGAGGTTCGAGTAAAATCGTCATTAAGCCAGGAAGTAATTTAGACGCTTATATCGATCGTTGTAACCGAGAGTTGGCTGACTTAAATCTGGTCAATACTCGGTTGCGAATGAGTCCTGAAAGAGTCCGAGGAATTACCCTCTCTAATTCTCCCACGCGAGGAGAAATCGACGTAAATTTACAGGGAACCGATCCAAAACTTTTAGAACAAGCAGGATTACACGTATTAGAAGAACTCGATCGCGCCGTTACACTAGCCCGTTTTCGCAGCAATAGCGATCGCAAACAGCCAGAAGTACAAATTCGCCCCGACTGGGAAAGAATTGCCCAATTTGACTTGTCTGTTAATAATATAGGTGAAGCACTCCAAACTGCGATCGACGGGACGATACCAACTGAATTACAGCGAGGCGATCGCTTAGTAGATATTCGAGTTCAATTAGAACAATCTGCCATACAAAATGTCTCTCAATTATCCCAATTACCAGTATTAGTAGGTGACGATCGATCCATATATCTTCAAGATATAGCCCAAATACAACTTGGAGTTGCCCCAGGAGAAATTCAACGTATTAATAGACGAAACGTATTTTTAATAGCAGGAAACCTGGCTGAAGGCGCAACTTTGTCAGAAGCATTTGACCAAACTAATTCAGTTTTGGAGTCTTTAGAACTGCCTGCTGGAGTTACATTTCTCCCCAGTTTTTCCCAAGCAACTAACCAGCAATTACAAGATTCTCTCACAATTTTGGGTTGGTTAGCTGCTTTTTTAGTATTTGTAGTGATGGCAGTGCAATATAATTCTCTAGTCGATCCTTTGGTGATTATATTTACCATTCCCTTGGCATTAGCGGGAGGAATATTCGGACTTTATATTACCAATACTGCTATAGGTGCAACAGTATTAGTCGGGGCGATTTTATTAGTAGGAATTGTGGTTAATAATGCGATCGTTATGGTAGAGTTTGCCAACCAAATTTATACAGAACAAAAGCTCGATCGCTACGAGGCTATTTTAAAAGCCGCATCCCAACGTTTGCGACCTATTTTAATGACTACTATCACGACTGTTTTAGGACTGTTTCCTTTGGCTTTAGGAATTGGTCAAGGTTCGGAATTTTTACAACCTTTAGGTATAGTTGTCTTTTCTGGTTTGTCTTTAGCCACTTTTTTGACCCTCTTTATTATTCCTTGTTTTTATACAATTCTCCACGATTTATTTGCTGGTAAATTTCATCGTTTTAATTTGTTCTAAATCTATCCGAATTTTAAATTATTCAATTATTATTCCATATTTATCTCTATCGTCACGTTAAAGATTAGTAAAACTTTCTTATCTAGAGACAATATTAGCTCATTTATCTTGAGTTTTTATGTCTATTGAATACTGCAAATTGACTGAGGAAATAATTGCAGATAAACTTGTTGCCCAATTAGCAGTTATCAGAATTATTGTCAAATATAATAATCTTTTAAGCTCGGCGTAATATAACTTTATCAATTTTGCTGGTAAATTCGTTAAATGTAAACTTTTATTTACTCAATGTTAACTTAAATGTATTTTTGGTAACTATTTTTAAACTTGGCGATCCCACTATTTAATATAGATGAATGCCGCGCTCGTTAACAGCTCGCTCGCCAACCACTCAATTAGCTTATTATGATTAAGTATTCAATAATTACCCTGATAACAACATTGGGTTTGACGTTTAGTGCCAATGCGGCAGTTATATATGATGAAAGTTTTGATGGAGATTTGTCTAACAACAATTTAATGCCAACTGAAATTACACTTTTGAGGTCAATTTCACTAGGCTCGAATATTGTCAAAGGTACAACTCTGCCCAACATAAATCCTTCAGATACTGCACCAGAAGACCCAGATTTTTGGTCTTTAACTATTCCTGACGGTCGAGCACTTACTGCTATTCTTCTTGAAAGTTACAGCAATGAGGATGATATTCGTTTGAGTCAATCCTTCTTTGCTGTATCAGAAGGTCGGGAAATTTTTTCGATCGTTGATGATAGTGATTTGTTAGGTAGTGCTTTAATAGGTGCAGTAGATGGAAATCGACTGGGAGATGACGTATTAGATGATTTAGGACAAGCTCTTCTTGGCGGTAAAGGATTTCAAGGGGGACTTGGTTCTGGAAGCTATACTTTCTGGCATCAAGAAACTGCTGGCAAAACCAGCTATGCTTTTGATTTTCAAATTAGTTCTGTACCTGAACCTAGCATGATTTTGGGATTATTAACTTTAAGCTCGATAGGTATATTTATGTATACCTATCGACAGACAATATAGGAATTATTTGCTACCATCGCTTGAAGTAAAAAAGTTAAAATGTTTTAGTCCTTCTAGAATACCACCTGCATAATGAGCTGTAGCTAGATAGCGATAATCTGTTTGATTTTCTCGGTACCACTGACGCAATTCGGGTTTGGCATTTCCCACAATTATTCCCCTCTCTTGTCTAGTAAATAGAGCAATATCGTTACCAGAGTCGCCACAAACTGAGGTTTGCTGGGCATTAACTTTCCATTTCTGACGTAAAAATTGTAAAGCTAAACCCTTATCTCCTTGAGAGGGAAGCACGTCTAAATCTTTGCCAGCACTGTAGATAAACTTGACATTTAACCCTTTATCTGATAAAGAAGATTTAAATCTAGGAATAACTTTGACAGCAGCTCGATCGGTTAGATAATAACTAACTTTAAAAGAATTTTGTTCTGATTTAGGTTGGAGAACCAGATCGGCAAAATTGCGACCTGTAGCTACAATTTTTTCCCGATCCCATCCTTGAGAAAGCATTTGTGCCCATTCAACATCTACAGTATGGGTTGTGGGGTTAAAGTAAATTTCAGTTCCAACCGAGGTTAGAAGAGCATCTGGTTGTAAAAGTTGTTTTTGGGTGGTTAGTTGTCTGTAGAGGTAAAGCGATCGTCCTGTTGCGTAAACTATTTTAGTTCCGTATTCTTGGCGATGTTTGTGAAGCTTTTGATTGAGAGTTTCTAAAGCTCGATCGTCCCCTACTAAAGTATTATCTAAATCTGTTACGAATAAAAACGGTTTCATATTCAACTTTACTCGTAATTATTGAAGAGCGATCGACTAAACTAAGTGAAATGTTTGCTTGAGTCGATCGCCAGAACTAATATTTTTGTTGAAGAGCGAGGGCGTATGCCCTCTAGATGTATTAGTATAGTACTCTTGTTTGATTTTGTTGGAATGGAGAACTTTGAAATGGAGAACTATTGTAATAGGATCTAATAGCGTCGTTTTGTTGCCATACCTGATTGCTATTAGTATATTGGCTTTGAGTCCATTGATTTTGTAAAGTTGCGGGATCTAATTGATTCTGTATCAGGGAATTTCTTAAGCCAGGTTGAACTAACTGATTTTGTCTCAGTGTAGGATTGGCGAAAACAGATTGGTTAAATTGATTTTGTTGTGTAGGATTCGATTGCAGTATATTTGTGTTGTTAGTTAATCCGGTGTTGGTAGGGAATATACTGGAATTGAACTGATTAAAGCTTTGGTTATTAGATCTTATTCCATTTTGGGAATTAGCTAAAGGGTTATTGTTTAGTAATAACTGTTGATTGTATTGATTTACTCCCTGGGGATTATTGCTACGATAATAGGGATTATTATTGCTAAATACCAGCTGGTTTGACAATAAATTATTAATATTATTGTTCTCAGTTACAATATTCCTATTGTTTGAAGTTGCCGTTGTTGATGGATTAGAGTTTAAACCAGAGTTGACAGGCAATAATTCATCTATAGAAGTTTGCAAGTGATTTTCCCTATTTACTGAAGAATTATTATTTTTTAAAACTTCGATTGGTTTAACTGAAGAGTTAGATAGGAAAGATTGCGTTTCTTCTTGCTTGAAAACTGAATTAGGATCTTTGGGATTAGCTCTTTCGATCAAATCTTCAATTGAGCTGCCAAAAAAATCTTTAGCTGTTTTTATTTGAGTTTCTTTTTCTGACGGCAATGAGCTAGATGTTTGATTATTCTTCGCTTTTTTCCGCCTTGATTTTTTAGTATTTTCGGAACGATTTAATGTTGTTAAAAGGGTTTGGAGATTGTCTATATCAGCACCTGCCGCCAAATCGTCCAAAGAATAGTTCTCCGATTCGTTTGCCGACACCTCAGAACTTTTCTCTGTGTAATTGATCACTGTTTCTGGTTGATCTGAAGCAGCATTGAGTAAATCTGGATTTCTAACATATTGCCAAATACAAATTCCTAGCAATGCAGCAATACTAGGAGGCGCCCAAAACATTGGTCTTGTGAAAGGTTTTAATCTAGCTTTGAAAAAGCGAGCAAAAGGGGTAACTTTTTTAGTAGAGTTGATATTTTTGTGTGTAAAATTTAACTTCCGCATATTAAACTAATCTCCATAATTTGACCGTAGCAGTTTCATGATAAGCTTTTCTTCTCATTCTTACTGATAATGTATCTAATTTTTTACTTAGATGAGTTACTCGACAGCCAAACCCCGACTCCTAACCCGAGAAAATTAGGTAACCAAGCAGCTACAAAGGGAGAAACTATTCCCCAGATTCCCATTGAACTGCTGAGAAATGATAACAAATGATAAGAAAAAATTAGTATAATACAGATTCCGAAACTTGTGACTTTCCCTGTATTTTGCGGTTTGAGTCCTATAGCTGCACCGACCAAAGCAAAAATAAGACAAACGAAAGGAAAAGCTATTTTTTCTTGAATTTTAACTTGAAGCTGGCGAATTTTCTGCCGATCGCCGCTCAATCGCACTACGTTCAAATAATCTATTGCTTGCAAAATATTCATTTGGTCGTAGTGGAGACCTCTTTTGGCTAATTCCAGAGGTGCTTTGGATAGTTTGAGTGTTTGTTCTTCAAAGCGATCGATGTCGCTATAGGTTCCATTGGAGGCGATCGTGTAAACAGTTCCTTTGTAAAAATGCCAATTTTTTAAATCGACATTCCAAGTTGCACGATCGGCAGTGACAATTCGATTAATTCCTTTCTGGGAGCGATCGAGAATGGTCAGACCTTTCATGTAATGACCGTCGAATTCTGCGGCGTAAAAAAGGCGGTTTAAGACAGTATGTTTTTTCTTATTGTCTTGGATGACTTTTTCATATTCTGGGTAAATGATGTTTCTATCTATATAGGATGGTTTAACCCTTTTTAGCGCCCGATCTAAGGTTATAGAGGCTTGATAGTTACTAGCTGGTGCAATAAAATCTTTACCCAGAAAAGTCAAACTAACTATCAAAAGACTCAAAGCAATAGCAGGAAGAACGAGCCGATAAATTCTAATACCACTGCTGCGCAAAGCAATTATTTCGCTGTCGCTAGAAAGACGACTATATCCCATCAAAGTTGCCAGAAGCACGGACATAGGAAAGGCTAAAACTATAAATTCTGGCATTTTTAAAAATAGGATTTCGAGCGCAGTAGTAAGTAATAGATCCGACTCCGAGATTTGGCGCACTAAGTAAAATAGAGCACCAATTGACAATCCTAAAGAAGTGAATAAACCCATTCCAAATAGGAAAGGTGGGGTCAATTCGGCGATAATGTAGCGATCCATCACCGACAAACCAGGAACTTTGAACCTAATTAATTTAAATTTATCTGTTTTCATTTAACATAACTAGATTTTAAATCGATCTCCTAGATAGTACTTGCGCACCAAAGCATCGCGATAAAGTTCTTCTGCGTCACCTGATGCTAGAATTTCTCCATCGCGCATAATGTAGGCGCGATCGGTAATTTCCAGAGTTTCTCGCACATTGTGATCTGTAATGAGTATACCTATGTGCCTCTCCCGTAACTGAGCGATAATTTTTTGAATTTCTGAAACGGCGATCGGATCGACTCCAGCAAAAGGTTCGTCTAAAAATAGAAATTTTGGCCCGTGTTTTCCTACGGCTAAAGCTCTTGCTAGTTCTGTTCTTCGCCTTTCTCCACCCGATATCATAGTCCCTTTTGTGCCAGCTATTGTTTCTAGACGAAACTCCTGTATTAATTGATGCAAGCGTTTGGTTCTTTCTTTTGAAGATATCTTGCTTTGCTCTAAGACCAGTTGGATATTTTCCTTGACGCTTAGATTGCGAAAAATACTGGCTTGCTGGGGAAGATAACTGATTCCTAAATGAGCGCGCAAGTCGATCGCTAAAGGAGTAATATCGCGATCGCCAAGCCATACTCTACCTTCATTTGGCTTAATTAAACCCGTAGCAATATAAAAGACGGTAGTTTTTCCTGCTCCATTTGGACCTAATAGTCCGACAATTTCTCCTTGTGAAACTCTGATATTGACTCGATTAACGACTAATCGATTGCCGTAGGATTTATGAATGTTCTCTAGTACAATTGTCACCGTATTTGTTATTTAGCTGTTAGCTGTTGGCTGTTGGCTGTTAGCTCTTTGTTATTCTCCCCTGGTCCCCCTCTCCCTCTCTCCCCCTCTCCCTCTTTTACCCCTATATAGAGAGTATAGGGGAGGTTTATTGCTCCTGGGTTGCTGCTTGTGGATCGGAAATTATGTAAGTTGATTCTACCTGTCGATCGGCTTTGGGAGTCGCAATAAAGCGTCCTTCATCAATTAGATAAGTCATCGTTTCAGCGCGGATGCTGTTATTAAACTAAGTAAGAGAGTCACCCCTCCTACTCGTCTTCAAAACCGTACGTGAGACTTTCACCTCATACGGCTCCTCAGAAACATGATTCTTGTCACGAACACTAATCAAAACAGGGGTGTCATTAATCCATTTCCACTTCTCTTGTGAGAATAAGTCATTGAACCATTTGATAGATTTATTGTGTTGCTTTTCTAATTCCTTGCGGTTTTGGTACTCAGCAATCAGTTTAAAATCTTCCCTCGTTTTTTCGTCATGGCAATGTCTGTGAAGAAGTTGGAGATTTTTGTAACTACTGCCACCCCCAGCTTTGCGTGGGGTGATATGGTCGATTTCCATTACGTCTTCATGCTTGAAATTTAATCCGCAGTGTGGGCATTTCCCGTCTTCCCATTTAAGTAATTTGGCTTTACTTGTGGGCATATTTGGGTGTTTGCCTAATCTGCTGCTCCAATAAATTGTATCCCCATCGTATGGAGAGCGTACATCTTGTACCTTTTTGAATATCTCCCCTTGATTCTTTCTTCCCTTTTTCCTGGTTTTGTTTTTCGTCTCATCGTAGTTTTTCTTGTGTTTGATGAGACTACTTTTACCGTTTGTGAAAACCCAGTTGTTGTTTTCTATGGTTTTCCAATATTTCGGTTTTTTGAATTTCCAAGTTTTATTGGGATGTCTTTTGTCTGCCCACTTTTTGAGTTTCCAAAAGATTTGGTAGTCTATCTTGTTAAAGATTTCACTACATACAGAGTATCTATAGTAGTTAGACCATCCTCTGATTATGGAGTTTAGTTTACTTATTAGTACTTCTTGCTTGGCTGCTTTGAGTCTGTCTATAATCAAGGAGATTTCCCTGTAATGTTTTAGACAGGCTTCTTTGGTCGGTTTGATGTGAAGGGTATAGGGTTTAATTTCTCCTTTTGTTGTCTTGTTGGCATGATGTCTTCCAGTTTTGTAATGTCGGATGTTAAATCCAAGAAAATCAAATCCTGGTTTTTCTTTTTCATGCCAGTTGAAGGTGTGACAAATTCTAGTTTTTTCTGGTTTTAGTTCTAGCCCTAAGTTTGATAACCATGTTTTTGTGATTTCTTTTGCCTCTTTTATGATTTCTATATCTTTATGTATGATTACGAAATCATCTGCATATCTTATTACTCCGAGTGTTTGCTCTCTATGTTTGAGAGCCATTGTCCTTCCGTTTGGATATCTTAAGGTTTTTCCTCTTATCCAAGTTTTGAGGCATTTTTCTAACCCGTGTAATGCGATGTTTGCTAATAGGGGTGAAATCACTCCACCTTGTGGGGTACCTTCTTTTGACGGAAATAATTCAAATCCATCCTTTATTTCCGAAGTAAGCCAGGCTTTTATCTGCCTTCTCATGGCAGGGAAGGTATTAAGTTTTTTAAGTAGGATGTTGTGGTTTATCTTGTCAAAACATTTGGCTATGTCGGCATCTATCACATAGGCTGTTTTATAGCGTAGTGCGTTAAATATTGCTTCTATAGCGTCCTGACAACTTCTACCAGGTCTAAAACCATAGGAATTTGGTTCAAAACGAGCTTCCCATTCAGGTTCAAGGGCAAGTTTCACTAAGCATTGCCTAGCGCGGTCTTCCATGGTTGGAATCCCTAGCGGTCTCTTTTCGTCTTCTTGGTGCGTCCTTACTCGGAGGGAACCTCCGAGCGGGCGCGACCCTTTGCCAGGTTTTGGTATCCATACTCTACGTACAGATTTGGCTTTGCCCGTTAGTGGGTTGAGCGTGTATACCAGTTCTAGACGTTGTTTGGGGTTTAGGGATTTAATCCCGTCAATCCCTGCCGTTTTCTTGCCCTGATTGTCCTGTGTTACCCTCCTAACCGCTATTGCCTTAGCGAAAAAGCTTCGGAGCAGTAGTTTTTGTAGCCTGCGGATAGCTTTGACATCGCCACGTTGACTAGCTTGATAAATCCGTCTCTGGAGAGAGAATACGACTTTTTCCGCCCGTTTCCAGGGGATATCTTGCCAATATTCAATTTTACTTTTTCGGTCGTGTGGCAACTTACTCATCGGTAACTTTGCTCTCAATTGATAGCTTTATCATTCATGCTCCCGTACGCACGTCAGCTTATCCGTGGGAGTTACCCCAGGCGTTTTGCTTTTTTGCGCAATCTCTCCTCTGAGTTACCTACTTTTCCGTAGAGTTTGCATCTTGGTTGATTACTCGGAGTGTTCGACCTTTCCGAGAGTAATCCCAGAGGTTAATTCGTTCCTAACTAACCTTAGTTTCTGACTTTAGAGTTCCTTTTAATCACCGAGGGCGTTTTTGGATGCAATCAATCATTAAAGGTGCATGATTGACTTTTACTGTTAGTTATTCACAGTTTTCTGCCCTTTGGTCATGTTTTGACCGCAGCGTGTCAACCTTATTTCGCTACTGAACAGTTTACTTCTTACGGTGACATTCTGGTTTCTTCAGCATTAAGCTTGCTCATAGTCAGTTGCTAGCCGCGTTTTCTGTATAAGGCTTACATAGTTCGACGTTTATCCCCGCTTTACGGATTGAAGACCACTCGCTACCGTAGGGGATATGCTTTTACTCCTGCATCTGGAGAGATGGACTTGCTTGTTTCTTATTTAACCTCTAAAGGATTATTAAGATTAGGTATTTCTGTTACATTTCTTCAACTATCTCAGTTGTAGCTGTATAACTTTATACCAGGCTCACCATCAGGCTAGTTAAGTTGTCTAGGTTCGAGAGAATTAAGGCATCTCTCATTAATTCCTAGCGGCTAATCCTTCAACCTGTTTCCCTGTAAGGGTTTCAGTCGATTTCTAGCCAACGAATCGCACACCTTCTTGAAGTACGTAAACGTCACCACTTAGAACTAGACGACGTTCGCGATCGAAGTATTGAGCTTGAGCTGCTGTTGCTTGAATTTGTCTGGCAGGATAATATATTTGTACGTTTCCCCTAGCCGTTATGATTCCTAGCTCGAAGTCAGCTTCTTGGCTGTCAGCACTTAGAGTAATAGCGCTTGTTCCTTCATCTGTTTGAGCGATGACTTTTCTGTGAAAAGTCAATGTGGCTATACTTCCCAAAGCGATCGCTGACAGTAGCAAGAATAATCTCAGGCGATCTTGACGTAAGCTGCGTAACATAATCTTGAAAAAAATATCGTTGTCGATAGTTTACTAGATATATCAGTTTGCGCCTATATTTTGAACTAATTTTCTGGTTCAATCTTAAATATTTTTGGCCATCCATTTATAGAGCGATCGTCAGAAATTAACTTTCCCTCTTCCAGTTTCTGAGCCAATTGAGAGATTTGGTCTGGTTGAATCTGCTGTACGGCTTGTAATAATTCGCTACTATCGACTAGCAATCTAGTCACGTCAATATCTTCGTAAACGGGTTCGTATTCGCTAATATTTCTGATACCTTCTCCTAAAAGGATAGCTGCACCGCGCCAGTTGTGATTGCCCAAGTGGTAGCAACCAACTGAAATTTGCAGTACTCCTTTATAGAAGCTTTTTTCAGGCTCTTTTGAGTCCATCCATAGAGCCTCTAAAGTATCGTGACAAGCGTAAAATTCTTTTTGATTAAACTCCTCTACACCTTGCCAAAATGCTTGGGGTGGCATTATTTACCTCAATGAGACATACTCTCTCTTACTTTTTTAATTTCCTCTAGGGAAATTGCTTGTTCCTCACCTGCAAATTCGTTATCTGGAGTGATAAACAACATACAGTGACACTCTTTTCTTTCGCGCATTGGCACGCAGGGACAGTTCCAAAAAGTATTTTTAACTTCTGCTTCTTTATCTTCGTAGTGACGGCAGGGACATAAAGGAGCGCCTAACTCTTCTTTGTGTCTTGCTAGTCCTTCGATCACTACCGCAGTTACCCCGAGATCGCTACAAAAATAAGTATCAGTCCTTTTGGCGTACTGCTCGGCAAAATTTTTCATTGCCTCTAGTATTTTATCAGTGTTTGTTTTATCGGTATTTGCTGAACTCATAAACAGAAAAGATAGAATTTGTACATTTTTTCTTACCTTAGTATTTTATTGCCATTAGTTCAACAAAATATCGATCTAAGTGATATTTCTCTTGCTCCAAGGATAAATATTGGTTTTGATAGATGAAGAGTTATCCATATAGTCTTATTCTCTGGCTAATTTAGGGGCTAACTATCAAAATTTGAGAAAAGTTTATGTTAAAAGGTTTGCTCTCTGTATTTACTCGCTCTAATTGTCCTCTTTGCCATCGAGCGGCCGCTCGCTGTCTTTGTGGCGACTGTCTGCGTCAACTGCAAAGTTCTCAACTGAAAAACTGCTCGGAATTTTGGCGAGGAGATTTGCCTTTATTTGCTTGGGGTATTTATGGAGGACAATTAAAGCGATCGCTTGCTGTTTTAAAGTATGAAAATTGTCCTCAGTTGGGAGAATTAATGGGCTGTTGGTTGGGCAAAGCCTGGTTAAATTCCCCAATATATGCTAAAACTAAAAAAGTGACGGTAGTCCCGATTCCCCTTCACCCCAAAAAATTAAAACAACGAGGTTACAATCAAGCAGAGTTAATTGCCAGGAGTTTTTGTCGATTGACTGGATATTCTTTGCAGCCGCAGGGTTTAGAAAGAGTGCGAGAAACTAAAGCACTCTATGGGTTGAGTGTGGAGCAAAGAAAAGACAATCTCAAGTCAGCCTTTGTCGTAGGTAAAGATTTTCAACGAACAAAACCTCGAGCGCCAATACTTTTAATAGATGATATTTACACTACGGGAACCACTGTTACCGAAGCATCTAAAAAACTTATTTCTCTTGGCATTCAAGTATTGGGAGTGGCTGCTCTGAGCAAAACTGTTACTATCGCCGATAACAAAAACTCGCGCAAAAATCAACCTAAAAAAAAGCTGAAAAATATTAAATAATTTTATTGTGATTAAAATTATACTGAGTCAAATCCACTATATGTACACTATTTCAGTAGTGGGAGTAAAAATTATTTTATGAAAAGCGTTACTCAACTTGCCTATACCGACGAACAAATATATACTTGGTTGCGCGGTTTGTTAACTATTGCTTGGGCAGATGGAGATTTTTCTCCTGAAGAAAAGGAATTGATCGCCCAAATTACCAAGAACGATCTAATTCCAGACGATCGATTAAACTCTTTATCGACGATCGAGCCAGAGGAGTTAGCGGCGGTTTTAGGTGAAGACAAAAACATTGCAGAAAACTTTTTGAGAACAGGAGTTCTAGTAGCAATTGCTGATGGCGTGTACTCCGCTCCCGAAGCAGAGCTACTATACAAATTTAGCGATGCTCTAGGCTTAGAACTAGAAGCGCTTAAATCTTTAGAGCATACTTTATGCGAACCAGACAAAAATAAAATAGAAGAAGGTTTAGGAGTTAAAGAATCCTTAGTCAGCCCTCCTTCTCCCCATCCAGACCTCTTGCATCCAGTCAAAGACTGGTTGGACAAGATGGAAATTCACGATCCGCGATTAGCAAAATTTATTTGCAAAATGGTTCCTTCCCAATGTCCCTTTGAGAGAGATGTTAAGCTTTTCGGTCGTCAAATCGTCCACATTCCCCCTCTGTGCAAGCTAAATCCTCTTTACGAACAGTTAGTCGGTCTGCGCTTCCGATCGCTATCTTATCTAGCTGACGATTGTCAAGAAGATATCTCAGAATATATATAATTAATCTGGGAAACATTTTTTGCCTATGCAATTTATCGATCTAGCAGAAATTGAAGTAGAAGGAGGTAAAGGAGGGGACGGTATCGTAGCCTTTCGCAGAGAAAAATACGTGCCTGCTGGCGGTCCTTCTGGGGGAAATGGAGGATGGGGCGGTTCTGTAATTTTAGTGGCAGCCGAACGACTACAAACTCTGCTAGATTTTAAATATGCTCGTTATTTTCAAGCTGAAAATGGCAAGCGAGGAGGTCCTAGCAATCGAACAGGAGCAACTGGAAGCGATCGCCTCATTGAAGTTCCTTGCGGTACGGAGGTTTACGATGCCGATACTGAGGAATTAATTGGAGATTTGATTGGGGACGGTCAAACTTGTTGTGTTGCCAAAGGAGGAAAGGGAGGCTTAGGCAATAAGCATTTTTTGAGCAATCGCAATCGCGCCCCCGAGCACGCTTTACCTGGATTGCCAGGAGAAAAGCGAAGGTTGCGTTTGGAGTTAAAGTTACTTGCTGAAGTAGGAATTATTGGACTGCCCAATGCGGGAAAATCTACTCTCATTGCCGCCCTTTCTTCAGCCCGTCCCAAGATAGCAAATTACCCTTTCACTACTTTAGTTCCCAATTTGGGAGTAGTGCGCAAACCTACTGGAGACGGGACTGTATTCGCTGATATTCCAGGATTGATTGCAGGAGCTTCGGCTGGAGTGGGTTTGGGTCACGATTTTTTGCGCCACATCGAACGCACTCGCTTGCTTTTACACCTTATCGATTTAACCGATGTCGATCCGATTGCTAATTATAAGACTATTCAGCAGGAGTTGTCAGCATATGGACGGGGGCTAGATAAGCGCCCTCAGATCCTAGCTCTCAATAAGGTAGATGCTGCATCAGAGGAAATGAAAGTTGCAGCGATCGCTCAGTTAAAAGAGCTTACTGCTGCCCCTATTTTCTGTATTTCGGCAGTTGCCCGTATTGAACTAGAACCCTTGCTGCAAACTGTCTGGAATATCCTCGAGGCTAATACTAGCCTTAGCTAAAAACGAGATTTGCTTGATAATTTGGGAGGAGTAGAATTGCGAGTTCGATGCTTTCTTCTCCCTTGTTCTCTGCTTCTTTCGTCATTATCTCGCTTTTTAGTGATTTTTGGTGGTGTATTTTGGCGGTTTTCGTAAATATCCAAATACAGAGTTTGACCAGCAGCAATTGCTGTGGTTTCGAGGATTTTGCGAATGGCCTGAATATTGCGTCCACCGCGACCGAAAACTTTTCCCTTATCGCTCCCTTCAAATGCCAGCCTAACCCACACCCGTTGATTTTGGTTTAATTCTTCACAGTCTATACTTAGAGATTCTGGCGAGTCCAAAAAAGGTTCTATCAAAAACTTAACCAATTCAACGTAAAGAGGAATTTTATTAGCTTGGGAAGATAGGGCTATTGAATCAGGCATTGACTTGTTCGAGCACTCTAGCTTTTTCTAATATGCTGCGTACAGTATCAGTAGGTTGCGCTCCCTGCTGGAGACGTTTGATAATTGCAGGAACGTTCAGTCTGGTTTCGTCGGTTCTAGGATTATAGAAGCCCAACTCTTCTAAAGGGCGACCGTCCCGACGACTTCTACTGTTAATCGCTACAATTCTGTAGCTAACTTCTCTTTTCTTTCCGTATCTTTTTAAGCGTATTTTAATCATAATCACCCACAGTTTTCTTTTAAATTGTAGCTTGTAACTTGGTAGCTCTACAAAAACTTAGATAGTGATATGGAAAACGCTTAATTTCTAAACAAAATTATAAGAACTTTAAATATCAAAACCACTTATGGGGTTTCAATTATGAGAGCCCCCATGACCTTTGAGTTCCGCCAAAGCGGTCGAGAATGTTATTGGACTTTTCATGCTAAAGTTTCTGGACAATATCCCAAACCTTTGGTAAACTGCTTGCGAAATGCTTCAATATCATTTTTATTGGGATTGCCATGAGAAACTATAGCAACTTGATAGCGACGCATTACATCAATAGGGGATTGTCCTGTTTCTAAACTCCAAAATACCATCTGGAGACGAATATCGGGTTCGTAGGAAATACCCAACTCACTCATAAAGGCTTTAAAGTTACCATCTTCTTGTGGAGTAAGGGGTTGACAGAATTTGATTTTTACGATCCAACCATCAATGCGATGGATGACTGTCATCGAATCTATAGAAAATTGGGTCGCTGCGCTTATATGTTCTATGACACGCAAAGTTAGGCTGGCGTTAGCAAGAAAGTATATGTAATCCATGATTGCCCCTTTACCGAAAGTCATAAGATGTCCTATACTCCTAGTTTGACAAGAAATATTAAGTTAGGGATAGGGTAGATACCCCCGATTTCTTAGATTTGTATGGGGGAAATATGGGGGAAATTACCCAAATGTCTACTAAGTGATGAATTATTGTTGGCTTTTGTTTGTTGCGATATATATTCAACGGAGCGTCTCAGCAAGTATAAACCCATTACCCAGCCCCTTTAAAGATAATGAGTGACGATCGTTTACTGTCAAGCTATAATTATGAACTACCTCCAGAGTTAATAGCTCAAACTCCAGCCATTCCCAGAGATAGTTCTCGTCTTTTAGTAGTAGACTCCCCTACTACTTGGGCTCACAGTATCTTTCGCGATCTGCCAGATTGGCTACTAGCAGGAGATTTGCTGGTTTTGAATAATACTCGCGTAATTCCAGCCCGACTCTACGGTCGCAAGTCTACGGGAGCTCCTGTAGAAATATTACTCTTAGAAAAACAAAACGACAACTGTTGGCTGGCGTTAGTTAAGCCAGGGAAGCGCTTCAAACTAGGAACAGAGATTGTTTTTCCCCCCATACCTCAAGCAAGCAAAGATATAGATTTTAACCTCAAAGCTAGGGTAATTGACAAGGATGAAGCAACGGGAGGACGGATATTAGAATTCGAGGTTCCTGAAGGTAAGTCTTGTGAAGAATTGTTAGAGTATTTCGGTCAGATTCCTCTACCTCCTTATATTACTTCTTCTAAATCTCAACCATCTCAATATCAAACAGTATACGCTCAGCAGTTAGGAGCTGTGGCTGCACCTACTGCTGGGTTACATTTTACTGAGGAATTATTGCAAAGGTTACAAGCTAAGGGAATCGATCGAACCTACGTAACGCTACACGTAGGATTGGGGACTTTTCGACCTGTAGAGGTTGAAGATATTACTACCCACCTCATGCATCAGGAGTGGATAGAAGTTTCTCAAAAAACAGCAGAAAAAATTGAAGAAACTAAAGCCAAAGGAGGTCGAATTATTGCTGTAGGAACAACAGTAGTAAGAACTTTGGAAGGCGCAGCTAAAAAATCTCAAGTTAAGTTATTAGAACCTTTTTGTGGCAAGACCGACCTATTTATTTATCCTGGCTATAAGTGGCAGGTCGTAGATGGTTTAATTACTAATTTCCATTTACCTGGTTCCAGTTTATTAATGTTAGTAAGTGCTTTAGTGGGTCGTCAGCGATTATTTTCTTTATATCAGGAGGCGATCGAACAAAAATATCGTTTCTATTCTTTCGGCGATGCTATGTTAATTTTGCCAGCAGCAAGAAGTAATTAAGGGAACAGGAAACAGGGATATTGTATTTTTAACCTACTGTATAACCCAAATTGTTCATTGTTTCTTCAAAAAATGGACGAATTGCAGGATTGAGAGGAAATGGTTTTTTCTCAACAGGAGGGGAAAGTGTTTGACAAGCATAGTCGAAAAATTGCCGATCGCTTGATAACTCTGCAAATTCGAGAACTTTTGTCAAGCTGCTTTCTGGACTAGAAACTAGATCCTCGTAACGCAACATGTGGATAATATCGGGATACTGTTGCATTAAGCGCAATCCTTCTTCCATAGTTACGATCCACTCTAATGCTGCCATATCGGCATGACGATCGCAGTTTTTAATTTCTGGTGCAATTTCTTTAAGTTTCGGATCGGTTGCTACTAACTGATCTACTAACAGATTCCATTTGCGATTATTGACCCCCCACCAGTCGTGAGTTTCTTCTTCAACTTCCATACCGAGACGTTGAGACCATCTATCGATCGAAGAACAAGTATCCCATCCATTACGGACTAGAAAAATAAATTTAGCATCAGGAAAGATTTTCAGGACGAATGGGAGGCGAAATATCAATTCTGGATATTTATCTACTACTCGCTTAGATGCTACCGCAGTTAGATAAGCACCAAATAATCTATGCGCTGTTTGACTTATCTCTTCTGTAACGTCTTCAGCCCCAAGACGATAGCGTGCAGCACCTCTACTATAACTGCCGACTAAATCTTCTTCAGGATATATTGAATGCCATAGGGCTTTTGGTTCGTTGAGAAAACCTACATCTTTATGCATAGACAATACTACCCCTAAAATAGTAGTACCACTGCGTCCTGTACCGATAATAAAAATCGGTTTTTCTACTTTTTTGAGTTGGGGTAGACGCTTTTCGAGGCTAAATAAACTCAAGACTATGGGATTGATCCACTGTCCTTTAGTAGTAAGGGGTCGTCCTTCAAATAGAGCATAGCTAAGTAAGCGAGATATTGCTTTGTGAGGACGGGTTTTGATATAGAGAGAGTCTAGTTGAGCAACCATTTTGTCTTGAAATTTTTCAAATAGCAAACAGCAAATAGCAAACAGCAAACAACATTATCTATATATTTATCTAAAATAATTTGGTTACTGAGTAAGCAGGTAAGGAAATTGTTCCTGAAGCAGAGCCATTATTTTCTGTCAAAATACCAGGTTTAGTTACTAGCAGCCTTGGGTCTCCCGAAATCTGTTCGTAATTAACTGTTTGAGAAAATAAGGAACTCAAATCTATATTAATATCCCGATCGGACAAATTCATAATTATTGCTCGCGATCGCTCGTCATTAGTAAACATCCAACCATATAAGGCAGAATATTTAAAGTCATCGCTGCCAGTTAAGGTAGGATTATTAGGAAAATCAATTTTTTGGGCTGCTGTCATTCCTTCAGTTGCATCATGTAATAAGCGTAAAGCAGACCCAGCAGCAGAAACACTTAGGGGTGTAGCTACAGCAGTTTCAGATAGATCTAAAAAGCTTCCTTTGCTCCTAAAAATAGCACCGAATCTAACATTACCAACTAATACGTGGTTGCAGATAAACTCGATGCGAGGCTCTTCTAAAAAAAGCATCCCCATAGCTAGAGCATACATTCCATGTGCCCAACTTCCCATCACTTTGGGTTTTTTTCCTTTATTTTTGCCAAAAAATATGTCTTCAATGAGATTATATTCGGTGAGCCAAATTTTTTTGTTTTGAGGAATTAAATTAAAATTGCGATCGTTATGCAATTTTTGGAATTTTTTGAAGGGTTGTCCTAATATAATTGGCACGTCTTCTGCACTAAAGTAAGGATATGTTTCTTGTTCTATTTTTCCCTGGTCTAAACCGTGAGTGTGATAGCGATGAATAGTTATGGCATCTGCTTTGGGTAAGGCTGAATTTAGTAAGCTTTCATTCCAATGAAAGATACGAGAATGACGTATTTGCGATCCTCCAGTTGCACCAATTATGGATATTTCTGCGTCGGGAAACTCTTTTTTAATAGCTGAAATCCATTCGCTAGCAGTCTTGGCGTAATCTGCGGGTGTAGGAAAAGCTTGGCGGAAATTTTTGTTCCCGAAGAAAAATTCGTTACCTAATTCTACATATTTGACTGGCATTCCCAACTCTTTAGCAGATCGCAGCATTTCCAGTTGAGATTCTAAGTCAGAGGAAATCATATTTAAGACGAAGAGAGGAGTAGCACCAATTGCATCCATTCCCGCTTTAATATCTTCTAGTTTGCTATTAGTATATTCGCGCCGTTTGCGCGATCTAAAACCATCGGGTAAACCAGCTGGCAAATTACTATCGTCTTCTATTAAACCTCCTTTTTCCCAATCCCAATAGTTAGCTACATTTCCTCCAGGGACGCGCAATATTCTCGGGTTTAATTGCTTTACAGCATCGATAAATTTGGGATTTTGCCAAGATTTAATTCCTAAAGCATTGACATTGAAACAAGAGAAATTTGGTGACAGCGATCGTCTGGATTTGTCCGAGCTGTTGCTACTACTATATTGCTTAACTTCTTTAGTCTTCTCCAGAGCTAAATTATTATTATTTTCCTGACTGCAAGCGCTAATTCCTAATGCAATAGCAGCCAAAATTAAAGTAGCTAGATGAGATTGAGATATTTTCATGGCTATTTTTTACTTTGTAAAGCTCTCTCGACATTGTATGCATTTATAACCAATCCTGCCATTACCCAAAAATAAAAGGTAAATCCTCTCAGCCTAAATATCCTTTCTATAAAAGCATATATAAAAGCAATAATACAAATGTAGCAAAAACTTATACCCAAAACTTTATATTCTTTATTTGAGGAAAATTTTGCTAAAAAACTAGCAGCTTGAAAAAGTCTCACGAACATAAACCAATAAAGACCTATCCCAATAATTCCAAAATAAGCTAAAACTGCAAACCAGTATGGGTCATCTAAAACATACAAAACCCAATCTAATTGTTGTTGTTCGGCTAGGTTAAGATTTAGGGCGCTTTCGATTCCTGCCTGTACTGCTTCAGGAGTTGGCCCAAATCCAAACCAGCTTTGAGAACTAATTAAACCCCTAACAATGCGAATAATTAAAAATCCTCTAGAAGAATTTGCAGTATGCCTCCAGTATGAACCATTAAAAATTTCAGTAAAATAAGAAAAAACATCAAAATCTTCCGTTAGTGAAATATTTAGCAGTATTGATGATGTCAGATCGAATAATAACGCTACTGCTGCTGCAATCCATATAATTACTGCTACATTTTTTTTTCTCTTCAGATAAAATAGTATCCCAAAAAATACCAACAATAATATTAATAATGCAGCTCTTTTTTTAGAAGCAAAAATACCGAAAACAAATGTCAATACAGCTCCTAAATTTTGACCCACAGGTATAAAATTAATAGGTTGAGTATAGACATATACTAATAAGACAGCACTAGTTAATAATAAAAATGATGATAGATTGGCTGGCTCGTTAAAAGTTCCAAAACTAGCTCCTGGTTTGATCGAGCCGATATAAGCCTTAGTACCAGGGCGAGCAAAGAGAATTCGACTAACATTATCTGGCAAGAAAAATTGAAAACATGATATTCCTGCCTGTATCAAACCGCAAGTTCTAATAGTTTTTAAAAAAGTCCCAATCTGCTCGTAAGACATATTAATGTTTACGAGTATATAGAAAACAGAAAGATAACGAAAATTGGTACGTACATTATCTATACTGTCAGGAATTGAGGCTTGATTGAGAACAATAGAAATCCCAGAAGATACAAAAAAAGCAATAACTAGTATATCGATAGGCGTTCCTTTTAATCTTTGTCTATTTAAGAATTTGTGACTCAATATGAACAGGCACAAACAATATAGAAACAACTCTGGTACGATACGAATTAAATTAATAATCTCTAATGGTAAAGGTACAAATTTTAGAATAAAATCTTCAACAGGTACGTAAATTGTGAGTCCCAAAATTATCCAAAATGGGAGCTGTCCAGTTTCCCTAGCAGTTGCATAAGAATACATTAAACGATCGACAATTTTACCCATAAGAAAAACTCTAATATTTTTGACTAGATATTCTGTAATTTAGCGATATTTTTCGAACGACTTGATAACAACTTTTGATACACTTCCATAACCTTTTGGTAGTGATTTTCTGAATTAAATTGAGTCTCTACTTTGCGCCTTCCAGCTAAACCCATATCTACTGCTTGGCGGCGATGTTTTGCCATTGAGACCATGCGCGATCGCAGTTTTTCTGCGTCCCCAGGAGATACTAAATAGCCGTCAACACCGTCAGTGACTATTTCTGTCATTCCTCCTATGCTACTGGCGATCGCGGGTCGTCCGCGAGCAAAAGATTCTATCAAAGTCAACCCAAAAGTTTCGTACCATTGAGAAGGAGAAATGGTACAAATACTGTTGCTAATTAGTCGATGTAATTCTTCTTTTTGTTTGAATCCTAATAATTTTACGTGTTTGAGATCCTTTTGTTCTATTAGTTGTTCGATTTGCGAGCGAGCTTCTCCATCCCCGACAATTAGTAAAGGGATATCTTGAAGGGAAGATGCAGCTTCAATGAGAGTAAATAGTCCTTTGTAACTCTCCAACCTTCCGAAGTACAGAAAGTATTCCCCAGGTTCGCTATTGACTTCAATCTCTGACGCATCAATAAAGTTATGCACCGCAGTTATTTTTTCAGCAGGTACCCCCAACTCAATTAGTTTCTCCCGTTGAAAATGACTGACCGCAATGAAGCGATCGACTCGATCGACTGAACCCAGCCACTTAGAAACATAAGATTCTACCGTGCTTAAAATCGATCGCGCCAAAGAATTGCGATTGCATTTTTTCACAGTAGCTTTCCAGAAAGCATTTCCCTGACACTCTTGGCAAATTTCCCCATTGGAGAGCAGCGTATAAACTGGACAAACAATCTTGTATTCGTGTAAAGTCTGTACGATCGGTATTCCAGCTTTCTTTAGCGGTGCCAGAATTGAAGATGTCAGTTGACCGTAATATATGTGCAGGTGAGCTATGTTAATAGAGTTCTCCTCTAATAAACGTTCCATCGATCGAGCAGCGGATTTTGAGTAGATAAACCTCATCAGATCCCCAGGAGTTGGGCGATCGAAATTGACTCCTGGGGGAAAATATCCCGACCATTGAGTTGGTTGGTTTTTGGGGTTAGCTGCTGCAAACGGAATCGTCTGATGACCGCGATCGCGTAACAATTCTGATAGAGCAAATTGGTATCGATCGGATCCACCCCGAATGTAATAGTTTTGTCCAGCGTTTAGAATTGTCAGGTTCATTAGTTTGCTGATTGCTATTGGCTGTTAATTCCTCCTCATCTCCCCCTTCTCCCCCATCTCCCCCTTCTCGACTAATTAAGCATTCTATAGAGTTCGACTTTTTTCCAGGGACGACTTTGGTAAATAGCCATTAAACCTATTTTTAGTTTCTCTTGTAATGAGACATCTGAAAGATAATTGTCGATAAATTTTTTGCCTTCTGTTTCGACACCCCCACTTATCCAGTAAGCGCTGAGACCTCTAGCAAATACTCTGTTCGTATATTTTCTGAGTTCTGGAAATTTCAGCCGCATAAAATAAGCCAAAACAACGATATTATATGCTCTTCGTTGTTTGACTTTGTTATCTTCTTTTAAAGTGTTGCTATTATTTTCGTGTATTCCCTGAATGGTCAAGTCTTTATCAAGAAAATACCCTTTACTCATAGCTAGTGCTGCACTTCTCAGATAGAGATCGCCACACCCTAATTCCTCGGGCAGGGGTAGAATTTGTTCTAGAAGAGATCGCCTAAAACACAAACCAGAGGTTGCTTGTGGGTAAAAAGGAAGGCTACCCCGTTTTATAGATAATCTAAAGTCACATTCTCGCGACGCTCGCTCGATGCTGAGTCCGATTAATTCTCCTGTTTTCTTATCTACCAATCTGAGGGTGTGAAAGCACCAGCCAATATCTGGTATTCGATCGAATATCTCTACAACTTCTGCAACTTTGCTATCTAGGAAAACATCGTCAGAGTCGAGAAAACAAAGAATTTCGCCTTTACTTGCTGCAAACCCAGCGTTAAATGCTGAAGCTTGTCCTCCATTTTCCTTGAAGACTGGGACGATTTTACTCTCATAATTACTGACTATCTCCCGCGAATTGTCTGTCGAGCCGTCATCGACTACAATCACTTCAACTTTGGGATAAATCTGATTGAGAGAAGTGTCGATCGCCTCTGTTAAAAAGCGTCCGTAATTGTAATTATTAATAATAATACTGACTAGTGGTTTATCATTCATAGTCTAAGCTATTTGCTGTTAGCTGTTTGTTATTCTCCCCCTGCTCCCCTGCTCCCCTGCTCCCCCTCTCCCCCTCTCCCTGACCCCTTTACAGACCTATAGCAGTGCTGCGAATACCGAGCTTTTTACGTATGACGATCGCGTTAGCGATTCTCTGTAAAACTAAGGTGCTCGCTGTCGCTAATGCAGCTCCTGTAATTCCCCATATCGGAATTAAAACAGCGTTCAAAATAACGTTTAATACCGCACTAG
Organism: Prochloraceae cyanobacterium; assembly: GCA_030065755.1. Lineage (GTDB taxonomy): Bacteria > Cyanobacteriota > Cyanobacteriia > Cyanobacteriales > JASJDA01 > JASJDA01. Next base: position 20,034 of record JASJDA010000001.1, on the reverse strand, counting down.
TTCCGCCAGTAATTAGAGTGTAACGTTCGTGTTTAGTCATATTGAGCAACATATTAACAGAACAGGTTGCTGCATTTACCATTTGTCCCACACATAATATGATTAGAGCATTTTCTCCTCGGGTAAACTCGGAACCAAATAGTAATAAATACCAGTGGCTCAATGCAATTAGACCGATCGCTACTGGTAAAGCAACTAATAAGACCAAGCCCGAACTTTTGTTTAGAATTCTTTGTACCTTGTCAATCTTACCTTCAGCATAAAGACTGGCAATATTTGGCCCCAAAGCTGTATTGACAGCCTTGACAACAAAGTTAATTAATTGCGCTCCTCGGTTAACAGCTAAATAAATTCCTGCTGCTTCAGCACTTTGCATTGCCCCCAACATTAGAATATCAGCTCGAGATTCGATCACGAACAGACTCCCTAGGAACATTAAGGGTATGGCACTGTGCAGCCAACCTCGAATTTCGTATTCAGGTTTAGCTTCTTTAACGCCATCGGGTAAAATTCGTTGTAACAATCTTATCCCGATCGCCAGGGTAATTGTAGCAGCCAATACCTTCATTCCTGTTACCCAAGGAGCTGTTAAACCTTCTCCCAGAAAATGATATAAACATCCAACGAAGAGAATGAACAACAGGGGCGTGAGTATCATCTCTGGCAACAAACCCATAATTATCTGATGCAGTCCTCTCATTGCTGCCAGTCTTAGATTTCTCAGAGTAGCTATGGGGATTAAAATCATCGCCACAGAGAACGCCAAGAACATCTGTAGGTTGTCATCAGCCATCCCCACGCTCCAGGCTACACCTATTGCTGCTATTGCGATCGATACAGAAGCTATTAGTGCTATCTGATTAGACCAACGCAATAGCCCTTTCATCAAACCCCACTCAGATCTAGTTTGATAGATAGCAACTTCGCGGACTATTAAATTATCAAGTCCTAAAGTTGCTATTAAAATTAGCAATTGCGTCCAGGCGATCGCGTAAGTGTAAATACCAAAACCCGATACTCCAAGTAAGCGAGCTAATACGACAGTGAGAATAAAACCCAAACAAGTAGCAGCAACCCTAAGACCTAGGGTCCCTGCTGCAGCTTTTAGTAAACGGTTCTTTAAGCTATTTTTCTGGCCTTTAGCCAGAAGATTTTGAAGTAAGTTTCGGATATACTGAATGGTTTTTACCTCTCAGCGATTGATCGTTTATTTCACAAAAAAACCAATTTTTGACCCCAAATACACTATATGTCTTTTTTTATCTTTCGCAAAATTTTGAAATAAACTATTGCGATGGATATCATCAGACATCAATATTCCCAGCCGATCGAGGGAGCGAGCAGCGTAGCGGTGTGCATCATCGAATTTTCTCGTGCATTAGTCAATATAGTTTCGTTAGCTTTCTTCCGACTACTTATGGTACTATAATACTGTCAATGCATTGATATAGAAGAGTTACAGGAGGCGACTCTTTTAATAGACACTAAAGGCAAAACAAAAAGAACAAAATCTTTACTAAGCAAAGGTTATAGACTCTAGTTTCTAACAATTTGATAAGTTAGGTTCGGTAGAGTAACTTTAAATAGCTAAAAGTTTTGCAGTGTAAAACTTTTAACCATTAGTTTCTAACAGTTTTACATGACAAGTTCGGTAGAGCCGAATTTTATCATCAATGTTAAATCAAGAAAAGACTTTAATATTTATTGTTGGCAATAGCCGAAGTGGAACTACTATGATGAGTCGAATAGTAGGGAAACATCCTCAAGTATTTTCATTTAATGAGCTTCATTTTTTTGGAGAATTATGGGCACCCGATCCAAAAAAAAAAGTTATTAGCAATACTGAGTTGCAACTATTAATGGCTAAATTATTGTGTATACAGCGGGACGGATATCTTACTCAGGGAAATCCCGAAGTTTTTTTTGAAGAAGCTGGAGATGCGCTTCGTGAAATCCCTGTCGATAATATCAGCCCTGCGACCTTATTTCAGTCATTTTTGATGTATGAGTCTCGTCAAAAAGGTAAGTTAATTCCCTGCGAACATACCCCTGGTAATGTATTTTACATCGAAGAAATTCTGGAATTATATCCGCAAGCAAAAATCATTAATATGATACGCGATCCTAGGGATGTTCTACTTTCCCAAAAAAGAAAATGGAAACGGCGTTTTTTAGGCGCTAAAAAAATTCCATTGAGAGAAGCTATTCGCTCTAAAGTTAATTATCATCCAGTTACAATTAGCAAACTATGGAATGCTGCCGTTGGTGCAGCAGAAAAATTCACCGATCGCGATCGAGTCTATTCTTTGCGTTTTGAAGAATTACTTGAGAAACCAGAAGTAAAAGTTCGAGAAATTTATGATTTTCTTGACCTTTCTTTTGATAATAGCTTTCTAGAAGTCCCTCAAATCGGTTCTTCTAGTGCATCGGATCGACCTACAAAAAAAGGAATAGATTCAAATAAAGCAGGAAATTGGCAAAAAGGAGGGTTGAGTTCCACAGAAATTTTTTTATGTCAGCAGATAACAAAAGATTTGAGAAAAAAATATTCATATCATTCAGAGCCAATTAATCCAAATTATTTAGAGTTAATATATAGCTTATTTTCTCTCCCCTTCCAATTAACTTTAGCTTTGTTTTTAAACTTCAATAGAATGAGTCGTATTGCTGACACGATTAAGAGACGTTTGACATAAATAGGGCAGCAACCAAAATTATAATTGCTGTCCTATTTATGGTTAAAAGTTAAAAGCGATCGCTCGTTCATTTCACAAAAAAAGCAATTTTTGACCCTAAATACACTAGAGGTCTTTTTTTGTCTTTAGCAAAATCTTGAAAGGAACTATTGCGATCGATATCGTCAGACATTAATATTCCTCCTTCACTTAAAAGTTTATAGGCGCGCTCGAACTCGAACCACATACATTCATATGAATGCTCGCTATCGTGAATGAAAAAATCTATTTTTTCTAATTTTTCTAAGACTTCAGGTAGTTTTTCTTGACTTTTCCCTACTGTTAATTCCCATCTGTCTCTTAAATAGTCTGGAATCATCCAACCAGATTGTTTGCCTTTGGGAATGACCGAACCTCCTTTTCCTTCCCAAAAATCTCCTGGTTCGTATTCTGTATCTGCTATTTCTGGAAAATCTATAGAGTATAATTTTCCTTTTTCATTTTGATGTAAAGCTAAAAGAAAAAATGACGTCGATACTCCGTTGCAAACTCCAGTTTCAACTACTGTTTCTGGCTTTGTTTTTCTCAGAATATTATAAATATAAAGTGCTTTCTCTGCAGAAAGTGCGCCAGATTTATAGTCAACTCCTCTGTAAGTTTTTCCTGTTATGTTTTTCTCGAAATCTTCTAATTTTTTCTGCAGGTCTTCTAAAATTTTACTTCTATCGAATTCTTCCTTATATTCTTTTATTTCTTCTTTGGTTAAGTTGATAATCTTTTCAAGTTTGCCGTTAATTTCCCACTTAATTTTTTTATCTTTGATTAAATTCAAGCGCCTGTTAATTTTTTTTTTGATTTTATCAACTATCATAAAATAACTCCTGTTGTTCTCAATAATTTTGTCTAAAAAATTGTCGCTTTATACGACTTTAATAAATTGAAACTTAATTATTAAGTTAGCTTTAAAATCAATAGATCTACCACAGTAAAATTACTGAAAATGTACGATCGCGATCGAGATATTAAGTGATAAAAATCATTGACCTTATTCTGATTTTTTTATCAATGTATATCTCGATCGAAAAGCAGACAATAAAGATAACTTTATGGTTACAGGGTAAAATTTAAAACTATTGCAATCATATTCTTAAAATAAATAAGTTGTACTTATGTCTTTTTTATTGTGATCTGTTCGAGCAAACAATTGACTTCTGACTTCTGATTTCTTAAGCGACCTCCCTCCTAAAAAACTTTTGCATATACTGAGAGTGTCTCAAAGTATATAAAGTAGTCAGACCAAAATTAAATATCTTTTCAAAACCAAAGATAATCCTTCTGATCCACAAAGTGGCATTCTTGCCCAAAAATTGAAAATGGTTAGCTATAGGTTGAATGATTTCTATCCGTCGTCGCCAACCCAACACTCTCAACCTTTCCTTGAAGTAAGGATCGTCGGCTAAATCCCACTTATTGGCAAAGTGAAGCAGACTAGCTCTTTCCCAAGCATCGCTCCAACGGATCATGTAATAAGGAATATCGGAAGGTTCCAATGGTGGTGCTGGAAAATGAGTTCTAAAAGTTACTATCGATGCTGGCTCTAAATATAAATTACCTCCAGACTTAACCACTGTCATAGCTAAATCCAGGTATTCTTTGGTGCAGCAAAGCCCTTCATCGAGCAAACCTTCTTTGTCAAAAAACTCGGTACGCACTAAAATGCAGTGAAACTCGATAAACCCTGTTGTTTGCCGTTGAAGTCTATCGCTTACGTCGGCGATACGCTTGTCTTGCAGATAGATTTTCTCTTTAATTCGGGGTTTTTTAAACTGCTCGTCTTGGCTTTCTTTTCTAAAAAAGCGAGCCATGTCTTCAGCAGACATATATTCTCCACCAGCACAATGAATAATAGTATGTAATGGCTCGTGCTGGCAAACAAGAGGCCCAACCACAGTAGCTCCTGTTTCTTCGGCACATTCTACCAAAGGCTTTAGCCAGCCTGGAGAAAGTACCACGTCATTATCTAGAAAGATAACATATTTGCTTTCCTTACTTACTTGACGCAAACCCAGATTTCTGGCTGCGTTAGGGGAAAGAAATCGATCGCTACTCACTAGTTGAAATCCTTTTTCTTTTGCTTGGGTTTCTAGATAAGTGCGAACTTTATCTGGTGCCTTATTATCTACGTAAATTAATTCAAAAGGATATTTAGTATTTTCGTAAAGGCTTTCTAGAGACTCCCTAGTAAAGCTAAAACGCTCGCGAGGGACGACAACAATTGTAACTTTGGGTTGGCTCATTAGCGATCGCTCCTTTTTCGGGTTCGGGAATGACATATAAATTAAGGAAGATTGAGATAAGTTTAAAGATGACAGCTAACAGCTAACTACAAATAATTCTACTTACCCAATTTGCGACGAATAGCTCTTTTCAAATTTCTGAAAATTGGCTTTCGGTGGCGCGGGGGTATAAAAAAATCAAATTTTTTACCATCTCCATAGCACAACTCTGGAGGTATTGTTGCTTTTGCCATTTCTGCGTGCGCCATTGCTAATTCGGCGGCTAATGCAGGAAAACCTAGCTTTTCTGCCATCGCTACGATCTGAGGATGGCGATCGAAATATTCTTGTTGTTTGTCTTTGCAGTAGAGAAGTCCTAGATCTAGGTATTCCTCTAACTCGTTTGCCAAGCGCATTAACAACACTTCTCGATCGATTTTATCTAGAGAATCTAAGCGCTGCTGTAGAACGGAAATATTATTTTGGTTCCATTCTAGTTTTGTATATCTAGCAACGTACTCTTCTACTTCTTCTCCTACAGCTTCGATTAACTTTTGCCGCTTGGTTGGGGTAATACCTTTTTTGTTCTCGCCAAAACCACCGCAATAGTAAGCAGCATGAAGCATTCCAGCAGCTACAATTTTTGCGGGACATCCCAGACTGGCAAGGATGCTTGCATTTCCTACTAAATGGGAAAGAAAAGTTTTCCCAGAAGGTCGAAAACACCCCGTATATAGGTAGACAGCCGCGTGATAAGCACTCTGGATGGAGCTGAGGTCTGAATCTGAGTAGCCTTGATTCCGTAGCTGGTTAAACAGTTGAAGGTTGGTTTGTGCGTACTTAATGTATTGCTTAACTTTATCAGGATTTTCTGATGTTGCTGGTGAAATCATTGCAGACATATTGAAATTAACAGCTTAAACTTGATTGAGTACTATCGATCGTTGTTCCTGTTCCTCCCGATAATTATTATTTTTAAGTACTTGCTCGTAGATTCGTACTAGCTCGTCATTAAGATTGTTGAAGTCATATTTCGATTCTACCCGCAATCGACCTGCTTTAGCCATGTCCGACCAAATTTCGGTATGCTCGATGAGATAGGATAATTTCTCAGCTAGAGCTTCTGCGTCTCTTTCGGGGACTAAAAAGCCAGAAATTCCATCTTCTACTAATTCGGGAATACCGCCGTGGTAGGTGCTAACAACGGGCAATCCCATTGCCATGGCTTCTTTTAAGGTGTTCACGGGAGCGTCTCGATCGCCATCAGCAGCAGTGACGCAGGGAGCCATAAATATGTGAGTATTATTGAGAATTTCAATAATTTCTTGCTGCTTTTTCCAGCCCAGTAATTTAACTTTGTTAGTGAGGTTAAGCTCCTCAATTAGTTTCTCTAAATCTGGCTTGAGAACTCCGTTGCCAATGACATTGTATTCAATTTGAGGATGAGTTTCAACCAAAAGAGCGATCGCTCTAATGCCGTACTCTATCCCTTTCTTTTCGACTAGACGAGCTATGGTGGCAATTTTCACTTTACCGTCGGTGACAGTTGGACGGGAAGTAAAGGTAAATTTACTGCAATCAATTCCCGATCCGTGAACGACAATCTTGTTTTCGTCGCAACCGAGGGCGAGCGCTCGCTGTCTGAAAAATTCGCAGTTAGCGAAGAAAAATTCTCCTTCAGCAAATAATCTATCGTAAAAACGCTCTCCATATTTTGCAACTATTTGGGTGATATCGTGACCGCGAAATGTAGTAATTAAATTTCCTTCAATTAGACCCATCTCACGACACAAAAGACCGATAGAGCTCAATGTGCCAAATTGGCAGTGGATAATATCGTAGGAGCCTGTTTGCGGTAGAGAAATTGCCTTGTAAAACCATGTAAATAAGCAGCTTATGGTGCTAATTCGCGGATTATCCTGGAACAATTTTAATAGGGGTGCGAAAGCAGATAAACTGCGCTCGATATTTGTCAAAAATAACCCGATACATTTGAAAAATAGAGAGATTTTGTTTTTGGGGAGAGTAGGAGAATAATAGGTGCGATCGATAAGATTATATTTTTCTACTATTGGATGCACCTTAGAAAGATCTTTTGGCTCACCGTTGAGAGCATAGATGTGAACTTCATGTCCGCGATCGATCGCTCCTGCAATTTGATTAAAGATAAATGTCTCCGATAAAAGAGGAAACTCTCCAACTAAAAATGCAATTTTCATAAATCTTAATAGAAATTAGTTAGTATTTAGGGGAAGGATTAATTTTTCCTCTCTTTGTTTCCTTAGTTTTGAGGAAAATTATTGGAATTAGAAACTTTTTCGCTGGCTGTCCCTTTCTTGAAAGATTGAGATTTTCCGTCAAACCACAGCAAAACTAAGCCAGTAATTACCAGAAAAGAACCTGCCAAACCGCCTAAGAATGCCAATTTAGGATTTGGACTTGTCGGTTTATCGATTTCGGGCAAGTTTGGGTCTCTGACTAACTGTATGGGAGGATAAATTGAATAAACACTGTCTTTACTCAAGTCTAATTTCGCTAGAGTAGAAGTAAAGATAGCTTGTGTAACTTGAACGTCGTGCTTTAAGGTATCGCTTTTAGACTTTTCTGTAGCTATACTTCTCAGACGAACTTCTAGCTGGGCTATTTGTTTTTTTAATTCTTGGTTTTGTCGTGCTACTTTTTGTTTCTCTGCCTTGTTGAGAATTAAATCCTTAAACAGTTCTTCCCGCACTATTGCTGTCCTAGGATCGTTAAGGGTGAGATAAGTAATTTGTCCTAGCTCTTTGTTGGTAACTGGTCTGCCCAGAACGGAGGAAGCTCTTTGCAGCATCATAGCAGAAGTTGCTTGTAGTTGAGCTTCTTGAGAAATTACTGCAGGATGCTGTTCGCTAAATCGAGACGACAAATTACCAAGCTTGGTCTCAACTTTAGTGTATTGCTGTAATTGTTGTTTGAATAGGTCGTCTGATAGCAATTGGTAAGCATCAGTAGCTTCTGGAGAAGATAGCCCTAAGTCACTAGACAACTGTTGAGAACGATAAATAAGTCCCTGTTGCTGAGCTTGTAATTCAGCTTGCTCGCGACGTAACTGCTCTATGTTTAACACCAGAGTGCTAATCTGATTTTCACTAGTCAGAGGAGAAAGACTCTGATAGCTGGAAAAATCTTTTTGAGCATTATTGAGCTTTTGGCGAGCCTCTTCTAAAACAGCTTGAGTTTGTTCCTCCTGACGTTTTAGCTCAGTCGCTCTCAACTCTTCTACGTGCTCTTCGATAGCCTGATAAAGTCCGTAGGCTTTTTTTTGAACCTCTTCTGGAGTTTTTCCTTCTACAACAAAGTTGATAATTCCACTATCTTGATCTATGGTAATTTCTGCTTCGCCAAAATCTGTAAATTCAACATTAGCTAGCTTTGCTGCTTTTTCTATAACATTGGGGTTCTTAGCAATATAAACGTAATCAGTTCGAGGATCGTGAGTCGTTCTTGGTCTTGCCAACCCTGAAGAGGTTGCTTGACCGACATCTGGTAGGTTAACTTCGACTGCTGGGTTAACTTCAAGGACTTTTACACCCCATTGGCTCGTGTATTTGGGTGGGGCTAATTTGATATAGGAGAATACTAAACCCCAAACAGCAGCATTCAGAATAATTCCTAATGTTAGATGGCGATGCCACCCTGGTTTCTGCAAAGATTGACTGTGACTGGAAACTGAGGAAGACATTGGATTTAATTTATTAATTTAATTCAGTTATAACTGAAAATATATAGAATCCATAGAGTTGGTTTCTCTTTGACATCCTCCCGCGCTCCTTGACGCGGGATTCCCAGACCTCACGATCTAGGTTTCTGTTTCTTTCTCGATGTACGAGTTTTTCGTAACTGCCCTTTAACACTATGGTTATCAGGTCTTACGTCCGCTCCACAGACAATCACCGCAAGCCCTGCGGCGAGTATATTTTTCCCAGCATTGATGTTGCGGTCTATGCCTGTAGTTTCACAGCTAGGACAGTCCCAACTGCGAACGTCAAGAGGCAATTCCTCAACCACAAAACCACAATGGTTACATCGTTTACTACTGGGGTAGAATCGGTCAATTTTAACCAATTCTCGCCCGTACCATTGGCACTTATAATCAAGCTGACGAAACATCTCACCCCCTGGAAAATCTTTTATTTTTAATAAGGAAGTCCTTTACGATAACTTATCTGCGGGAGTATTTAACTTAACTGCTTTATGAGGACTTCCTTATTAAAAATAGGAATAACTGTCCCCAAGCAGCATCCGATATAGATCGAGCCAGCTTACGGTTTTTAACCATGTTTCTAACGGACATGTCTTCAATAGCTATCAGACTATTTTCTCTAACCAACTTGGTAGTCAACTTGTGCAGGAAATCGGTACGAGCATCTTTAATTTGAGCGTGTATTTTAGCTAATTGGCGTCGCGCTTTATGTCGGTTATTAGAGCCTTTGGTCTTCCGACTCAATACCTTTTGCGCTCTTTTAAGCTTTTGATACAGCCGATTAAAATGCTTGGGGTTATCTACCTTTTCTCCATCGCTGGTACTAATCAATCGAGAAATGCCTGCATCTAACTTACTTATTGTTGAATCTAGAGTACCTCAAGTTGTCAAAAAAATAAATGAAGTTTAGCTTTTGCTCTTATCGACAAAATCCACAGGAACAATCCCATTTTAATTTTCGTCTTCATTGTTATTACTTATCTCATTCTTACAATGTCTATCTCATTCTTCCCCTCGAAAAACATTTCTATATCCGAGAAAAACCCTGATTCCCTAGGTTTAAGCTTTATTTTGACTTCGCGTTCAAAAAAATAAAGTCTGGATGAAGCTATTTTTGATATCAGTGCTTTCTCCGATCCCCGATGTTACTAATAGACATTTGATTGACGAAAAAAAATTTTTTTGATATGCGAGCTTAAAATAAAACAAACAAATATTTCGTTATCGAAAAATTAAGAGTTGGGATATATTCGGCACACAATTAGATTTAACTTAATAGAGCCAATTCTTAAACTATTAGCGACACAGGAGAAACAGATAATCGAGCAAAATATTGAAAAATTTTTGACAATTTTAAGAAACGATGATAAATTATTGTATAAAGGCAAAAAGAATAAAAAAAGTTATAAATACTGCTATTAAGTAAGCAGCTTTTTTTATAATTTTTTCTGCCCGTACAAGATTTTTAATAATTAATTTAAATAACAATGAAAAAACAAGTATTATTTCTTGGAATTCGGGGAATACCAGCAAAACATGGGGGCTTTGAAACTTTTGCCGAACGCTTAGCTCTATATCTAGTAAACAGAGGCTGGGAAGTAAAAGTTTATTGTCAAGCTACGGGAAAAAAAGTAGTAGAAAATAATTGGAACGGGATTAAGTTAATCCACATTCCTGCTCCTAATGATGGTGCATTAAGCTCGATCGCCTTTGACTTTAAATCTGCTCTTCACGCCTTGAAACAAGAAGGGGTAGTGATGACATTTGGATATAACACTGCCATATTTTCCATTCTTCATTGGCTGAAAAAGCGGATAACAATAATGAATATGGACGGGCTGGAATGGACGAGACAAAAATGGAGTTTACTAGCCAAAGTATGGTTATATATCAACGAACATTTTGGGGCTTGGTTAAATCAATATCTCATTGCAGATCATCCAGAAATCAAGAAACACTTATCTCGATATATAGATCCTAAAAAAATAACTGTAATTGCTTATGGAACTGAACCAGTTCCTACTGCAGATCCTGATTTTTTAAAAGCTTATAATCTGGTTCCCAATCAATATGGTCTGGTTATAGCTAGACCAGAACCAGAAAATTCAATACTAGAAATTGTATCAGGATTTTCTAGTCGCAAGCGTGGTTACAAACTGGTAGTATTAGGAAAATATTTCCCCGAAACTAACCCTTATCACAAACAAGTTATAGATGCAGCAAGTGAAGAGGTAATATTTGCTGGAGCTATTTACGATAAAGAAATAGTCAATTCTCTGAGATTCTACAGCAGACTCTACCTTCACGGACATACAGTAGGCGGTACAAATCCTTCTTTAGTAGAAGCACTAGCAGCAGGTTCGCCAGTTCTAGCACATAATAATCGTTTTAATCGCTGGGTTGCAGGTCCAGGAGCGCAATATTTTAACAACGCAAACGATTGCGCGATCGTCCTAGATAAGCTTCTTCCCAATACAGAAAAATTAGCGAGGATGAAAAGAGCTAGTATAGATCGATATGAAGCAGAATTTTCAGAAAATATGGACTTAAAAGCCTACGAAGACTTATTTATCGAGAGCGCTGGGTTAGAGCGCTCTCGCAACATTATACCGTCTCCCAAGTACAAGGTAAGGAAGAGAGTCATGTCAATTTCTGGAGGCGATCGTTAATCGCAGTTAATCTAGGAAATGAGAGGTAAGAACAGTTTGAGGGGAAGGGTAAAGGCGAGGCTTAAAATTATCCCAACCCCACTTATTAATAGTTTCTGCGTACTTTAACTTAACCGTTTTTACATCTTTCCTATGTTGATAGTACTATCCTACGTGCTATATTTTTTTAAGTGGTATGAATTAGCGTTATTGTGTTATGAGAAACGGTGACGCACTGGCAAAAAATGCCGATAATGGGTAGAACAGAAAAAATCGCCAGCATTATAGAAAAGCGCCTTCCTCTGGCAAACAAGATTGAGACAGTTAGAGCGAACTTTCAATCTTTAGGGAATAGACTGCGCCAATTGCAACAAACACGCGATCGCCTCTTCACCCAAGAACTAGATCCAAATATTACCCGCAGACTAGAAGAGATAAATTTCGATTTAATCTTTCGCTCCCTCGATCGCGTCAGTAAAAAGCTAGATACTCTTAAAGAACGTTTTTCCCGTCCTACTTTAAATATAGGGGTAGTGGGATTGATGGGACAGGGAAAGAGTACTCTCCTCAAAAGTTTAAGCGGACTGAGCGATAATGAAATACCTGCTTTAGAAGGAGGTGCTTGTACCGCTGTTCGCAGTACGATCGAAAATAAACTGGGAGAAACTACCGCACGAGTTACTCTCCACTCAGAAACTACATTCCTCAAAGAAGTTATTTATCCCTATTACGACGAACTAGGTTTAGACGACAAACCCGCAAATATCGAAGACTTTGCTAACAAAAAATTTTCTCAGATAGTCCCGAGTAGTGCTACTGATGAAAAAATGTACGCACACTTGCGGGAAGACTACCATTTTAACTTGAAAAAATATCGGAATCTTCTTCAATCTAGTACGCCCAAGACATATCCCGTAAAAACAGAAGAGATACCAGACTATGTAATGCAAAGACGGGATGAAGACGATCGCTTAACGTCATTCCAACATCTAGCAGTGCGACAAGTAAAAATATACTGTCCTTTTCAAAACTCAGATGTAGGAAAAATCTCCCTAGTTGACATCCCAGGTTTAGGAGACTCGCGACTGGGTGACGAAAAACTAATGCTCAAAACTTTGGGAGAAGAGGTCGATATAGTTCTATTTATCAAAAGACCAGATCCTTTACGCTACCAATGGCAGCCGATCGATACCTTACTATACGATACTGCTGCTAGTGCCTTAAATAATCTTCCGCGACGATCGTTTATTATCCTCAACCACAGTCGGAGAACAAATAATCTCAAAGGGTGCGAAACTCTACAGAAAAATCTAGACACCATGAGAGTTATTGACTGTTTCGTTGCTGACTGTTCTAAAACAGAAGAGGTTATAGAAGTATTCGATCGCGTCCTCGACTATCTAGCAAGCAATATAGAATCAGTCGATCGCCAATATCTCAGTTTGTTTCAAGAAGAGGTAATGCAAGTAAAGGCACAAGTGGATGCAGAAATAGACAAGTCGCGTCGCGCTTTTGGAGTAGTAGTTGAAGAAGATAAAATATCTCCCTTGTTTGTCCCTCTGTTCAATCAGTTTCGCAAGGATATAACCAAAGGTTTGACCCAACTACTAGAACAATTAAGACAACAGCGTCACGAAGAAGATATCGACTTCAAGCATCAGATAAAAAATGCGATCGTAACTTGCAGACAAGATAGAGGTCTTCCCTCGATAGAAGAAATAGAGGAAAGAAATTTTGAAGTTGGCGGTTACGACATTGCCTATGGAATTTATCTCAATGAAGTGCGATCTCACTTGTCTCAACATTTTCTGTCTTTGGATCGGGGACTAAAAAGATCCCTTGAGAGAGTAAAATCTCAAGTAGCAGAAGTCTTAATTAGAGAAGGTCGCTTAGGAGGACTTACAGAGGTTAGAGGTGCGGAATTTTTAAGGGCGATCGCCTCTGTTATCCCAGAAGAACTAATTCCAGAACAACCTAGTAAAATTAAATTTGGATTCGAGATACTGGCTGATTTTGAACTATCCTATCGAGGATTTATCCAGCATCGCATTCGCCGTCATTTAGATATTCTCACTCCCAACGAAGCAGCATCTTTAAAACTTTCCCAATCTCCTAACGCTTCTCAAGTGTTAGAGTGTCTTCATACGGCTCATTCTGAAGCTATATACAGGTGTGAAAATGCTTTAGAAGATTTACTAAACGAACCCTCTCAAGCCGCTTTTGCCATAGTAGAAGAGTTTATCGATCGCGTACTTCGCGCTGCTGGTGTGGAAGACGAGTGGCGAATATTTCTCGATCGCACTCGATCGCAAATTTGGTCGGAATTTCAAGATCTCGATCGTCTGCGTACAATACAAAAGGAATGGCTGGAATCGGTCGATCGGCTAGCAACAGCAAATCAATCGAGTTATCTCCAATTTTTCTATAGCTAACTACTAACAAACAGCAAACAAAATGCGCGAAGTTAACATTACCATGCTCGGTGCTAGATATGTGGGTAAGACTAGTTTGTTAGCCTCGATGTTTTACGAATACGAGCAAAATATAGCGAAAACTAGGATACAATTGATCCCAGACCAAAGAACTACATCTATTTTGGGTAGCAAACTAGCGGAATTAAAAAGTTTAAACGAACATCTTAAGAGTGGTGGTGTTGCTAGTACGGAAGCTGCTGCGGGAGCAAAATCGATTCGATCTTTTGTTTTCGATTTAGGTGAAAAAGGGAAAAATTCTTCTTTGCGACTGCATTTTTGGGACTATCCTGGTGCCTATGTTATTGCTTCTGAAAACCAGGAAGAACAGGAATTTGTTCGACAGCGTTTAACTGAGTCTGTTGCGGTTTTAATTGCGATCGATACTCCGGCATTAATGGAAGCAAAAGGGAAGTGGCACTATGCTAGAAATCGCCCTTTAGATATTGTTGCTCATTTCAAAAGGGTTTATAGTAATCTTGACTCTCCACGTCTAGTTATTTTGGCACCAATTAAATGCGAAACTTATCTACAAAATGAAACCTCAACAAAGATTTTATTAGAAAGGATCGAGACTGAATATGCTAGTTTATTTGACTTTTTTAGTTGCGATTCTCTAAGGGATCGAGTAGCTACAGTGGTTACTCCAGTGCAGACTATAGGTACTATTTTCTTTTCCTATATTGACGTTATCAATGGCGAACCCATACCTAGGTTTAAAAAACCATTACCCGATACTGAATATAGTCCTAAAGATAACGAGCAACCTCTGAAATATTTGTTACGTTTTTTACTCAAACAACAAGTAGAAAATCAGTGGGGAGTATTTAATTTTGTCCGAAGTTGGTTGGGTTTAGACAAATATCTCAAAGAAGCAATACGGGAATTTGCTAAGGATTGTAAAACATCAGGTGGATTTCAAATAATCCAAGGCAAAGACTGGTTTAATATCTAGTAGCGCAATTTACAATAAGTGAATTTAGTTAAAGTCTAATAGTCAATAAAATAAGCATTTCTTATATTCTCATTGTATTTTAGTTTGTAAATGCTATACGTACTTGACATAAAAATATTTGAATGATAACTGCGACAAGATTAAAAAAGAACAGCAGAGTATGGGTCACTTAATAAAGTGGTATATTCTCAATGGCACTCAAATAATTAATCGAAAAGATTAGAAAAGAGGATTCGGCCAAAACTCAATAAAAAAAAAGGAATAAAAAAATGTTTAATCCGTTGGTATTCAAATGGACAGCTGCTTACACATTCCAAGCTGTGACGACTCTAACTATAGGTGTCTTCCTAATTCAATTAATTAGTAAGATTCCCTAAGTTTACCTTACTATTTAAAAAACCTTTGAAAAACCCCGTTTAACAAATATTGACATTTAGATATTAGGTCCCAGTACTCGACCTAATATCTAAAATTTTTACTTCGATCGCTCAGCACCTCTACCAAAAGCCCAGATCGCACTACATTAAACCTCAGAAATATCCTCTTTTTCAGAGAAAAATAACGAAACTTTCCCGCTTGGATCGCTCTCATCGTCGTGACAATTGTTTGGATTTTCTGGGCTATTTTTATAACCGTAAAAGTCGATCCTGTAGTCAGTAATTTTAACCCCAGTCTTTTCTTCGATTTGTTTGAGTAAATCTTCTGGTAGCTCGACGCAAACGTCAATAATCCGATCGGTATCTAAGCAATTGACATGACTGTGAGAGTCACTTATATTGCCGTATAACCTACCGTCGCAGCGTTCTACGCACTCAATAATCCCTCGCTCGGAAAGAGCTTCTAAATTTTGATAAACGGAAGTATGACCAATACTTTTACCTTGTTGATTCAAACGATCGTATATTTCTCTTGCTGAAAGGTGTTCGCGAGCTTCCCATAGCAATTCTAGAATGAATAGACGCTGCCGACTCAAGCGCATACCCTGTATTTGACAGCGATTGATTGCATCTTCTAAGGAGCGAATTGGTTTGGAGTATGCTCCTTGTTCTCTCATGAAAATACCTCAAAACTTGGAGACCTGCAAAACTTCCCATTCTGGCTCAGTTGCCGTACCGCAAAGCGGAGGCGGTGCGCTTTCTGGGATAAAATAAACAATACGTACTCATAACCAGTTTAACCTAGAAGATTGTAAATGTCGATTAAAAAAAACAAAGCAACTTAGATTTCTAAAGCTAACTCGTAAATGCGGCGACGAGAAAGAGCGATTCTCTGAGCTAATTGCTTGCTTGCTTGCGATCGCGATACTCCCTGCTTCATAATTTTTTTCAATTCTTCTTTGACTTCTTCATCTGACATAGTGGGAATTTTGGTTTCGGTAGTACCGCCAATAATAAGGGTAAATTCTCCTTTGAGGGGTTTATCGCCGCCAAAATGAGCAACAGCCTTCTCTATTGTCCCTCGCCAAATCTCCTCGTATAATTTGGTTAACTCCCGTGCCACTACTATGGCTCTTTCTTTCCCTAAAGCTTCTCTTAAGTCTTTGAGTGTTTTGCGCAACCGATGGGGCGATTCGTAGAGAATTATTGTTCTCGACTCTTCAGCTAAACTTTCTAAAAGAGCGCTTCTGAGCTTGCTTTTAGTAGTAAGGAAACCTTCAAAGACAAAGCGATCTGTAGGTAAACCGGAGGCTGCTAGTGCAGTTATCGCCGCAGTTACCCCAGGTATGGGAACTATAGATATTCCCCTTTCTACGCACAGCTTAACTAAATCGTAACCAGGATCGGAAATGCCAGGCATACCCGCATCTGAAACCAGAGCGATCGACTTTCCTTCTCCCAGACGTTCTAATAATTCCCCGTGACGAGAAGCTCTATTATTTTCGTGATAACTGATCTGTGGAGTATCTATTTGAAAATGTTCTAAGAGTTTCCCTGTGTGGCGAGTATCCTCTGCAGCAATTAAATCGACTGTTTTTAAGGTATTTATCGCTCGAAAAGTAATATCGTCTAAATTACCGATCGGCGTTCCTACAATATAAAGGATTCCTGGTTTGATTTCTTCTGACATTTTGCAATTTACAATAACTGTACAGACGTTTTCTCAAACGCCTGTACGATAGGGTGAATTTTACTCCCACTCAATAGTTCCAGGTGGCTTAGAAGTAATGTCATAAACAACGCGGTTTACGCCCTTAACTTCATTGACAATCCGATTGGAGATTGTCTCTAGTAAATCGTAAGGTACTCGCGCCCAATCAGCAGTCATGCCATCTTCGCTTTTTATCAAACGCAAGACGATCGGGTGAGCGTAGGTACGCTTGTCCCCCATTACTCCTACACTGCGAATGGGGAGCAATACGGCAAAAGCTTGCCAAAAATCGTTATACACTCCGTTATTTTTAATTTCTTCACGAACGATATAATCCGCTTTGCGAAGAATTTTCAAACGCTCGGAAGTAACTTCTCCAATAATGCGAATTGCTAGCCCAGGTCCTGGAAAGGGATGCCTGTTCACGATTTCTTCTGGTAAATTAATAGAGCGGGCTACTTTGCGCACTTCGTCTTTAAATAGTTTGCGTAGTGGTTCTACTAACTTAAAACGGAGTTTTTCTGGTAAACCACCTACGTTGTGATGGCTTTTTATTTTGACCGCTACCCTTTCTCCAGTTTTGGGATCTACGTTACTATCTGCTGACTCAATTACGTCTGGATATAGGGTGCCTTGAGCGAGATAGTCAAAGGGGCCGAGACGTTGGGATTCTTCCTCAAAGACTTGGATAAACTCGTGACCGATCCGACGGCGTTTTTCTTCGGGATCGATGATGCCTTCAATGCGAGCTAGAAAGCGATCGCGGGCGAGAACATATTCTACGGGTATGTGGAATTGCTTGTCGAAGATCTCCACCAACCTTTCTGGCTCGCCTTTGCGCATGAAGCCTTGATCGATGAACATACAAGTCAGCTTATCGCCTATGGCTTTGTGTAGTAGAAAAGCGAGGGTAGAAGAATCTACACCGCCAGATAGTGCTAGTAATACTCGTTTGTCTCCAACTTTAGCTCTAATTTCCCGAATTGATTCTTCGACAAAAGCTTCTGTGGTCCAAGTTGGCTCGCAATTGCAGATATGGTAGACAAAATTTCTGATTAGGGCAATTCCTCCTTGGGAGTGGACTACTTCAGGATGAAACTGCACGCCAAATAGTTTCTTTTCGTGGTTGGCGATCGCCGCACAGGATGTATTGTCTGTATGGGCGAGTTTTTCAAATCCTTCTGGTAGTTCTACACAAGAGTCCCCGTGACTCATCCACATAGTAGAACCATCTTCTACATTGGTTAGTAAGTCGGTAGGATCGTCTATGTATAGGGATGCTTTACCGTATTCCCCTCTTTCTGCTGTTTCTACCTGACCCCCTAACTGTTGCACCATAATTTGCATTCCGTAGCACACACCCAAAATGGGAATGCCCAAATGCCAAATTTCAGGGTCGCATTGAGGTGCGTGGCTGTCATATACTGAATTAGGCCCTCCAGAAAATATAATTCCTTTGGGATTTAGCTGACGTATTTGTTCGGCAGTGGTACGATATGAAAGCACTTCCGAGTAAACCTGCGTCTCGCGGATGCGACGGGCAATCAATTCAGAATATTGAGAACCAAAGTCTAGAATCGCTATCATTTGTCTATTGAGGCTGTTTTCTAGAGATTTGTTAGGGGAGTTCTCTTGTTCTGTTCCTTTTGTGGTAGAAGTTGTTACCATTCTCAGATGTGTTTTATTTAGATTAACAAGTTAAAATCGTTAGTAAAAAGATTTGGCTATGCTTAGTTTTATTCCTAGTAGGGGAATAATTATAAATTAGCCATCTTAAATCTCTAAATATTAAAAATTACAAATTACATATTTTGATAATCTTAACATAAGAATTTGATACTCTACACCTTAAAAACCAGAGGATTTTCTGACAATTTTTGCCATATTTCCCGTACTACAGGTTGGAAAATCCTCTCCCCGATAGACTTAGCTGGATTGAGGTCTGGTTTTTTGGCCAAAAAGTTTAATACTAGTATTACTTTAGAGGCGGCACCCAGATTCGAACTGGGGATAAAGGCTTTGCAGGCCCCTGCCTTACCGCTTGGCTATGCCGCCCTACTTCCTAAGACTACCCTACATCATAGCAAATAAAAATAAAAAAATAACTAAATAGATAAGGATTTCAGATAAAAATGATTCGATCGAGGAACTAGAAGAGAAACAAATTAGTCTAGAAAGTTGTGAGTTGCACAAACACTTGACTTAACTTAGTGCAAGAATCTATCATAACTCATAAAGTCGGGGGTGATGGCGCTTATTGATAGTTGAAAACTTGAAAAACCACTTGTGGAAACTAATTTATCTGAGAATCACTTGAAAACAATGAAAACTAAACTTCAGAAAATATCTCTAATAGGTATATTTTTAGTAGCATCTTCTGCGATCGGCTACGGTAGTTTGCAAGCAAAAGAAACAGAAAATCTCCAACAAACAAAAGGTCGGGGATATCCCAGAGATTTCGCTACGACTTACAAAGCTGACTGTATGGTGGAAGCCCAAAACCACTTACCTGAAGAGGACGCAGTAAAAATCTGCGAATGTACCATGAAAAGATTCAAAGTTCTCTACAGCTACGAAGAATATCAAAAACTATCATCACAAGAACAACAAGACGTAGGTTTATATTGCTCTAACCAAGTCTTAGACACAGAGGAAAATTAAGCACTTCTTTGCTCGTTCGCTGCTAAAAAATTTGCCTGTTATGTTAAAAAAGGATAAGGTAATAAAGTATAAACTTAGCAGCGAGAGAGGTCAAAAAGATTGAAAGCCTCTCATACAACTAATTTATCTAAGAATTACTTTAAGGCTATGAAAAGTAAACTTCAAAAATTATCTCTAATAGGCGTATTTTTAGTAGCATCTTCTGCGATTGGCTACGGCAGTTTGCAAGCAAGAGAAACAGAAAATCTCCAACAAACAAAAGGCAGAGGCTATCCCTCAGATTTTGCTACGACTTACAAACCTAAGTGTATGGAGCAAGCCACACAACACTTACCTGAAGAAGACGCAGTAAAAATCTGCGATTGTACGCGCAAAAGATTTCAAATTCTCTATAGCTACGAACAATATCAAAAACTATCTTCAGCAGAACAACAAGACGTAGGCTTATATTGCTCTAACAAAGTATTAGATTCTGAATAGTTAAGAACAGAGGAGCGATCGCTCTTCTAATGTTCTGG
>JASJDA010000448.1 GCA_030065755.1 Prochloraceae cyanobacterium | reverse complement strand
GGCATTTGAGAGCCACCTTCTCTCCAGGCTGAAATAGCCTCTTTTTGCAACACTAGTTGACCCCCTTGCGCTTTCAAGGTTTCCGCTAGTAATCTTTGCGCCTCTGCTTTCCCTTTAGCACGGTTGATATAATTCACTTTCCGCACGTCAATTTGTCATATGCTTTGTAATATATTTTTGGGCTATTTTGGCGATCGCAAGCACGACCTTTTTTCAGTTTTGCGCGCCGCTACGCGGATCCCTGCGGGATCGGAGCCTCGAAAGCTATTTCAGCAACCGATAGGCCAGTTAATGACACCCTAGATCCCAATAATTTCACCAACTTTGTCTTCAACACATTAGCGAAGACCATGAAATAAGATCAACAACTGCAAGTGATGATGAGCACTCAATTTTGTAATTAGCTCCTCGATTTCAAAAGGTCTACTTGAACTTGAGGTATTGGAGAGTAAAAAATCTAAAACAGAAGTAAAAATGCATAATGCTGGAGGCAGAGGTAATAAGCGCAGAGTTTAATCCGGCTGTAATCTAAACGTTGGAGGCAGACAAGAGATTTTTGCTGTCTGGTTGGAGCGGGAGCAAAAATTCAAAGAAGCAATCTTAAATTCTCAATGCATTGCTTCTTAAAACAATGTACGCACTCCCTTTTATATATAGTTAAAGGGAAAAATCTTCAAAACATTATTCAAGAATACGAAAATTCTCAAAAAAGGTGTCAATTGCTCTACTTTTTCCCTACAGTTTTACTTAAATCGGTGATACTTTCATAAACTTTAGTGAGGCGATGTACACCTTCGGTTCCCCCAGCTAATAGTCCACCAGTCAGGAGAATATCAATGGCATTAAAAAGAGTCAGTTGCTCTCCTTCAAGAGTGACATTTGTAAAGGGTTGTAAAATCCGAACACCCGCTAAACTAATTATAATCCCCGCCAGTAAACTCAAGCGAGAGATAATGTTTCTTGTCTGCTCTGTGTAGAGGTCTAGGTTATTTTCAGCATTTTTGAGCTCAACCTTGGTTTGTGCAAGTTGTTCTCTTAACTTAGTCAACTCTGCTTTACTCAAGTCTACTGTTGTTTGACTCGCTTCTGTTAGTGAAACTTTGATTGGTTCTAGTTGAGTTTTGAGTTCGTCTAGATCTGTCTTTAAAATAGTAATTTGGCGTTGAAAATCAATTTTGTTTTGTCTTCGCCAGTTACTGACGAAGACCCCTAATGAACTCTGGAGTGCTAGAGAGATAAAGGAAAAAACTACAATTACGTTTCCCAACTCAGTTACAACTGAGTCTTTGGCTGTAATCGCTCCTGTCAAGCCTGGGTAAAACTTTAATATTACATACAATAAAAAGATAATCAGAAAAAATATTACTGATGCCCAAATTTGTGTTGTTATATCACTTCTATTTTTTCTATCTCCTGTATTTCCTGTCATAATTATTCATCCTCAGAACTAAGCCCAGCAACATTTAGTTTTTTTTAAAGGCTGACAAGCATATTTTCGGGTTGAGCACCACAATGACCACAAATTCTAAAAGCTAACACCTTTTGAGCGAGCGAAGAGCAACTGATTCACACCGTACCGTAAGTAAAATAGTGGGGCTGTCAATATTGAAAATTTGCTCAAATAAACGATAACTATTACTTTAGACTGGAGAACTTTTTAAACTCAAGACAAGAACGTAAATTTAATTATTCTTATTGATATTTCTAAGACTAGGGAAATAGAACACCGATTCAGTAATCTCAAAAATTACTTTGACCAGACGTGCTCGTCAATGAAATATCAAATTTTGAGCAACTCCGAAACCTCTGAATTAGACTGAATTTTGAATACTGAATCGATGTTCTAATCAAACTACCTCAGCTTCGAAACAGTTCCTCTCTAAATGCGATCGTCTGTGTGGAGCAAAGCCTGTCTAGAACGCTTAGAAAAGTTTGCTGACTATTTACGATCTCAATACCCTGAAGATTTAGCTATCTTTGGCTTTAAACGGTACGCAGAGGCTCTTAAATTAGATGGATGGTTTTTCGGGAACTCCAGAGGTTCTAACGACTTTGATGGGTGTCTTACCTTGGTTAGCTTTGGAACTCCTCAGATTAATCTTGGGGCAGCAAGCGATCGCTACTTAACTCTCTTCGGCAGCTTGGATGGTTTTGAAGATTATTATAGAAGCCTCACCCAAAACGAATTTATCCAACTCCTAGGAAGGATGCGTACACATAGATATCCAGATGAAGATTTTAGCTTCGTTACTGGTGGGAACGGGATTAGATCCTCAATTAAGTGCCGAACTAGGGTGTGAGATTGAGTTACGCGACGTAGCGGAATTGTGTCCTGAAGCAGCAACCAGTAGGCAACGTGACAGATGGCGTATATTTCAATTCTGTTGTCACCTGGCTAAAACTCAGAAGGCTATTACCCAGAAAGCGCGCCGCTACGCGGATCCGTGCCGGATCGCGCTCTGGATTAGGTTGTACCCAGAGTTGGATCTCCAAACAATTTGGGGGTGAAACCCAAGGCTTGGACTACTTTTCGCCAAATATTCCAGTCCCTTTATAAGCACACTATAGGAGATGGAATATTTTCTCCAGATGATATTGAACATACTGATTTGAGGGAGTGGGCGCGAGTTGCCGCCTATAGAAGTGCTGAAAGTGTGTTTTGAACACGCTAAAATGCAGGGTTGGAAGGATTTGGTAGAGATTTTATCCACGGCTGCTCCTGAAGTGATAGCTGGTTTCTTAGGTGTCTTGGCTGCAGCAACAGGTATGGATCTATTAGATGATTGGCCGCGCCCGTTTTGCACCCGATGGATGAGTATAAATTGAGAGTAGCACTCTCAGTTAAAAAAATGGAAAGACTTGAATTTTTTAAATCGTCGGGACAGAAAATTTATGGCACACTGACTCTACCGTCTTTATCAAAAAAATCTCCTGCTTGTCTTTTTATTGGAGGTTCTTTTCCTCAAACAAGAGATGGAAATATAGATAATACCAAAACCGATTGGTTTCCCATTCCTTTTCCACAACGAAATTTATTTAAAGATGAAGCACAAATTTTGGAAAATTTGGGGATTGCTAGTTTTAGATATGACAAACGTGGTTGTGGTCAAAGTGAAGGATATTTTAATACTACAAGTCTGTTTGATTTAGTCTTTGATGCACAAATGGCGTTGCAACAGCTAAGAAGTTGGCCAGAAATAGATAGTCAAAGAATAGGAGTTCTCGGACAAAGTGAAGGAGCTGTTATTGCTTTAATATTAGCATCCCTTGACCCTAATATTTCCTTCTACATTTGCCAGGGAGGAATCTATAACAATCTCGAACAAATTCTCAAATGGCAATCTGAGACATTTTGGCAAGGAGCGCCAGCTAAAATCAATAACTTTAAGCAAAATATCCCGCTGATGTATTGGCTTTACAAACAGAGTGACGAGCTCTTTGCTAGTGTTAAATTGGGTCAAAAATTTTTTCAACTGGGAGATGAGAATTGGTCAAAAAATTTGTCTTTGCAGAATTTAAAAGAACATTTCGATAACCCCCCCTCTGCCTTCGTAAAGCAGGTCAAATGTCCAGTGCTAATTTTGCATGGGTCACTCGATCGTAATGTGCCTCCACAAGAGGCATTACTGATGGAGCAAGCGTTATTAAAGTGTGGAAATAAGAATGTCACAATTCACATTTTGACTGGACTCGATCACAGCTTTAGAAGACTCACTGACCCCGATGAAGATTTTGTGACGGCAATGAACAGACCTCTCGACCCACTGTTGCCTGAAGCACTAACAGATTGGTTTAGCTCGCTGTTGACAGACATTTGATTCGCAATAATAAAAAATATACAAGCTCAAACCAATGACAAAAAAACAGTGACTAATTCACTAATTTTAGATTTTTGTCCTCTGTTTCCATGAATATAATGAATATTTATAATTCTTCATGAGAAATCCTCATCGGCGTTCTCATTGATTTAAGTTCATTTATACTAATAAAACGATAAAATTGTATTATCATCCTAGAGGCACAATTTCTCTTACTAAGAAAAATGACTTCAAAATCATTAGTCAATTATTTTGTCGCTGTTAGTGAACTGGGAAAACCACCAGAAGAACAAGAAGGAATCTTGATAGAAGTCAAAGGTCAAGGAGGAGATACTCAGAAAAATCGAGAGAAAGCTTTGTCAATAATCCAACAAATGTGGTCAAAAGGGGAAATAGAAGTAGAAAAATTCCCCGATGGAATTAATGACGACAATATTTTCTATGTATCGTCAGAGGCTCCTAAGCTAAAATCTTCATCAGCGACACAAGAAAGTCAAACCGTTTTACCTGTAGTGCAAGGTGCTCAAGAAATTATTCAATTAACCAAACTTCAAATTGAAGTGCAAGAGACAGCAGCAGAAGCTTCGCCTTACGTGGAAATTATCAAAACAGTTTTAGAAAGAAACCGACCTTTAACAGCAGAAGAAAAAGATCTAGCTAAAGATAAAAAGTATGGAAAAACTATAGAAAAACTGGGATTAGCAATAGCTAATCAAGAAGAATATCAAGAACAATGTACGGGAAATGGACATTTAATTCTCAATGCCATTGCTTGGCAATTAAGTCAAGAGACTGGCAGAAAAATCTAGGGAGTTAACAACAAACAAAATCAAGAGTAATAGGGAAGGCATCTACCTTGACTCTTAAGTTGGTTTCTATCTCCTATTGAAAGAATCAGCCGCTATTGAAGTGTTTTTACTCGAATTGCTCTGCCTGACAACTTAGGCGGTTAAATTATTGCCTTAAAATAAAAAAAAGTATTAATAATGATAATTTTGCTTTTCTTATCCCCAAAATGGAAGATTTGATCAAGTTTACGTTTGGAAAAGAGCCATTAACAAAACGTACAGTATATAAAAAAGGTAATGGCCCTGGGGTAATCTTGATGCATGAATTACCAGGAATGATCCCTGAATGCGTTGATTTAGCTCGAAGACTTGCCGATGCTAATTTTACGGTTTATCTCCCGCAGGCTTTTTGGAAAACCCTGCCAACCCCTTTCCATCCCCAAAATGCTCCAATATACGGTGCAATTATGTATCAGTAAAGAATTTTACTTGTTTGCTAAAAATCAATCGAGTCCCATTGTCGAGTGGCTAAAAGCACTTTGTCGTTACGCTCAAAAAGAATCTACTGGTCAGAAAGTAGGTGTAATCGGAATGTGCTTGACTGGAG